>JAJCXQ010000355.1 GCA_029263355.1 Acidobacteriota bacterium | reverse complement strand
GGCTTCCAATGCGGATGCGTCTCGGCCCATTGCAACCAGGTAGGATCCGCGTACGCTGGAGTACAGCGCAGCATCGTCAGGCATCTCACTGGACAGCGCACGTTCTTCTGCTTGGAGCAAAAAACAGCACGCTTCCTCGCCTTTCCGCTGCCGCATCAAGGAGTGGGCAATCCTTAGTGGCTCTTCGAAGCTGTCCGCTGGTCGTTCGCTGGAATCACTCATGTTCTCACTCATTTCAAGGGAAAGAGCGGCTGAACTGGCCGCCCAGCGATGCAGTTACCGTAGCGCTCCGCCGCTTTCGCCCAACAAAGGGCTCGCAGGTGTCTTGTGCTTTGCTTCCTACAGATTTCAGAGTCTGCCGTGTATTGCGCATCACAAGGGTCTGGGCTGCAATTTCGACATTCATCAACGTTGCTCCACCAATCTGTAATGACATCGGCAGCTGCCCACACTGCTGCACCAATCAATAGCGGCACACCGATAACGTCGCCTACTGTTAGCGGGCCGTCGACCGCTACACATGCGCCTCCCGCCCGAGCAAGCGCTCCGGGTCCAAAGAGACCAAGCGGATCGTAGTACGTTAGCGGATTCCCTGCCGCATAAACGTATGGTTGCTCGTGATCTGGATTCCCTGTGCGGTACATCGCCAAGTAGTAGGCATCTACCGAGTCGACCGCCAGGTCTGGGGGATGATTTGCACTGCCCAAAAGCCCCAAGTTGATGGGATCCGTCCTCGTATACCTGCCTATCAGCCTCCCATACCATCGGTGGACGTTGTACACGACTTCCCCACCCATACCCGACTCCGCCCAAGAGGCATCATCCCACTGCCCCGGGAACCTCAGAAACACTCCGGCTCCAGACGCGCCAGCGTAGTCGGAACCAAAAGGCTCAAAGCCACCTCCCCAGTTGACTGCTCCCGACGTATCCGTCGCCAACACCGGTGACCCGAGATGATCAGTTGTCAAGTAAAAGAAGCTGCCGCCAGTATCGAATTGGGCGACCGAACGACCAGCGAAGTACAGAACGTAGCTCGCCTCACCCGGATGGATTACACGATGCAGCAGACCGTCTGAATCGTAGGTCGGTTCACTGATAGTTAGACTGGGTGTCGCAGGGCATGTTCCCACACCACCCCAGACACTGATGTCGCCGCTTTCGAAGCCATCGCAAAAGACACCGCTCCCAGCATCTGGTGCAATCCCAGTGGAACGACGCAAGAAGCTGCGACCGTCATAGAGTAGGTCGGTGCTGGCACTGGCTGTGGCACGCTCTTGACGCGCCATGCGGCTGGCAGCATCGTAGGTCCGATCGATGACGTTACCGGCTGCGTCGACCTGGGTCTGGTTGCCCGCAGCGTCGTAGGTGAAGGCGTGTGGCCCGCTAGCATCCAGGGCGATCGACTCGAGCCGGGCAGAGTTGCCCATCGCGGCGTTGGCGACGTAGGTGTAGGTATCGACGACACCGTCGCGGGTTTCGGTCAGCCGGTTGCCTAGCCGATCGTAGGTCCAGCCGAGATCACCCCATGGGCCGTCGCCTTGCGTGAGGTAATACTGGACGTCTTGGTAGACGTAACTGCGATCGTTCGCCGCGTTCAGCGCGTCGGTGATGCCGGTGATGTTGCCGACGGCGTCGGTGGCGTATTGCCAATCAAGCACGGCGCCGACCTGGATGGACGCAGGGACGTAGCGCGTGTCGTAACCTCTGGTTTCGACGAGTCCGTTGCCGATTGTCACCGAGGCCAACGGTCCGGAAGGCTCGTAACTCGACGCGGTCACGATTCCAAGGTCCGGCTTCCCCGGCCGCTGCAACGTCATGGTGGCCTGGCGATCAACGGCGTCATAGGTATAGCTCACACTCACGCTTCCAGGATACCCGATAGTGGTTCGGTTGCCGTTCTTCTCGTAGGCATAGGTCAGGGAGCCGTCTTGCAGCATGCGACCGAAACGATCATAGGCATAGTCGACGGCATGCCCGTCGCGCTCGATGCGGGTCGGGCGACCGAGAGAGAAGTCGACGGCGGGATCATCGTAGATGGTTACGACATCGAGCGCGGTTCCTGGGTAGTCTTGCAAAGTTACCCGGTCGAGAGCGTCAATAGTACGGATCAAGGTGACGCCACGAGCATCGGTGCGGGAGTTTGCCTCGCCATGTTCGTTGTAGGTGTGGGTCGTGGCGCCGGAGACTTCGGAGGTTTCCATCGTCATGAGATCGCGGTCGCTGTAGACGTAGCTGGTGACGCCACCCTCGCCGTCGGTGACCTGGGCGAGATGATCCTGCACGTCGTATTCGTAGGTGACGACAGTGGTGCCACCGCCGACGCCACCCCATGGCTGGCTCACTGCGGTGAGCCGATCGAGCTCGTCGTAGGTGTATTCCGTTGACGCCGGGTTGACTTGATCGCCGCTCGGATGGTTGGCGTCCCACATCCGATCGAGACTTCCTTCGCAATCGTAAGCGTACTCGGTGACCGCCTCATCGCCGCCGAAGCCTTGGGTGAGTTGGGCGAGTTGGCAGCGGTTGTCATACTGAAACGCGGTCTGTGACCGCTTCTCCCAATCCGTACCGGTCCAGCGCTCATGCTCTTCGAGCACTCGATTGCCGGCACCATCAAAGGTGTAGACGACTCGCTCCACATGGCTCGACGCTTGGTCGTCAACCTTGCGCTCGATCGTGGTCAGGCGGCCAGCGGCATCGTAGCCATACTCGATGACGTTGCCCTCCGGCAGGATGGTTTGGAAGAGGTCGCCAAAGACGTTGTAGCGGTGCTCCGTCACGAGGTCGTCCGCAGGCACTGCCCCGCGCTGGATGATGAAGCGCACGCGATCCAAGGCATCAAATTGGGTGTCGGTGACGACTCCATTGGGATCGGTGACCGAGATCCGCCGATTGAACGCATCGTTGCCGAAGGTTGTCGCGCCGATCAGCGGATCGGTTCGCGAGAGCAGCACCAAGAAGCCGTTGCCGCGGGTCGGGTCGTAGGCGTATGTGGTTTGGTCGTTGGTGCCGTAACCGGGTGGGTCGATCGAGGTGACCTGACCTCCCGCGTTATACGCAAAGACGGTCTCGTAGCTGAAAGCTGCTCCGGCTTCGAAGCCGGCGAGCATCTGGCTTGTGCGGTTGCCAAAGGCATCGTAGCCATGGGTGGTGGTCTTCACGTTGGGGAAGCCGGCCGTCGACGGCTGCTCGATGGTGGCGACGAAGGCTGGAAACGTGGAGTCGTACGTCCAGGTGGTTTCGCGCTCGAAGGGCGAGCCGAAGGCTTCGATCCGGCTCGTCGTGCGGCCGTTGCCGTCGTAAGTGAAACGGGTAATGTGGCCACGGCCATCAACCTCCTCGGTCACCCGGTAGGGATTGACCGGATCGTCGTAGACCAGCTGACTGTTGGGACCGACACCGCACGCTGGACAGTCGCCGTTGACCTGGACAACTCTGGGTTTACGCTCCACCGCGTCGCGTCCATCCCACGTCGTGGTCGAGACTGTGCCGAGAGGATCGGTGATGGTGGTGACAGTGGGCAGCATGGGATTGTCGAAGGCGAACTGCCACTGGTCGATGCCGTCGTCGAAAGCTGCCGCACCGCGCCATAACTTGACGACGTTACCCTCGGAATCGTATTCCCAGGCGGCGGTAATTCGCTCGCTGGTGCCGCCACTGGCGATCAGAGTTGTCCGAGTCATGTGGCCGGGATGGGCCGGGTCGTCGTAGCGGTATTCGAGCGCCGTGCCGTCGGGACGGTCGATGCGGGTCAAGTCGTCACTGGCCCAGGTGTAAGACCAGGTGCGGGTGGCGACGTCATCAACTCCAACTTCGGTGATCGATTCCAACATGCCGCCGACATCGTAGGCGAAGTCCTCGCGCCGACCGTCGGCGAAGCTCACCGATGTCAAGCTCTGGCTGGTGTACGTCGCCTGCATGGTGTTGCCATTGCGATCAGCCCGTTGCAGCCAAAGACCGTCAGCGTCGAACGTATCGACAGTGCCGTCGAGATCGGTCAGCGTCCAGCCACTGACGGTGGGAGTCAGCCGGCGGTACTCGTCGCCCGGGAAGACTTGCTCGTAATTATCGTCACCATCATCGTCGATGAAGGTGCGGTAGACCGCGGTTTCCGTCACCAAATAGACACGGCTGGCATGGGGTGCCGGATCGTCGTCTTCGAACAGACGCATGGCGTAACTGTGGGACCAGAAGCGTGCCAGACCCGGGCCGGGCGAGCCCGGCAGGTCGTCGCGTCCAACGCTGCCGGCTTTGTAACGCAAGAACGCGCCAGGGCCGGTACCCACACCGCCGCCATGGCCTCCGCCACCCGCGGCGGAAGCGCCACCGCCGCCTGCCCCACTGTCAGTCGTGCGACAGGCCAGGCAATTCTCATCACAGTCGTCTTCCGGTGGTCGTGGACACACGGCTGGGTCGAGGGCTCCGTCGGTGAGGTCTACAAAGACTGATCTGTTCTGCTCGCAGCCGCTGACCCCATCGCAAACGGTGATCTGGAGTTCGTAGACCTGGCCACCACCGCTATCGCCACACTTGAACGGACGCTCGATCCAGGTCTCGCCATCGTCGACTTGGATACGGGCTCCAGCGTTACCGCAGGCGCCGACGAAGTTGTTGTTGGCGTCTTCCCACAGCAGCTTGACCGGGCTGTCGAAGAAGCCGATGCCCAGGGTGTTGTTGTGGTTGCCGGGAAACTCCGAGGCAACCACCGCCCGCACCGTACAGATCTCCTCCATGGGGTCACAGCCCGGCGGCATGACGCGGAAGTCGACGGAAGACGGTAACGGTGCGTGGCACCAGAAGAGATTCTGGCAGTTGCGCGATGCGTTGATCGTGGCGGAACCGGCGGCGAAGCCGATGGCGGAGCTGCCCTGGCAGACTTGCGCTTGAAGCTTTGGCGTCGCCTGAATGAAAACGATCAGCCAAACACAACCCAACAACGTTCGAAGCGGCCGCATGGCAGCACCCTCCATAGCAATTAATGCATATATGGTAGCGCACACCCGAGGCAAATCGCAAAGCTGCGCCGCCTCCAAGTCGCCGCACGGATCGCGCCGCGAAGCTCGCGAATATCGACGTCATCACCGGGCGTCGCTAGCGAGTCTTGGGGCGATCGAGCCGGATCTGGCTCAAAGCTAGCAGGCTCGAGATGTTGTGCTGCACGTAGTCGATGCGAATCTCGTAGTTCTCGAGGCTGCGGCGAAACCCTCCGAGGACACGCTGCGGGTTAGGCAGGTAGATCGCCGACTCCGGTCGAAACTGGGTTTGAAGCTGAAACCGTACCCCGAGCTTGATGGCTTCGAGAATCTCTTGGGCCTTTTCCGGGTCGCCGAAGTCGCGTTCTAGCTGGTAAGCGGCGGTCAAGCCTTCTGTGCGGGTCGCGGTGGGTGTCGAGCGGGGAGGGCGGTAATAGCTGCCGAGCCAATCGAGGTAAGTGGGTTTTCGGTTTTGGCGTTCGAGAATGGCCTGCGTGATGCGTGTTGCGTGGTCGAGATAAAGCGGGTCGGGCTGGCGGCGGTGCAGGTCATTGAGCGCGTAGAGTAGCCAGTGGTCGTGGTTGAGACGATCGGTCGGCACGCTACGGTCGCGCACCTCGATCAGCCAGCGGGCGCCCTTGGCCGCCGCCTCCAGCCAGCTGGGCTCTGTTCCGCCTCCTCGCAACAGGGCCAGCAGGGCTTCGCCGGGGTAGTACTGCGAGCGGAAGCGGTCAGGAGGGCCCTGCGGGAACGGTTGTTTGTGAATCGTGAAGTCGCCAGCCGCATCCTGGGTGGCGAGGATCCAACTGCCGAGATCGGAGATCAGGTTGGTGTGCGGTTGGGTGCCGGTGGCTTCAGCATGTTTGGCGAGAGCGACGATCGCCAAACCGTTGCCGCCCAGCTTGACCTCCTGATCTTCGACCACGCAAGCCGCTTGGGTTTCGCCGATGGTGCAGGGCTGGATCGCCCGGCGCAGATAACCGATGGCGCGCTCGGCGGCGCTCAAGAGCTCGGGCTCACGGCTGACTTGGTAGAGCTCCATCATCGAATAGATGGTGCCGGCATGGCGCAGGATGTTGTAGCGATCACGGACCTCGTCGGTTTTCGGGCGATAGGAATAAACGAAGCGTCCGTCGGGACCAACCGCCTGGGTCAAATAGGCGCCAGCGAGCTTGGCGCTCTCGAGCAGGCTCTCCGGGGTCAGGTGTTCGAAGCGTCGATGTCCGCGATAGAGGGGGAGAACCTCGTCGCCTTCGACAAAATAACTCCCGGCCGAGAACCTGAACAGGTTCAACCGGAAGTCCGGTGAGCTGGCAGCCGTCAGCAGCGTCGCGGTTCCCGGGCGACGGCCGATATTTTCGAGCCTCACCAATTGGTCAGTGTTGACCAAGGTGTAAGCCACCAATTCCCCCGGCAGGAAGGCGATTTCATGAGGTTGCTCGAAAGCCAGGCCGAAGAGGCTACGGGGTAGATTGAGTGCCTGGCCCAAGTCGAGTCCCGGCTCGTGGACCACGTTGTGCACCAGGTCGATCTTGATCCCGCGGATGTCGATCTCGAGCTGTCTGGCATGCGCGAGTAGCTGCTCGCAAGCTGCCGCCGTGCCGTGACCCGAACCTCGGATCACCGTGGCGGCACGGACACCGTCGCTCACCGAGGCAAAGATCATTCGGGGAGTCTTGTCGTCCCGCAGCTGTTTCGGTAGCTTCCCGACCGCCGCGATCGGATCAGCGGAAATCGACAGCAGGGCAGCATTGAGCCACTCGACGAGCTGGTGTTCGGAGGCTGCCTCGAGGGGGGGAGCGTCGATGAGTTGATCGAACCACACCACCGAAGATGGCGGAGATGTCGCGTTCGTCGGTACGGCCAGAAACAAGGCCAGGAGCATGGCGGCGACGGTGGCGGCGATCACGGATGTTGTGAGCTTGGCGGGATACACTTCGATGCGACCTCCAAGAGAAGTGACCTCATTATTTGGGTGCCTTCGTATTCTATGGCCGAAGCTGAGAAGTCCAACGCAAAGCTGATCCTTTTTCGAGGGCTTGGACAAGTGTCCAAGCCCTCGAAAGAGGTTCTCGAGCGAGGTTGGACGCCCCACAATTTTTCGCGCCAGCCTCGCGCAAGAATGTTGACATCCCAGAATCTCTCGCGAGAGCCTCGCGGTGATGTGTTGGTGCTCTAGAACGCGGCGGATTTGCCTAAAGCGAAGGAGTGGACGCTTGTCATCTAGCAGGCTTACGCCTCCAAGAGCCTTTGGACACAAATCCAAAGGCGTCCTGGAGGTTCTTGACCCGACCTACCGAGTGTCCAACCCCTTGCAAAAGCCTCGAGCAGCTCGAGGGTGAGCGTCGACGAACGACCCATCGGCGAAACGCTGAGATTTCAGAACGTCAACACTGGAGATTTTGGCTAAATTCCGGGGGTGGAGACTGATCACCCTGGCAGAAATGGCGGAGAAAGTCCCGCCGCCAACTCGCCGGCAGACGCGACAGGCATTCCTGAATCGCCGCCACCATGGCCCAATCGATCTGTGGGTCCACGACAACTCAGGGCACGGGACCCGGGGCGGGCGAGCCACGCTTCCAGCCAAGATCTTTCTGCTAGACTTCTTGCCTACTTTCTTAGTTTGGCGAGGTCTTCCTGAGTTGACGAGCATTCTCCAAGCTGCGGTCGACGACGTCTTCCGTCGGGCCTCGGTAGCGGCGCTTGACCGAATCCGGTGCGACCGGGAGCGGGCGCCGTCCCACCATGGGGCTTTTTACGCCACCATCGAAAGAGAATTGTTTTCGTCCGAATTCGATCCTGAAGCGGCTTGGCGAGATGCTGGCGACACCGCCGATCCACTTCTCGACGCGTCGCCGGGGGCCTATATCGAGGAGCTTCGAACCCGCACCGCCCTGCGCATGCTGGAGATCGGCGACGGTCGGATTCCGACCGGCCGCGCCGCGCTGGTGGTCGGACTCGGCAGCTATCTGGCGTTTCGCCGGGCGTGTGAGCGCTGGATCGGGGGCGTTCCCGAGATGGTCCGCTTTGCGCCCCACCTGCATCCGCGCTTCGATCCGTTGAGCTGGCACCGAGCGCAGGGTGGCGATTTCGCCTCTGGCGCGCGATCTCTCGGAGTGCGGCTGCGCCGGCTGTATCCGACGGTCCTCGACCCGGCGACGGCCGCGACCGCAGCGGGCACTGCGGGACCTCAGCGTCAGCTTGAGGTCGCGAAGGCTTGCGCCGTGACCTCCGGTAGCGATCTGGAGCAGGCATTGGAGCGTGCTGGCAGGCGGCCTCGGCAGCGTCTGCGCCAGCGCGCCCAGGGGCTGCCGCGGGAGATCGTGCGGGTTCTGGCCGACATCGCTGATCATCTTTTTGATCCTGATCTCAGCGTCGATGTCTGCCGCCGCCGGCTGGGCCTGCGCGATACGGCGCTGACCACCAAGGTGCGGTTCTTCGTCGGCGATACGCTAGCGGACGGCATCGAGAAGCGCCGCATCGAGACTGCCCTGGCGCTGGTGGCGGACGAGCGTTGGACCATCGAGCAGGTCTCGGAAGCCGTCGGTTTGAGCTATCGGCGCTTTTGCCGGGCGTTCAAGAGACGTACCGGGGCGACGCCGTCACAGGTGCGCAAGACCCTGCGACGGAGCACCGGTGACCCGGCGTTCGATTTGTGGTGCCGGGCTGAACACGGCGAGCTTGCTTCCTCCGAGGTCCGCCAGCTGGCGGAAACCCTCCGCGCTCTGGCGCCGGAGGCGATTGCCGAGCCCGAGCCACAGCAGTTGGCGGTGCGCCGGGATGTCGATCCGCGGCGAGTGGAGGAAGTCATTCGCCTCGTCACCGGCGTCGATCCCGGCGCCCAGCGGTTGCTCCATCGCATGCTGCGCACCCATGCCGACTCCTCGGCGGCGCACTGGTATGTCCACTGGGTGCACCAGCGTCTCGGCCGCGCCACGCTGGAACAGTCGTGGGTGGATTGGCAGAGCGCCAATCGCCGCCTGATTGAGCTGCTGGCGGCGCCGAAGGAGCGCCGACCGAGCGTGGTGGCCGCGGACCCCAAGTACCACGGGGACGCGTTCTTTTGGTTGCTGGTGGACAGCGCCACGGTACGCTTGATGCAGGACGCGGTGGAATCCGAGCATTACGTCGACTTGGCCCTCGCTGCTACTGAGGTCCCTGGCCAGGGGCAGCCCCGAGCTGGGGGCGAAGCACGCCACGCACTGGCGCTGGCCTTTCATGGGAACGCGCTGCGTCGCAAGTGCCGCCTCGAAGAGGCCAAGGTGGCGTTTGAAAAGGCGTTGGAAGGGGTGCGTTCGGTGGCAACCGAGCCTTGGCTTGAAGGGCGGATCTATTCGCTCCATGCATCGCTGCTGGACCGATTGGGGCAGGTACGCCAGGCTCGCCGATGCTTGACGCAAGCCGCCTCGCTAATGAAACGAGCCGGTGACGAGCTTGAGCGAATTCGGCTGGTGATTAAGCGTGCTACTATCCTATTTGCGGCTGGCCAGGACCTCTCTCGGCCGTTGACCTGGTGCATAGCGGCGTTGCGGCGCTTTCCCTTCGCCAGCGATCTCCATCAATCCGCACATGTCGCTCGGTTGCTAGCTCGCATCTACTTAGCGGACCGACTCAGCGGATCGAAACTGGCGGAGATCCGAGCGCTACGGGCGGCGATACCGTTGGCGACATCACCTTTTCTAATGACCACTCATCGACATATCGATGGTCTGATCTTTGGCCTTGAAGGTGGAGTGCTCGAGTCGGCCCGTGTCCTTCAACAAACTGCTCGCTGGTACGAAGAGAACAACTTTCTCGCCGATGCCGCGGTTTGCTGGCTGGAGTATGCTTGGGTGTTGGTAGACGTTGATCCCGACAGCGCGAGACAAGCGGCCTTGACGTCACATCTGTACATGGCCCGGACTGGCTTCAACGGCTATAGCCAGCAACAGATTTCCCAGCAGATCTACTTGGAAGCCCGCGAAAGGTGCTTACGCCGCGAGACCCTCCGCCTCTGTATCTTGGATCGCGTCTGCCCGAAGCGTAATGCCCGGCTCGTTTTCTAAGCAAGCCGGGCCCAAACGTCAGCCGTCTGGATCCAGGAACGGGCCCAAACCCGCCAGCACCGCAGTTCTGACCTGCATCGGCAACCTCCTTTCGGGGATGGATGAAAGATGGCGGATCTCTCAAACCGCCTAGCTCGAGGTCTATTCCTGTCGGAATCTGATTAAGAATCCTGACAGGTTTGGCCGCGGCGGTTAAGGGATTTGACCGATCAGCAAAGGATTCGGCCCATCGAGGCTCTCATCCATCAAGGAATGTGTGGCGACAGGCAGGGTCCGCCTTGCCAAGCTTCGGCGCAGCGAGCGGCCCGCCTTCTGCGGGCGCCGGTAGACCTGCCAGGAGCATCGATCGATGGCCAAGAAACCCCCGACTGCTGAAGACCCTCTGACGTTGGAAGACGTCGCGCTGCTGGCGGATGGCGCCGACAGCCTGCCCCATTCGACCAAGCAGCGCTTGCGCCGGCTGGTGCTCAACGATCGCCGCTTCCGCCGCCACCTGAAGCGCCTCGAAGCGCTGGCACAAGAGGCCGGGATCAACGACAGCCAGGATCGCCTGGGCGCAGCGCTCTTGGTACACAGCCACTACCGGCAGCTCGCCCAGGCCAAAGGCTGGCAGCATCCCGCCGAAGTCCTCGACCCAGACGGCACCGTCGGCATTCACTACGTGGAGCTGCTCCACATCGCACGCGCCCGCGCCGAGACTGCCAACGGCGCCGGCCGGCCTCAGGAGATCCTTCGCCAGATCGAGACCGCATGGGCGGCGGAAAAGCGCCGCAGCGACTTCGCCAGCGGCGTCGCAGAGCAACTTGCGGACTTCGATCCGTCGGAGGCCGAACAGTTGCTGCGCCGGATTGGTCACGAGCTTCGCTGGAAGCTCAAACAGCAGCACCGAGCCAGGACGGCAGGCTTATGAAACAAAAACAGGTCACGTCGTCAGCCGATCACACAGCGACCGAGTCGCACCCGAGCCCCGACCGCTCGGATTGGTGCCTGAGGCTGCAGAGCGCGTCGCTGCCGGCCCTAGCCTTGGAGCCGCTGCTCGACAAGCTCGAGCACGCCGGCCTACAGCCGAGCATCGGCTTCCCGCCGGAGATGATCGAGCGCCAGCTCGCCTGGCCAGAAAACTCGCCACTCACCGAAGCCGAGCTGCGGACTGCACTCGGTGAGCTGATCGACGCTATCGAAGTGCTTCAAGAGCAGCGCGAGGTCGTGCGCCAGCGCGCTATGGCCCTGAACGGCCGCTTGCCGCCGGTGCCCGAAAAGGAGCTCGAGTGCGAGGCCCCCCGCAGCGTTTATGCCGAGCTCAGCATCGCCGTGGTGGCGCTCGAAGACAACACCTTGGATTACGCCTTGGAGGAAATGCAGGCAGCCCTCGATGCGACTCCGGAGCAACTGCGCCAGCAGTGGCTGCGATTGCTGCTGGAGGACTCCGTTAACGGACTGACCCGTTTTGAAGCTGACCGCCTGCTGGAGCGTTGGCAACTTGGCGAGGGCGCAGCCCCTCGCCGGTAGACGGAGGTCGGCCTTGGTCGGGCTGCCGACCCCGGCTAGCCGTTGCTGCGAGTCCGACACGTTGACGCAGTGATTTAGCATTAGCTATGCTTCTGTGGTAACTATTACTCTCGTCGCGATGGGGCAGTGAAGGGACAATATGGCGGTGTCGGGTGGCCTGGGAAGTCGATTGGCGAAGTGTTTCACGATCGGGCTGTGGGCTTTGACGACGCTGGTTGCATTAGGCCCCATCCAATCGAGCCTAGCGGCGCCCGAAAGTACCGCGCCCGCCAGTACCGCTACGACCGTCAGAGGTTGGAATCTCGTCGGCTTCGATGTGCATGGCGCGGTGACGTTGGAGCTGGCGCCGGACAAGACGCAATGTCCGCTGGCAGAACCCTGGCGACAAGCGGTGCAGGTGCCAGGGAGGGTGACGGCGCAAGCCGTTGAGCGGGCGACGGTGGGCTGCGCGACGTGGACACTGACTTGCGTCGGCGACTTCTTCTGCTCGGCCGATCTGGCGATCAACGAGCCTGGCGAGGCGCCGCTGACCGTAGCTCCTTTAGCCGTGGCTCCTTTGGCAGTCGGTATCTATCAGGCAGTGAGCGTCAAGGGGCGAGTCACCGTTCCTCGCACTGTTGACCTGCCAGAGCATGTGAAGGTCTCGGGCCGGGTGCGCCCCGGCAAACAGAAAGCCCTCGACGAGCCAGAGCTCGAATTCACCGCCAGCGCGACGCTGGACGCCGAGGGTCGGATCGTCTTCAAGATCCCTACCGGCGCCGTCGATCTGAGGATCGCCGCTGAGGCGCTGGCACCAGCCTATCGCTGGAATATGCGTCCGGTGGACGCGACGATCGATCTCGGGCGCCTCGAACTGGTGCCGGGCGGTTCACTGCTGGGCTACGTCATCGCCCGCGAGACCGAATTCCCGGTGCCGGGAGTGACGATCACCGCTCTCCCAGCCGGCGTCGAGGGCGCACCTATCGCCGACCAGGAGGCGAGCCACAACACCCGCGCACCTTCAGCCCGCAGCAACAATCGCGGCAGCTTCCAGCTCACCGCTCTCGCCCCCGGCGCTTATCGCCTGCGCGCCGAGCACCCCGACTACTTGGCCGTCGAGCCGGCCGAGATTCGCGTCGTCCGCAATGCCGAGACCATCCTCGGCGGCGACATCGTGCTGAGTCCCCCACTGCGGCTCAGTGTGACGATCGATCCGCCAACCTCACCTTCCGGACACCCGTGGCAGGTCGCGCTGGAGAGCCTCGCGACGTCACTAGAGACCGACACGACAAACTCCAATGAAGACGGGGTCGCGGTCTTCGAGCATCTTGCACCCACGCCCCTGCGCGTCCGTGTTAGAGCCGAAGATGCCATTGGCGTCTTCGAAACCACCCTCGACCTGGCCATGGACCACGAGTTGACGGTAGAGATACCGATCGTCGAAATACTCGGCCACGTCACCCTCGCCGACGAGCCGGTGACTGGCGAGATCAAGATCGGCACCGGCAACAGTGATTTGTGGACGGCATCCCTCGACAGCGAAGGGCGCTTTACAACCTGGGTCCGTAAGCCCAAGCTCGAGGTACTTTTTCTCGCCGTCGTCAGTGAAGCCTTCAGCAGTCCAGCCGAGGTGATCGTCGAGAATGCGGTGGTCGAGGACGGCAAGATCGAGCTCGATGTCGAGTTGCTCGATCTCGAGATCTCGGGGGTCGTGACCAATCGTCGCGGCGCCCCTATCCGGGATGCTCTGGTCATCGCCTGGGAGCGGAGCAGGATCGTCGCCAAGGTTTACAGTGACCACGACGGCACGTTCTCCATGCGTCCCTTGCAAGCCGGGGAGCTTCGACTCAAGGCCAGTCGCAAAGGCTTCGGCGACTCTCGAGAACAGCTGCTCACCCTCAGTGAGGCCACACCAACAATCCAGACTGAGTTCGTTATCCATCCTAATCGCTGGTTCGAAGGGACGGTGACCGGGCCGAGTGGTGAACCGATCGTAGGCGCCCGATTGATCACGTTTACGGTAGATCAAGATTTGGTTTCCGATACCGTAGCGACTGACCTCCGCGGCCACTTTCGCGCCGAGGTGGCTGTCGACTCGCAGCAGGCCGTGGTGCTCGTCGCCGCGGCGGGATATCCATTCTGGTCGGCCTGCATCGACTCCCAGCAGCCAGCATCCATCCAGCTAGCTGTGCACGGCGGTCATCTCGAGTTGCGGATCGACGAAGGAAACGAAGAGTCCGATCCGCCGATCCGGCTCTTCACCGGCAGCCCACTGTTCGTCAACGAAATGGGTGGCATGGTGCCACTCAACGAAGTGTGGGCGTGGGCCCGGCGACATGGGGTCGAATCGACGATCGATGACGAAATCGGTTCCGGATACCGGTTTCCCAATGTCTCCCCAGGAAAGTGGGCAGCGGTGTGGCGAACCGCCGGCCTGGCGGAAAATGTGATGCAAAGTTGCAGTTTGGCCCTTGGGCAAGGATCGGAATGGGTGACCGTCAACCCGGGTGACACTTCGTACCTAGTGCTCGAGCGTAACCCATGAGCCGACAAGGTTTTTTAATTTAAGAGGAGCTAATAATGAGTATGAGAGCAATGCTACTGCTGTGCGCCCTAGGCTTGGCCATCGGTTTGATACCCGCCGCGACTGTCGAAGCCGGTTGTTATACCTGCGACACAGTGGATGGCTGCATCGAAACCTGTCGCAACACAAACGGCAGCGACAATTGCTCGCACGTCGTGACTTGCACCGGCTCTAGCTGCACGGTCACGTATTGTCACACCAGCGGCTCGAGCTGTTTCGGCGAGCGAGACTGTACTGGGTCCTGCAGCCCGGCGCTCGAGGAGTGTACTTTTGACATTCAGGGCGCCAGCCTGGTGATTCCAAACGGCGCCATACCTCAAGGTGGCTTGTGGTTGGAACGGAAGGCTCGCGAGCTGAGGGTCTGCGGAACTACCGGGGAAACGACCCACTCGCCGGAGGCTGTCCAAAGACCCGCTCGGGCACCGCGAGTGCAATTGGGGATTTCAAATCGCGTTTTCAGCGGCTGAAGAGCCGATGGGGCCAACTCGCCCCCCTCTTGTGGCGGGTGAACATCCGACTGGGCAGATCGGATCCCTTCCACGGCGGCCAAAAATCCAATTGGGTGAATCGACATCCCTTCCGCGGTGGCCGAAAAGCTGATTTGCAACCCCAATTTGTTCTGCGGCGGCTGAAAATGCGATTTAGGGGCCCGATGCCGCGAATCGACTGATCTCCGCCACCGATGCCAACGGTGGTGTCTACCCGCACACTTACGATGCCAATGGCAATCGCACCCGGCTCGAATATCCCAACGGTTGTTGTGAGCTTCGCGAGATACACTTCGACGCGATCCCCATTAGACGTTACCGTGATGATTCAGATGCCGCGTACTCTATGAACGAAGCCGAGAAGTCCACCGCGCTGCCGATCCTTTTTCGCGACGATCACCTGCTTGTTGTCTCCAAGCCTTCTGGCATGATCGTCCACCGAGGCTGGGCTCGTGACCGCGTCGTGGCGATGACGCTGGCCCGGGACCAGGTCGGTCGCCACGTGCATCCCGTCCATCGGCTCGATCGCGGCACCAGCGGCGCTCTTGTTTTTGCCCTCGATCGTGAGACCTGCGGCCGGGCGCAGCAGCAGTTCGCCGAGGGGCGAGTGCGCAAACGTTACCTGGGGCTGGTTCGCGGTATCCCGCCGGAGGAGACTTTGGTGGACCATCCAATTCCCAAGTCGCCCGGTGGCCCGAGGGTGCCGGCGATCACATTGATTCGTCGACTCGCGACCTTCGAGCGTTACGCCTTGGTGGAAGCCTTACCCAAAACCGGTCGACTGCATCAGATCCGACGCCACCTCAAGCACTTGAGTCTTCCGCTGATCGGTGACGTGAAATACGGCAAGGGGGAGCACAACCGATACTTTCGGCGGGCGTTTGGATTACATCGACTCGCCTTACATGCGGTGGCGATCGATCTGGAGCATCCCGTCACCGGTCGCCGACTGGTCTGCCGAGCCAAACTGCCAGACGATCTCGCCGGACCCTTCGCCGCCATGGGCTTCAACACCGGCCAGCTCGACGATGGTGCAAGATTTGAAGAAGAATTCTGAAGAAGGGGTGTCGGACTGAGCAAAACAACAGATCACAACGCACTCGAAACAACACAAGAGAAAACAAAAACTTTATAGCCTCCCGAGTCCGACACCCGAGACCCACGTTGCGTCGACCCCTAGGGGTCTTGTCTTCGAGCAAGCCAGCCTTAGAAGCCTCCCAACTCCAGCATGCTTCGTGAGTCTCAATGACTATAAATAGTGGCGGCGAAAAATCCCCTCACTACCGCGGCATCTTTTTTTCAGGCTGGTCGAATGTTCCGTCCGCCGGGCCGGTCCATTTACCGCGACGGGTGGGACTCAGCAGGGCGTTCTCGAGGGCGTCGAGGAAATCGTCGCGGTCCCACTCGCGGGCTCCGAATTGCTCGAGGTGGGGGGTGTGAAGCTGGCAGTCGAGCAAGTGGAAGTCCCAACCCTGTAGGCGCTGGACGAGGGTCACGAAGGCAACCTTCGAAGCGTCACGCTCCAGATGGAACATCGATTCGCCGCAGAACACCTTGCCTAAAGCCAACCCGTAGATGCCGCCCACCAGGCGATCGCCACGCCAAGTTTCGACCGAGTGGGCGAGGCCGAGGCGGTGCAGGCTGGAGAATCCCGCGATCAGCTCCTCAGTGATCCAGGTGCCACCTTGGCCCGGTCTCTCAGCATTGGCGCAATGGTGAACGACGTCGTCGAAGGCGGTGTCGAAGGTGGTATGGAAGTGGCCTCGGCGTAAGGTTCTTCGCAAGCTACGGGAGACGTGGAGCTCGTCGGGGACAAGTATCATCCGCGGGTTGGGAGAAAACCACGCATAGGGCAACTCGTCGTTGGGCCAGGGAAAGATGCCGTTGGAGTACGCCGACAGCAGCATCTCGGGCCGATAGTCGCCGCCGATGGCGAGCAGCCCATGGTCATCTGCCAGCCGGGGGTTGGGAAATCCAAACGTCTCGTGCACGGTTCTGACTCTCGAAAGGAGTCTAACAGGCCCCCTGAGCGACCGGCGCTCGCTGGGCAGTGTGCTGAGAAGATGGTAAGCTCAGCAGCCCCGATTTGGAGCCCAAACCATCGGTTCATCACCGATTTCTGGTGCGACTTTCCCGGCTTCATACGAATCCAAGGAGGCAGCAGTTGAAGATACACGAATATCAGGCGAAGGAGATTCTGCGTCGTTATGGCGTGCCGACCCCGCGCGGGAAGGTTGCTGACGATGCGGCCGGAGCCCGAGCAATCACTGAGGAGCTGGGGGGGCGGTGCGTCGTCAAAGCGCAGATCCACGCCGGTGGCCGCGGCAAGGGCGGCGGCGTCAAGCTTGCGGCTTCGAGCGCCGAGGCGGAAGTCTTGGCAGGCGAGATCTTGGGCATGCAACTCGTCACGCCGCAGACGGGTCCGGAGGGTCAGGAGGTTCGAAAAGTCCTGGTCGAAGAAGCGGTTGATATCGACCGAGAGCTTTATCTCGCGGTAACTCTCGATCGTGAGCACGAACGCCCGGTGATCATGGCGTCTCTGGCCGGCGGTATGGATATCGAAGAGGTTGCGGCGGAGAATCCCGAGGCGATCATCCGTCAGCATTTTGATCCGCACCTGGGTTTGTTGCCGTTTCAAGCGCGCGCGGTCACGACGGGCCTAGGACTCACCGGTAAAACGGCTCGCCAAGCGCAGAAGCTGCTGGGTGGACTGGCGCGGGCGTTCGTCGAGACCGACGCGTCGTTGGCTGAGATCAACCCGCTGTTGATCACCGGCGAGGGTGATGTGCTAGCGCTCGACGCCAAAATGAACTTCGACTCGAATGCCTTGTTTCGCCACAAGGATATCGTCGAGATGCGGGATCTGGCGGAGGAGAATCCGCTCGAGGTCCAGGCAGGCGAGCACGGCCTCAACTACATCAAGCTCGACGGCAACATCGCCTGCATGGTCAATGGCGCCGGCCTCGCCATGGCGACGATGGACATCATCAAGCTCTACGGCGGTGAGCCGGCTAACTTCCTGGACGTCGGCGGCTCGGCGAGCCAAGAGGCCGTCAAGGCTGCTTTTCAGATCTTGGTTTCGGATCCAACGGTCGAGGCGGTTTTGATCAATATCTTTGGCGGAATCGCGCGCACCGATCGCATCGCTGGCGGGGTCGTCGGAGCGATCGAAGAGCTTGGCGGTGTCGATCTGCCGGTGGTCGTTCGTCTCGAGGGCACCAATGTGGAGCGCGGTCGGGAGATTCTGGAGGAAGCAGATTTCAATTTCCTGGTCGCTCAGCACATGGCTGACGCAGCGGATAAAGTTGTGGCCGCTGCGGCCGGAAAGGGAGGAGCGTAATGGCGATCTGGGTCGGTAACGAGACGCGCCTGTTGGTGCAGGGCATCACCGGCAAGGAAGGCGAGTTCCACGCCTTGGGGTGCCGTGACTACGGCACTCGGGTTGTCGCTGGCGTCACCCCCGGAAAAGGTGGCCAGGAAGTTGACGGCATCCCGGTGTTCGACGCGGTGGACGAAGCCCGCGCCAAAACCGGTTGCAACGCGACAATGATCTTTGTGCCGCCGCCGTTCGCTGCCGACGCGATCATGGAAGCCGCCGCGGCGGGCATCGAGTTGATTGTTTGTATTACCGAAGGGTTGCCGGTCAATGACATGCTGAAGGTGAAGACCTTCATGAAGCAGTGTGCGGACGCAGGCCACAAGAGCCGGCTCATTGGGCCCAACTGTCCGGGAGTCATTACCCCTGGAGAAGCCAAGATCGGCATCATGCCGGGGCATATTCACAAACCGGGTAAGGTGGGAGTGATCAGCCGCTCGGGCACGCTGACCTACGAAGCGGTTTGGCAGTTGACCAATCTCGATCTGGGACAGTCGACTTGTATCGGGATCGGTGGTGATCCGGTAAACGGAACCAGCTTCATCGACGTGCTCGAAGCCTTCGCCGAGGATGGTGATACCGAAGGGGTCATCTTGATCGGTGAGATTGGCGGCAGTGCCGAAGAAGAGGCAGCGGAGTGGATCCGCGACCACTTCGATCGTCCGGTGGTTGGTTTCATTGCGGGCCGTACCGCACCGCCGGGACGCCGTATGGGACATGCTGGAGCGATCGTTTCGGGTGGCAAAGGCACGGCGAAGGAGAAGATGGAGACCATGAAAGCGTGTGGTCTGCATGTTGTCGAGTCGCCGGCAGAGCTCGGGGTCACGATGGCCAAGGCACTCGGCGGCTAGATCGAGGGGACGGTGCAGCTCAGCAGAGTGCCCGGGACGGGGTGGATCGTCCTCATCGGCGGCGGCGAGTTCAGCTTTGGTGACACCGAAGCTGTCGACCGTGCATGGGTCGCGAAAGTAGCCGCTGGCAGCGTTGGGTTTCTTCCCGCCGCCAGCGGCTCTATCGAATATGGCGGCCACTTTGCGTCTTACATGAAAGACACCTTCGACCGCGATGTGGAGACCATACCGGTCTACCGGGCACGCGATGGTCGGCGGCAAAAGAACTGTGACCGGATCGCCAGCGTCGAGGCACTCTACATCGGCGGTGGGGTGACCAATCATCTCCTGCAAGCTCTATTGGGATCACCCGCCCTCGACGCGATGGAGGAGCGACTGCGCTCGGGCGGGTCGATGATCGCGATTGCTGCTGCTGCCCAAACTCTGGGAGTGGTGGCGCGTGATCTTTTCGGAGGAGGAATGGTCGAGGGCCTAGGCTGGTTGCCTGACGGGGCCGTCGAGACCAACTTCGATCCGTCTCACGACCGACGATTGCGGCAGTTGCTCGAGCAGCCAGGAGTTTATTGGGGACTCGGTTTGCCGGCGGGTTCTGCTGTCCTGCTAGGACCGAACGGCGAGTTGGAGTTGGTTGGGAAGGTTTTTTATTTGGAAGATGCCAGCGGTGCTCTAGTTGCCTTACAAACACCTTCCAAAACCGAATGACAACATCGAGAATTGAGAGAGCTGAATTTTCTTCCAGGGTGAGGCCATCAGGCGTCACCAAATTAGACACGATGACGCCAGCTGGCGTCATCGTATTTTGAACGGACACAAAGGTCATCAAAAGATCAAAGGGGTTATATATGGCTACAACATTGACGATTGTAAAACCTGATGCGGTCAAGGCTGGCAACGCTGGCAATGTTCTTGCTTTCTTGGAACAGAAAGGTTTCAAAGTAAGAGGCCTGAAAATGATTCGACTCACCGCCGAACAAGCCGGGGCGTTTTATGAAGTCCACAAGGAACGCCCGTTTTATGGCGACCTGGTGAAGTTCATGACCAGTGGTCCAGCGGTCGCTGCGGCTCTCGAGCACGACAACGCAGTACCTTACCTGCGTGAAGTGATGGGGGCTACCAACAGCAAAGAAGCAGCTGAAGGCACCGTGCGAGCACTTTATGGAACGGATATCGAGTGTAATGCTATTCACGGCAGTGATTCGTCGGAGAACGCCGCAATCGAGCTGGCATTTTTCTTTTCTCGGTCGGAACTGATTGCAGCGCGCTGAGTGAGCTCGGCCACTATCACCCAACAGAAGGAGAACACCATGGCAGACGAAGAGAATGCGGCGGAGGGCACGGAGGCAGCGGCTGATTCCCACACGACTTCCGGCAACGACAATGTACATGCTGAGCTCAACATCGTTGTGAGCCCGGGGCTGCTTGGCTCTGCGGCGGCGTACTTCAAGGTGAAAGGCAAAGATCCGGAGAATACTCTGTCGTCTGTGTCGGTGGCGTTTCGTCTGGTCGACGAAGAGGGTGTCGAGACGGAGAGCCTGGGTGGTACGACGTTCAACGGTTTGGGAAATGAGGCGTCAGGTAATTCCGGACTTACCATTCGTATCATTCCTCGGGTGCATCAGCCGCAGGCTGTGCTCTCAGGAATGGTGAATACTTCCCAAGGTCCAGAGATGTTCTATTTTGTCAAGGACATCGTCGTCTAAGGACACTT
>JAJCXQ010000354.1 GCA_029263355.1 Acidobacteriota bacterium | reverse complement strand
CCAACACCGGTGGTTTGCCGGGCTCATAGGTGAGACGGATCCGGTTGCCGCTCGGCACGGTCAGTCGCTCGGGGGCCAGGCGGTCGAGGGTTCGCTGTTGCTCGAAGTCCAACGACCCGACGAGGATGTCGAGCAGCGGTGCGCGCCGCAATTCCGCGAAGGAGCGTTTGCCGACCGCGAGATGCGGCAGCTGTTGTTCGAGGAGGCGGTCGAAGCTCGGCAAGCCGAGGTCGGGTCGCCAGCCCGCGAGGCTTCGGATACGTGCCAAAAAGGAGGCGACATCGGGGGCGTCGAGACGTAGAGCGCGGTCGGGCTGCTCCGACGCTGCGGTGACCAGCAGCCGTTCGATCTCGTCTGTGCCGCCTGGACCGTCTCGCGGGTCGGCGTCCTCTTCGGCCAGCACCAGATCACGATAGCGGACCCGGCGTCTGCCGACGACGCGCTCGCGATCGCTGTCAAACATTGCCTCGATCGATGTCGTCACTTGTTCTGGCGGCAGCCAGTCCTGCTCGATAGCCGAGGCTCGACGCACCCACGCCTCCTGCCGTCGGGAATCTAGGTCGAGACAGAGAAAGATCTCGGCGTCCACACAGCTGGCGTCTGCCAGCACGACGCCGCGACCTCCGACCATCACCCCTCGACGCTGGTTGGGCTCGCGGCGCTTGGCGACGCGGTCCGGGTAGGCGGCCAGAAGGGCGCGCTGCAACGTGGCGTCGGAGGGTGGTTTTCTCGCCGCTTTGGGTCCGACACGGGGTAGGTTTCGCGTCATCTTTGCCAGTTGCTCCGCAACTCGCAGAACGTGACGGGCGCGACCCGACTGAACCGGGCCGATCGCGGTCTCGCCATAACCCGACGCGGCGAACGCCTCGACGGCTTCCACACGGTCGAGCACGTCACAAGGCCCGGTCGCCCGAGCGATGGGGCGCGAGCCGGCCGCGGCCTGAACTACCTCGCGCTCCGAAAGTAGCGCCGCGGCGAGGGTGACACGTCGAATCTCGTGGGCTCCTCCCGGGCTGCCGGCGATCAACAGCCGGGCCAACCGTGGGTGTACCGGCAGGCGGGCCATCAGTCGACCCGCGTCGGTTGGGCCTCGCCCATCGATAGCGCCGAGATCGTGCAACAGGCTGAGAGCCTGATCCAGGCTGGTTGGGTCCGGCGCCTCGAACCACTCGAAGTGTTGGAGGTCATTTTCACCCCAGGCCAGGAGCTGTAGCGCCGTCGCGGCGAGATCAACCCGGCGGATCTCGGGGGTCGCTCGCGGCGTCAAGCTGCGATCGTCGTGTTCGGTCCACAGCCGCAGGCACGAGCCGGGGCCGAGCCGTCCAGCGCGTCCGGCGCGTTGTTCCGCCGAGGCTCGGCTGATACGCCCGAGTTGTAAACGGTCGAGGCCACTGCCGGGGTCGAAGCGCATCTCCCGAGCGAGACCACTGTCGACCACCGCGGTGATGCCTTCGATGGTGATCGACGTCTCGGCGACGTTGGTGGCCAGTACCACTTTGCGATCCCGGCCGGGGTGCAACACGGCATCCTGTTGCGCCGCCGGCAGGTCGCCGTAAAGTTGGTGCACGCGGATCTTGGCTTCGCGAGCCAAAGGCTCCAGAAGAGTCGCCGTGCGTCGGATCTCCCCGACCCCTGGCAAGAAGGCGAGCACGTCACCCTCGGTCTCTGCCAGCATTCGACGCACTCCGCTCGCCATCACCGCTGGCGTCGGCCGCGAATCCGGGCGGTCCAGATAGTGCACCGTCACCGGATGGAGCCGTCCATCGCTCTCCACCACCGGGCAATCACCTAAGAAGGTGGCAATTGGCTGCGGTTCGAGGGTGGCGGACATCACCACGATGCCGAGGTCGTCGCGGGCCTCGGCTTGAACGCGCCGCGTCATGGCGAGGGCGAGGTCAGACTGCAGGTTGCGTTCGTGGAATTCGTCGAAGACCACGACGCCAACGTCCTCCAAAAACGGATCGCGCTGCAACATCGCCAACAAGACGCCTTCGGTGACCACCAGGATCCGGGTTGCGGCGCTGGCTCGGCGCTCGAAACGCACTTGGAAACCGATCTCGTCGCCGACTTCGCTGCCGCGCTCCTGTGCCATGCGTCGAGCCGCGGTGCGGGCGGCGATTCGGCGCGGTTCGAGCATCACGAGTCGCCGACCGCCCCCGAGGCGCCGTCTGCCACCGGGGCGCTCGTGGCTGTCGGCGTCGAGCAGGGCTGGCGGCACCCGGGTGGTCTTGCCGGCGCCGGTGGGAGCGCGCAGCACGACGGCAGATCGGTCGGCCAGCGCGTCGATTAGCCGGGGCAGAACGGAGTCGATCGGAAGCGGCTGGAGCCGGCGGGGCATGCTGTGACGTTTACCCGAGTCCGCTGCGGGTGTCCTCTGAGGAGGACGCCAAGGCTCGTTCGATCACTGGGTCGGGATTGGCGCTCAGCTTGCCACGGAAAATCAATTGGCCGTCCTGAAAAATCAGCAACATGGGTAACGTGGTTACCGCAACCTGTTTCGAGAATTTCCCACTTCGATCGAAATACACCGGTGCATCGAGGTGTTCGTCGGCCAGGAATTCCAGTATTTGCTCCGGAGTTTCCTGGAAGACGATCGAGCCGACGTCGGCTCGCTGCGACCAGGTTTCCGCCAACCGGTTGATCCGCGAGCCAATATCGCGACAACGCGGCGACCACGACGTCCACACCACCAGCAAAGTAACGCCTTGCTCGAGGTCGCTGGCCTCCAAACGCTCACCGTAAAGGCCCTCCAGTGGCAGGCGATCGCCGACGGCAGCAGAAATCGGCGCTGTGCCCAAGAGCAGCCCCACCGTAGCCAGTGCTACTGCGGTCAGCAGTAGCCCGCGTCTCCTCGCCGGACAACGTTCTAACATCACGTTCCTATGCGGACGGCGTCGCCGTCGATTCGAGCAGAGACCTACCGCTCAGAGCTGGTCGCGGCGGCGGTGCGGAAGGCCAGCGAGAATCTTGGTCCGCAATCCCCGAGGGGCGGGGCGTCGAAGCGTGTGCTGACGGACGAGGCCCAGAAAGAGACGAGCGTAGCGCTCCTCACGAGCGCAATGAGGGCAATCGGACACATGTCGCCGGTAGCTCACCAGCAATTCGCCACCCAACTCGTTGTCAGCGAACAAGAAGATCAGCTCTTCTGTCACCTGTCTGCACTTCATCGAATTCCTCCGACAGCATTCGTCTGTCTTGGGAGTAAGGCCCGAGGCCGAGCGTCTCTGGGGTCGGGTCTCTAGTTTCAACCCCGATCAGGTCGCGGTTTATTCCTGGCCGTGAGAAAACGGTGGATTTGTAGACTCTTTAGCTCTCTGGCACCGCTTCCTGCGTGTTAGCTCTCTGGCGCCGCTTCCCGCGTACGCATCTTGTTCGGCTCGCCGTCGCGCAGGTAGCCGTGATTCTGAGCGTACTCGAGCAGCACCTGCTCCAAGGTTCGACGACCGCGATACAGCCGGCTCATGACCGTGCCCACCGGCACTTCCAAGATGCTGGCGGCCTCCTTGTAGGAGAAACCCTCGATGTCCACCAGCAAGATGACCATGCGGTAGTCCTCTCGCAGGCCGTCGAGAGCCTGTTGGACGTCTTCGTCCATCACTTGATCCAGAAACTCCTGCTCCGGATTCTTGATCCGCTGGCCGCCCTCGGTTTCGGCGAGGGTCTCGAACGAGCCCTCGATATCAGAGAAGGCGCTTTGCGCCGGCTGGCTGCGCTTTTTGCGATAACCGTTGATGAACGTGTTCTTCATGATCCTGAAGAGCCACGCTTTGAGGTTGGTGCCGTCCTCGAACTTGTCGTAGTGTTTGTAAGCCTTGAAGTAGGTTTCCTGGATCAGGTCCTCGGCGTCTTCGGCGTTGCGTGTCAGGCGATAGGCCATGTTGTAGAGGCCGTCGAGAAACGGCATCGTCGCCGCTTCGAAGTCCCAGCCGAGCTTGGGATCGATTTCGGCAGCGGCCGCTTCTGCCGCCGCAGGGGCGACCTTGTCCGATACCATCGATTCGAGATCGAGGGTCAGAGGCTGTGACGTATCGGTCGGTTGTTTTGCCGGCATGATCGTTCTCCCTACCCTATCGGCTAAGCATGTCCCATGCCAGTCTCAGGACGGTCGACGCGGGCCAAGCCGGCCTCGAAGATCTCGGCATCAAAGTATCAGGGCGTCTAGAATACCAAGTCTCGATCATCCGTAGAGCCGGTCAGAGGTCTGAGCAGGGTTGGGTCGAGCGGTGATCAGGTGTCTTGCAGGATAGGAGTTGAGCAGGTATGAGGTCTGGTAAAACGTCACTCCGCGAATCCAAGTCGACATCGATTCGGTTCGAATCGTCTTGCCTATTGCTTGCTCGGAGTTTCTGATGCACAATACGCGCGTTCGGTCCGTGGGGTGAGGTTTGCCTAGCGATCGAATATCAACACCAAAGTGGGTCCGTTACTCGGGTCTCGGAATCGAATTCGGGGCTGTGGTCGTCGGACTGACTCTGCTGGGGTCCTGGGTTGACCGCCATTTCGGCATACAACCGATCGGTACTCTGGTGGGTTTTGGCAGCGGCCTCTTCGGGGGTCTCTATCGTTTCGCTCGGTCGGCGCAACGCGCGATCAAAGAAGCCGGCAGATCGGAAATGGACGATGACCGGAACGGATGACCTGATCAAGGGAGAGTCTGGTAACGCAGTAAAGTCTGACATTGCGGGACAGCCTGGTAACGCGATCAAGCCCTATCTGAGCTTCTTGACACTCGCCGCCGCAATTCTCACCGTGCTGGTTGTGCTCGGGATCTTGCCGACGCGACGACTAGCGGGGGAGGAGGCCATAGTGTCGATGGTCGCGGGTTGTTCCTTCGGCTTCCTCGCTGCCCTCTTGGGGACCCTTCCCGTCCTGTTGGCTCGCGG
The DNA here is from genome assembly GCA_029263355.1 of Acidobacteriota bacterium. Classification (GTDB taxonomy): domain Bacteria; phylum Acidobacteriota; class Thermoanaerobaculia; order Multivoradales; family J023; genus JAAELT01. Next base: position 4,817 of record JAJCXQ010000354.1, on the reverse strand, counting down.
TCAAGTCGCGTCCGGCACGGTACCCGCGGTGATGATGTCGATCCTTGTAAGAACCAGCGCCGTGATCATCCTCGGCTTTGCAGCCGCCCAAAGCGGCTGGTTCGAAACCAAACCTCTCCTGATCTGGCTAGTGCTGAGTCACGCCTCTCTTCAAGTCGCCGATATCCGATTTACCAAGCAGGTCTTGTACACGAGTAGGAGCTGAAGGTGGAGAGCTTCGGAGGATTTATCAGCCCGGGTTACGTTGCGGACGACCCGCTGTCGCACATCTTGCAGCATCCGCTCAAGGTGATCGAGGCCCATTTGCCGGGACCGTTCGCCCCCAACGGGGTGGTGACGGTGCTCAGCGATCAGATCGTGATGATGATTGTCGCCGGCCTGCTCTTGATGATGTTTTTGCCGCTGTTTGTCCGCAAACGGCGTGACAATACCGAGACCGGACGCTTGGTGCCGACCGGTTCCGGCAACTTCATTGAGCTCGTCTGCCAATATCTGCGCGACGTCGCCCGGCCGTCCCTCGGCAAACACACCGATCGCTTCATCAAGTACTTGTGGAGCGTGTTCTTCTTCATCCTGACGATGAACTTGATCGGATTGGTCCCGGTTGGCTCGGTGATGCCCAAAGCTTTTGGCGTGCACATCGGCGGAACGCCAACGACCAATATCTACATCACCGCGACCCTCGCCCTGCTGACGTTCATCTTGATGGTCTTCAACGGCTTGCGGTTCGGCGGCAAGGAGTACTTGGCGCACTTTGCGCCGGGTCCGTGGTGGATTGCACCGTTGATTGTGCCGGTGGAGATCATCGGAACCGTCGCCAAGGTGGTGGCGCTCGCCTTGCGGCTCTTCGCCGCCAACGTTGCGGGCCACATCCTGCTGGCCGTGCTGATCGGGATGGTCGTCATGTCGCTCAAGTCACTCGGCATGGTCTTCGGCCTGCCAGTAGCGCTGTTGGTCGTCGCAGGCAGCGTCGTCATCAGCATGGTGGAGATTTTTGTCGCCTTCCTGCAGGCGTTCATCTTCACCTATCTGTCGGCACTTTTTATCGGTATGTCGGTGAACTTGCACCATGACGATCCTGCGGAGGCGGGTGCCCACTAGCGCCCTCCGTGCTTCAGGTTAGAATTCAAGCTCCAACCCAAACAACTTTCAATCGAAACGAATCTCAGCTCGAAAGACACGTACGGTGAGTGTCGTCCCGCCTGGACGGCGCCCACAATCCAAGAGTCGAGAAACAGCGTAAACCGCAAACCCCTGGGTCTGCACGAGCAGCTCTCCAGGAGTCAGAAAGGACGCGAGAAATGAGCAAGGACAAGGCGAAGTTGTCTCTCTGGATGGTGATGATCGGTTTGACCGTGCTGGTCGCCCCGGCAGCCTTCGGTCAGGAAGCTGGCGGCGGCGGTTATGGATCCCTCGGTCCGATCGGTGCCGGCCTGGCAGTGATCGGTGGCGCCATGGGTATCGGTCGTATCGGCGGCAGCGCGGTCGAGGCGATGGCCCGTCAGCCCGAGATGGCCAACCAGATCTCCACCGCCATGTTGATCACCGCCGCCATGATCGAGGTCGGCTTCCTGTTCGCCGTCGTCGTCGGCTTCATGGCCCTCTAGGGCTGCGATGCTCCGCTAGGCGCCGCGCCGCGGCGCCGCTTGGAAAGCAAACGACGGAGGCAGCAATGAACCGACACAACCAACGAGCCCTAGCGGCGGTTTTGGTGATGATTTTCATCGTCGTGCCGGCGTTCGCCGCGGGCGAAGGTGGGGATGGCAACATCTTCACCGGCGACCTGGGCAACATGATCTGGACCCTGGTAGTTTTTGGTCTGGTGGTCCTCGTGCTCGGCAAGTTCGCCTGGGGGCCGATCCTCGATGGGCTGCAGCAGCGCGAGAACTTCATCCACGACTCCCTCGAGAAGGCCCGCGAAGATCGCGATTCGGCGGAGCAGCGGCTGAAGGAGTACGAGGCGAAGTTGAACAGCGCCCGTGCCGAGGCGACCCACATTGTCGAGGAAGGTCGTCGCGACGCTGAGGTTCTGCGAGGTCGAATCGAACAGGAAGCCCGCGAGGAGGCCGACAAGGCCCTCCAGCGAGCCAAACGGGAGATTGACATCGCCCGCGAAACCGCGGTCAAGGAGCTCTACGTGCTGAGTGGCAATATGGCGACCACTCTCGCTGGCCAAATCGTCGGCCGCGAGCTCAAGGCCGAGGATCATAAACGGTTGATCAGCGACTCGATCAAAGGTCTCACCGGCTCGGAACCCAACTAGTCACACTCGGGAGCTTCACCGATCCCGGGTGTGCCTCCGCCAGGTCTTATCGTGCCAGGTCCTATCGCAATGGGTCGACCGCACCAGAAGACACGTCTCAGTAAGAAACCCGTTTCAGTAGGAAATCCGTGATGTCGAAGGTCGATGACAAACAGATCGCAGTGGCCAGGGTCTACAGCCGGGCCATGTACGATCTGGCCAAGTCCCGCGGTGAAGCCGAACAATTGCTCGGTGAGCTGCAGGAAATCGCTAAGCTGATCGAGCACGACGGGGCTTTCGCCACCTTTGTGGCAAGCCCGTTGGTCGATACCGACGACCGTGCGCAAACCCTCGAGAAGTTGTTCCGTGGCAGAGCGAGCGACTTGCTGGTGGATTCCCTACAGGTCATTCACCGCAAAGCACGCCTGCCCATGTTGCCGACGATCGCCGAGGCTTTTCGCCGGGAGCATCAAGAGCAGCTCGGTCAGGTCGATGTTCACATCCGGACGGCGGTGGCGCTCACGGATCGTCTACGCGGCGATTTGCGGCGAGCGATCACTCAGCGCTACGGCAAAGAGCCGGAGCTACACGAAGAGGTCGACGCATCGCTGATCGGTGGCATCGTCCTACAAGTGGACGATGAGAAAGTCGATAGCAGTGTCGTCCGTCAGATCGCAAAAATGCGTCACACCCTGCACGAGCGAGCTGCGAAAGAGATCCACCGCAGCCGACGAGAGCAAGCCGGAGAGGCCGCGGTCTAACCGGCGCCGCTCGAAAGAAAGGGAGATCGATGAGTTTCAAAGTCGACGAAATCTCTTCCGTCATCGCGGAGGAGATTCAGCAATACCGCAGCGAGATCGATATCGCCGAAGTGGGCAAGGTGCTCGAAGTCGGTGATGGCATCGCGCGCGTCTACGGCCTGTCCAACGCGATGGCCGGTGAACTCGTAGAGTTCGCGAACGGCCAGAGCGGCCAGGTGTTGAACCTCGAGGAATCTTCGGTGGGTGTCGTCATCTTGGGCGACTACCTCGAGATTCGCGAGGGTGACGAAGTGCGTCGCACCGGCGAACTGTTGAGTGTGCCCTGTGGCGAGCAGATGGTTGGCCGCGTGGTAGATCCCCTCGGTCGGCCCCTCGACGGCCTCGGGGTCATCGAGACGCCGCATCGTCGGCCGCTCGAGTTCAAGGCGCCCGGCATCGTCGAGCGCCAACCGGTGACCGAGCCCATGATGACCGGCCTCAAGGCGATCGACAGCATGATTCCGGTGGGCCGTGGCCAGCGCGAGTTGATCATCGGCGACCGCAAGACCGGTAAAACCGCCATTGCGATCGATGCGATCATCAATCAGAAGGGGCAGGACGTCATCTGCGTCTACGTCGCGGTTGGCCAGAAAGAGTCGACGGTGGTCGGCGTGGTCGACAAGCTCCGAGAGCATGGCGCCATGGACTACACCATCGTGGTCTCGGCGTCGGCGGCGGATCCCTCGCCGGCGCAGTACATCGCGCCCTACGCCGGTGCCGCCATGGCCGAGTACTTCATGTACAAAGAAGGTCGCGCCACCCTGATCATCTACGATGATCTGTCCAAGCAGGCGCAGGCCTACCGTCAGCTGTCGCTACTATTGCGGCGGCCGCCGGGCCGCGAAGCCTACCCGGGTGACGTTTTCTACCTTCACTCCCGTCTGCTCGAACGTGCCGTCAAGTTGCGCGACGAGTATGGGGTTGTGCCCAAGGACACGCCGGAAGACAGTCTCGACCGTTCGTTGGCGCGTCAACATCCCGAAGGGCTGAACGCCCCCGCGGATCAGCGCCCCGACGACCTCGAAGGTCTCTACCATCGTCCCGAAGGTCTGGAGCGCGCCGAGGCTTGGCTCGAAAGCCTCGACGACAAGAACGACTACCGGATCCACCGCTTCCCGGACAGCGGTGGCTCGATGACCGCGTTGCCGATCATCGAAACCCTCGAAGGTGAAGTTTCGGCGTACATCCCGACCAACGTGATCTCGATCACCGACGGTCAGATCTACCTCGAGCCCGATCTCTTCTTCGCCGGTGTGCGGCCCGCCGTCAACGTGGGTATCAGTGTCTCCCGAGTGGGCGGTAATGCCCAACGCAAGGGCATGAAGAAGATCTCCGGCTCCCTGCGTCTCGATCTCGCGGCCTACCGTGAGCTCGAAGCCTTCGCCCAACTCGGCACCGAGCTCGACGCCTCCACCCAGCGCCAGCTCGATCGTGGTCAACGCATGGTGGAGTTGCTCAAGCAGCCGCAGTACAGCCCGTTTGTTTTCAATCGCCAGCTGGTCAGCATCTTCGCCGGCACCCGCGGCCTGCTCGACGACCTGCCGGTCAATCAGGTGCTCGACTTCGAAGCCGCCTTGTTGCGCCACTTCGAAGACGAGTTCCCGGAGCAGCTCGAGGAAATGGAGAACACTGGCGTCATCTCAGACAAACTGAACGAGGCGATGACCAAGGTCATCACCGACTTCAAGGCGACTTTCAGAGCCGAGCACAATGGCTAATCGAAGAGTCCTGGTCAAGCGGCGCAAAGCGGTCCGCAACATCAGAAAGATCACCAA
>JAJCXQ010000353.1 GCA_029263355.1 Acidobacteriota bacterium | reverse complement strand
AGCTCGCCGCGGCGTTTGCCGGAGCGTTGGTCGAAGTTGATCTCCTCTCGATGAGAGATCCGCAGCGGCACATAAATCTCGTCCAAGCGAACCTTGACGTCACCACGGCCGACGCCGATCAGGTGCAACCCTTGATAGCGCTCGAGAGCCCAGGCACGGTAGGCATCGATCTCGGGATCCGGAGGTTCGCCGTGGTGCTTCGCGCCGAAGAATTCCTCGAGAATCTCATCATGCCGTTTGATCCGTTCGTCGAGCTCCGAGCCGCACCAAAACTTGCAGTTCCCCGCGTCGCCCCAGGCTTGCCGCGCCAGTTTGCGGGTGTCGGCGCGCACCGCCTTCGAGACTACGAACACATAGACATCCGGTTGCTCGTTCTCAGGCAGGCCACGAACTTTCTCGATCTCGCGCCGCGCATCAGCGGCGGTGAAGCGTTGAACGCGCTTGCACTGAAATGCGAACCGCAAGCCGTCGCGATGAGCGATGATGTCTCGCCCCTGCTCACTCCCTGCCTCTCCGAGGTGTTCGACGTCTTCGAAACCCTCACGCCGCACCAGCCACAGACAGAGGCGCTCGAAGTCAGCCGCTGAAAGGTCTCGCAGCGGCAGTCTGAGCCTGGTCGCTCCCAAAGGAGGTTTTTTGTTAGTGGAAGACATCACAGATCCCCATTGCAGAGCGCTAGTCTATGCGACTTCGGTGCGATGTCCTGGAAGGGCTAATCGTTTCTGTCGGTCCTAAGTTTCAAGGACGACGGTGACGGTGACGGTGACGGTGACGGTGACGGTGACGGTGACGGTGACGGTGGTGACGGTGACGATCACGATCACCAGCAGCACACCAGCAGCACACCAGCACACCAGCAGCACCAGCAGCACCAGCACGATCCTGGTCTTGTCGCTGGTGGCGGCCCCAGGAGTCTGCAACCCCTGACCGTCATGACTCCTGACCGTCATGACGGGCAGGACTCCTGTTGCCGCTGAAAAGTCGCCGAAACGGCAGGATCTGGGGTTGATACGGGTAGAGTTGCTGCCGCCGCCGCCAAAAGACGCCCGGGAAAGGACCATTCGGACGCTTGGAATCGTGCCTAAGCAGCGGGAAGACGTCATTCGATCGCTTGGAATCGCGTCCAACAGCAGGAAGACGTCATTCGGGCGCTTCGAATCGCGTCGAATCAAGGGAAGACGCGATTCCGTCGTTGGAAAAGGCGCCTTCTCGCCGTTTGGGCGGGAGATCGGGAAGGGGAAAGGTCCCGATTGCCGGTCTCAAGGCGAGTTGGCTCTCGGAAGAAGCGGCGTTTCGACTCACCGCCGCCCACTTCTCCGGCGGCCAGGGGCCTCGGTCAGCCAGCTCGACGATCCCGACGGGCAGCGTATCGACTGGGATTGGGAGCGCCCATGTGACTTTGAAGCCTGAGCGCGCCTGGGGATCAAGCGAGAGACTGGGAGCTGAGCGCCATGGTGGGCTTCGTCGTATCCGAGACCCGCTGTCGCAAGATCTCCATCACCGCGTCCTGTTGAATGAACGGGACGCTGAGGGTGAGTTTGCCGAGCGGATTCCAAAAGCTGCCGCGGTGAAGCTCCAGAGTCACGGTGTCGAGGGCTTGGTCGAGCTCATAGCCAGCGATGTCTTGCCATGGCACGAGCAAGCTTCCATAGAGCACGCCGTTTTCCCGCAGTTGTAAGCCGCCCCGCAGCGATAGCTGACAGGCGAGGATTGCTGAAAATGTGAACACCGTTTGCGAGAATTGGTAGAAGTTCCCGTTCTTCATTTGGAACCATAGAACAGGGGTCAGCACCAGCACCCAGAAACCGATCAGAATACCGACGAAGATCATTCGTGGAGGGTCCTCACCCACCTGTTGAAGGAGCGTCGTCGCTCGCTTGCGATGGCGGCGATCATAAACCGCCCCGCCCATCAGGGCGACGCTGGCGCTGATCATCAGCACGGCACCCCAATTGGAGTATAGGAACGGCCCCAAGAACGCTTCGAGCACCAGAATCGGGACGAAGATCAATATCGTCATCGCCACCGGTATATAAGTTTCTCGCAGGGTCGCTTGCCACCCCGCTACCCGATACCGGCGCGCCATCTGAATCGCCACAAACACCAGGACCATACCGAGGAGGAGTGGGAGGTATGGGGTCAGGTAGACGGGCTCTTTCATGGGATCATCCGGCTGCGGCTAGGCGGTACGGCCTTCGGCGAACATGGAAGTGACGCCCTAGAGGCCTCATCGATGCAGAAACGGCGTTGGGGCGAGGTGGTAGAGTCTCGCCCGCTAGGTGAGAATAGCATAAGTTGTGCCGGTCGCTTGCTGGCGGAGAATTACGATGTCACCCGTCTTCAAGAAACTAAACCTCAAAGATCAACCGGAAGTGCTGGTGCTCGAGTGAGCCACGGCGAAGTGAGCCACAGTGAAGTGAAGCGTAAGCCTTCTGTCCTCAGATCGCTTTCGGCCCGGCAGTGTCTTCGAATCGAACCTTGGCGTATACCTCGGCCATGGGAATCTCGGCCCCGATCGCGGTCATGGCCAATCGATCGTCCGGATCTCGGGTCTCTGAGAGGATCCATGTGCCGTCGCTCTGGCGTTGATAATGGACGAGGTGCCTGGAGTCCTGGGCGATGAAGAGCACTTCCCGCAGTGAGGGTAACGTCCGGTACTGTTCGAATTTTTGGCCACGGTCATAGTCGGCTGTGGATTTCGAGAGCACCTCGACGAGGACGGTGGGATTGAGCAGGGTATCGAGCTCGGCGTCCTCGAACTCTGGCTCGGCGCAAACGACGACTACGTCCGGGTAGGTGTAGAGCCCGGTACTCGACACTTTGACCCGCATGTCGGACGGGTAGACCTCGCACGGCTTCTGGCGGAGCTGCGTCCCGAGCTCACGGATGACGTTGGCGGTGATCAGATTATGTTGCCGGCTGGCTCCGGCCATCGCGAAGATCTGGCCTTCAACGTACTCACTTCGCGTTGAGGCTTCTCGTTCCAAAGCCAGGTATTCGGCAGGGGTGAAATGTTGTTGAGGGTGAGCCATGGCGCCTCCGGGCAGTTCTCCATGATAACTCATGGTGTTTTCAGGCGCGGTTCAGCCAGTCTGTGCTCAGATGGTCTCATGAATCCTCAGTCCAACATCCAATCCGCAGCCTTTGACGCATGGATCGCGGTGGTGTCGAACACCGGGATCGACGCATCCTCAGGTCCGACGAGTAACGAGATTTCGGTACAGCCGAGGATGACACCCTCGGCGCCGCGCTCTGCGAGATCGGCGATGATGCGGGTGTAGTGCTGGCGTGAGGTGTCGTGGATCTTGCCGTGGCAGAGCTCGTCGTAGATGACGCGGTGGACGGTAGCGCGGTCGTCGTCGTTCGGTATCAATACTTCGAGGCCGTGACGATCACTCAGGCGTCCGCGGTAGAAATCCTGCTCCATGGTGAAGGCGGTGCCGAGTAGGCCGATGGTGTGGTGGCCGGCAGCGTGGATGGCTTCGGCGGTGGCGTCGGCGATGTGCAACATCGGGATGTCGATGGCGGCGTTGACCTCGTCGTAGACCTTGTGCATGGTGTTGGTGCAAATCATGAGGCCCTCGGCGCCAGCGCGTTCGAGGGATCGCGCCGCCAGGATCAGGCGACGGGCGGATTCGTCCCAGTCGCCGGCATGCTGCAGCCGCTCGATGGGCTCGAAGTCGACACTGTAAAGCAGGAGCTCGGCGGAGTGCAGGCCGCCGAGGCGCTGGCCGACCCGCTGGTTGATCAGCCGGTAGTAGGTGACGGTCGATTCCCAGCTCATGCCGCCGAGTAGGCCGAGGGTCTTCATTAGGGGGCGGATTCCTTGTCGCTGGTCGGTGACGCGGTGTCGGTGGTGGGTGGCGCGTCGGAAGTGATGGGCTTGAAGATTGCCAACAGGCCGGCGATTAGACCGATGCCGGGGGCAGAGCCCCACAGGATGAAGGCTTTCAGTAACCTATGGTAGTCCTCTCCGGTGGGTGGTGCATGACTTTGAACCGAGAATAGTACCCACCCCTGGGCGAACAGGCAGCCGGTGACTACGGCGGCGATCAAGC
>JAJCXQ010000352.1 GCA_029263355.1 Acidobacteriota bacterium | reverse complement strand
GACGGTCTGCTCGGACCGAGGGTTTACGTCGATCTTGTTGGGCTCGACGCCAAGGATGCCGGCGTGAGACTGGTCGAGGGTTTGAGACGTGGACGTCGCAAGCCCGAATCGGAGCCACCGTTCCCAGGCTTGCTCCAAGGCTCGGAGTCGGCGCCCAAGGCTGAACCCACGTTTCCCCGGGCGGTGTTCGTCGGCGTGCCGCATCGTAACCCCTACTTCGCAGGCCGGGCGGACCTGCTCACGCGGCTCCACGAGCACCTCCAGATGGCAGGATCGGCGGCGTTGGCGCAGGCCGCGATCCATGGGCTGGGTGGGGTTGGGAAGACTCAGACAGCGATCGAGTATGTGCATCGACATCAAGATCTCTACCGGTTCGTGTTGTGGGTGGCGGCTGAAAGTGAGTCATCGCTCGGGTCGTCATATCTGACGATCGCGCGTCAGTTGAAACTGGTGGAGCCACAGGCCGATCTAGAAACGGCGGTGATGGCGGTCAAGGGCTGGCTGGCGCGGCAAGACGGTTGGTTGCTGGTTTTCGACAATGCCGACGCGCCGGCACTGGTACGCGGTTTCTTACCGTCGACGCGGAGGGGTGGCAAAGTCCTGCTGACGTCGCGGGCGACGTCGTTCGCCGCAGTGGGAATCAAGAAACCGTTGCGCGTTAGGACGATGGAACCGGGCGACGCAGTGAGGTTTCTGGCCGAACGCACTGACTGCGAGGATCCAGCGGCGGCAGCCGCACTGGCTGCAAAGCTGGGGTATTTGCCGCTCGCCCTCGAGCAGGCTGCGGCCTATGTCGACACCGTGGGAGTCAGCCTCGCCGACTATCTCGCGAGCTTCAAGCGTCGCGGCCTGCAACTGCTCGAGAAGGGCCAGCCCGGCGCCGACTACCCGACATCCGTCGCCACTACTTGGAATCTGAGCATCGACAAGGTCACCGAAGTTTCCCCAGCCTCCGCCGATCTCCTGCGGGCGGTCGCGTTCCTGGGTCCCGACTCGATTCCGATCGAGATCTTCACCCTAGGTGGCGCCGAGCTCGGTTCGTCGCTGGCCGGTGCGCTCAAGGGTGTTGCCGAAGATCCACTGATTTTCTGGGAACTGCTGGAGCCGCTAGAACGCTACTCCCTGGTCGAACGATTGCCCGACAACGCCTTCAAGTTGCACCGCTTGACGCAGGAGGTTGTCAAGGATTCGTTAAGCGAGGAGGTGCGGAGGGTGTGGGCTGAGCGGGTGGTCCGAGCGCTGAGCGCGGCCTACCCGGAAGTGGAGTTCGAGATTTGGCCGCTCTGCGAGAGGCTACAACCGAACGCAGGACCAGCATCAGAATTGATCCGGCACAACAAATTGGAGTTTGCCGAGGCCACTCGTTTGCTTCTCAACGCGGGCCATTACGCCTGGGCGCGGGGCGACCACGCCAATGCGCGCGCCTTCGGCGAACAGGCCCTGGAGATTCGAGCTCGCGTTCTGGGTCCCGAACACCTCTCCACCTTGGAAGCGATGAACAACCTGGCTGTAACCTTCCGCGCTCTCGGTGACTACACCCGTGCCAGGAAGCTCCACGAGCAGACATTGAAACTCCGACAACGTGTGCAGGGTCCTGAACACCCAGACACCTTGGAGTCGATGAACAACGTCGCAGGAACCCTTGGTGCTCTCGGTGACCACGCCGGCGCCAAGAAGCTCCACGAGCAAACGTTGGAGATCCTAGAGCGTGTGCAGGGTCCCGAGCACCGTGACACCCTGATGTCGATGAACAACCTGGCCGAAACCCTCGGTGCTCTCGGAGATCATGCCGGCGCTAGGAAGCTCCACGAACAGACCTTCAAGGCCCTGGAGCGGGTACAGGGTCCCGAACATCCCGACACCTTGATGTCGATGAACAACCTGGCCGCAAACCTTTGGGAGATAGGTGAGGTCGAGGAGGCCAAGGCGTTGTTTGAGCAGGCGCTCGAGAGTTACGAACGTGTTCTGGGTCCGGAACACCCGGATGTGACACGACCAGCGCATAACCTTCTGACGATCGCCCATCGAGAAAACGACCTCGAAGCCTCCGCCCGCTGGCTCGAGAAGCTGCGCTGGCTGGCCGAGCGCGACGAAGAGAGCATCGCCTCGGCGAACCAGCGCCATATTCGGCGTTATGTCCTGCAAGTCATGGCTGAGCTCGAGTAGCCGAGGCTCACCCAGCCTTTAGCTACTACGGAATCGAAGCCGGCTCAGACTGACCGGTTCAGACCGACCGTGTCGCCACCACCGGCGCCACCTGGGTGCCGCGCAGCGCGGGGGTCAAGGCCGCCAGCTGACCAACGGCCCACAAGAAGGCGGCGCCACCGGCGATCAGCGTCCAATCGAGCTTGACGCCGTTGGCGTACGTCATGAGGCCGTAGTTGAGGAGGTAACTGAGGCCAACCCCGAAGAGGATGCCGATCGAAGTGATGATCCAGTTTTCGGTGAGGAAGTAGCGCAGGATGGTGCCGCGGGTGGCGCCGAGGGCGCGACGCACGCCGATGTGACGGATGCGTTGGGTGACCGAGAACGAGGTCAGGCCGACGATGCCGATGGCGGTGACCAGCATCAGCAGGGCGATGACACCGGACAGCAGCCGAATCACCGCACCACTGAGGCGAAAATTTTCGGCCCGCACCTCGCTGAGGGTTTGGACTTCCACCAGGCGATCGGGGTTGGCTTCGAGCAGAGCGTCTTCGATGCTGAAATAGAGTCGGTCGAGCTCTTCGGGTTGGGCGCGTACCATGAAGTAATAATAGTCGCGGCGATCATGCGCCACCGGCATCAGCATGACGCTGTCCGGGACGCTGCTCGTCGGCCACGCGTTGATCATGTGGCCGGTGATGCCGATGATGGTGTTGATCTCTTGTTTGCGTCGGTCGCTGATCTGCTTGCCAAGGGCATCGCCATCAGGGAAGAGGTTGTCGGCCAAGGCCTGCGAGACAATCACATTGAGACGTTGAGGGTCATCTCGGTAGTCCTGCTCGGTGAAGTTGCGCCCAGCGACGAGCTCGACGCCGAAGGTGGCGAGGGCGGATTGAGTGACGTGGAAGTAGGGAGCGGTGACCGAGTCGATCTCAGAGTCCAATACCCGGCGACCGGTGGCGCTGCCGCCGCCCGATAGCGGTATCGCCTGAGTCAGGATCGCGGCGCGGACTCCGGGTTGCTGCTGGACCAGCTTCAGATCGCTCTCGCGGACCGCTTCGGCGTAGTCCTCGTCGAGGAAAGCCTCGCCGTGGGGGCGGACAGTGAGCACCAGGATGTTCTCTTCGTCCATACCCGAGGGCTGATTCATCTCCTGGCGCAGATCGAGGATCAGATTGACGCAGTTGACTGCGATCGCCAAGGTCAACGCCACCTCGAGCGAGATCAGAACGAAGCGGGTACGGTTGTGAAACAGTGAGCGGAGGATGGGTCCTAATTCCATGACAATGCCTTTCTTAGCGTGCCTTTCTTGCGGTCTGCGCTCGTGAAGAAGCTTTCTTGAAGAGGCTACTGAGCCTTGAGGTGAATCGCTGGCGCGACGGTGCATACCCGCCAGGCGGGATACACACCAGCAATCAGGCCGGAGGCCAGAGCGAGCGCGATACCGGTTGCGATCATGGTGGCGTCGAGGTGCAGGATCACATCGTCGAGAAACATCCCACTGATGACCTGGAGGGCGCCGACGGACAAGGTCAGGCCGATGATGCCGCCGAGGATGCCCAACAGCTGACATTCGACAATGTGTTGCAGAAAGACCGCACGGCGGCTGGCGCCTAGCGCGCGCCGCACGCCCACCTCCGGCGCTCGAGCCAGAAACTTGCCGAGCAAGAGACCGATGAGGTTGATCGAGCAGACTGCCAGGAACAGCAGCGAGATAATCACCATGCTGCGAGCTTCCGGCGGCACCACGCCCTGCTCGACGTGCCATTGCCGCATCGGCTGGATCCAGTTGTTGTTGGGGCGTTCAAATCGATTCAGTTTGCGCTGCCCGTCGGAGTAGGCGTCGAGGAAGGTCTGGTAGCGCGCCTCTTGATCCGGGCTGTCGATTTGAGCCCAGAGCTGAACCCAGGTTGCTTCCGAGGCCAGGAAGGTAGCGAAGTCGTTGCCCGAGTCGCCCTTCCAGCCTTGGGTGTTGCCGTCGGTGGGGATCTCCATGTCGCGGACGTGAAGAAAGGGAATGTAGGCCTGCTCCGGTGGTCCCGAACTGTCGTTCAGGGTGTCGAAGAACTTGACGACGGGTCGCCAAGGCTCCAACACGCCGACAATCGTGAAGACCGCGGGCCCGAGCTTGATGCGGTTTCCGACGCTGTCGCTGCCACCGAACAAACGCTGGTTGGTGGCGTGATCGATCACCACGACCCGCTCCGGGCCGGCGTCGGCGCGCGCATCCCACGGTCCGCCGAAGGCGAACGGCACATCGAAGATCGGGAAGAAGCCAGAGTGGCACAGACGCACCGCCGCTTCGAAGGGACGCAAGGCTTTGTCTTCCGGGTAGATGAACAAGTCGCTGTGAAAGGTCGCCGTACTGTGGGTTGGAATATCACTCGCTGCCACCGCCAGGGCGTCTTTGTAGGTCAACTGCTCGGGCGGCCGTTCGGGATGGTCGCTATCGAAGGGGCCTAGTGGGCTCCAGGCGTCGAGTCGGACGTAGCGGACGCTGTCCGACTTGTGCGGCAGCGGATCTGCCGACATCAAGTAGTAGATGGTGGTGAAGGAGGTGGCGACCGCGATTCCGAGGCCGATGGCGGCGACGGTCAACAGCGACAGAGACGGGTTGCGCCGCAGGCTGTTCCAGCTCAGACGCAGGTTGTAGAGCAGCATCGTCTCTCTCCTCACGCCATGCTGGGGGTAGGCATTTGTGGGATGAATCGGTCGGGATCGAACAACGGCTTGGCGTCCTCATTGCGAATGTCGATCACCCGGCCGTCGAGCAGGAAGATCTGCCGCGCCGCACGGTGCGCCATCTCCTGATCATGGGTCACCATCACGATGGTGGTGCCGGTGTCGTTGATCTGCTCGAGCAGATCGATGATCTCCCGGGCCATCGCCGAGTCGAGGTTGCCGGTGGGCTCGTCGGCCAGAATCAGCCCGGGTTGGCCGACCAGAGCGCGAGCCACCGCCACCCGTTGCTGCTGGCCGCCGGAGAGTTGCGACGGATAGTGGCGCAGGCGGGCCGATAGCCCAACCTTGTCGAGGGCATGATCAATCGCTTCTTTGCGTTGCCGGCGAGGCATGCCGCGGTAGCGCAGCGGGATGTCGACATTGTCGAAAACGTCGAGGTCGGGGAGGAGATTGAAGCTTTGAAAAATAAAGCCAATCCTCTCGTTGCGCACCCGCGACATCGCGGAGTCAGAGAGCTGACTGACATCCTCGCCGCCGAGCTCGTAGGTGCCCTCGTCGAAGGTGTCGAGGAGGCCGGCGATGTTGAGAAACGTTGTCTTGCCCGAGCCCGAAGGCCCCATGACGCTGACGAACTCGCCGGCTTCGACTTCGAATTGAAAACGGCTCAGAGCGTGGGTTTCGATCAATGAGGTCCGGTAGATCTTGGTGATATTGCGCATTCGCAGCACGGCGGTCTCCTTTGTTTAAAGGGCTGTTGGTTGCATCAGCGTTCTGGCCTGTGGAGCGAGCACGGAGCTGATTGTTTGAGCTGTGAGGTGCCTTCGGATCGGTCTAGTCCCTTGCATTTTGAAAGTTGAGGTCGGCAAGTTGGAGTTCATGCGA
>JAJCXQ010000351.1 GCA_029263355.1 Acidobacteriota bacterium | reverse complement strand
GGTCGGTGTCCTGGGAGGACTCTTGACCGCTTATGTCGGTTTTCTGTTGGTGTTGATCTGGAGCGATACCGAGCCGGCGCAATCGCAAGTCTGTTGCACGACGCCCGCTGACTGGGGTGCTCAATACCAAGATGTGGCCCTGTCCAGCCACGGTGAGACGTTGAAGGGCTGGTATGTGCCATCCCGCAATGGCGCCGTGGTGATCTTGCTGCACTCCGGCGGCATCCATCGGATGGGTGTCGAGCGAGAGGCGCGGGTATTGTGGGACGAAGGCTTCGGCGTTTTGCTGTACGACCGTCGCGCCCATGGCGAGAGCACCGGCGACGTCAATTCCGGCGGCTGGCAGGACGTCGAGGACATACCCGCCGTGTTGGAGTTCCTGAGTCGCCAGAGTGACATCGACTTCCACCGAATCGGAGTTTTTGGTGCGTCGATCGGCGGCCAGGTCGCGTTGCGGGCCGCCGCGATGTTTCCCGAGCTCAAGGCGGTGGTGGCGGACGGCCCGAGCCTGTGTGGTGTTCGTGACCATCTACCATTTTCACAATCCCCCGGAATTTACAGAGGTTGGCGGTTGCTCTCCTGGTTGGCAACCCCGGTTTTCGAACTTCGCCTGGGTATGAGAGAGCCACCATCGGTTGTCGACGTCATCGCGGATATCTCACCGCGACCACTCTTGCTGATCACCACGGATGCGCTCGAAACGTTAGTCGTCGAGCGCTACTTCGACTTTGCTGGTGAGCCCAAGACTTTGTGGCAGATCCCTGAAGCCGGGCACGGCGGCGGATTTGCGGCGCGACCTGAAGAATACTCGAGACGTTTGGTGACTTTCTTCACCGAGGCACTGCCTTTACCGAGGCACTGCCTTCACTGACGCACTGCGATTGGGCTGCCTCTTAGGGGCGAGGGGTTCGGGAGGGTCGCGGGCCGCGTTGCCTCGCCGAAGGCCAGAGGGCAAAGGCCAGCAGTGGTGAAAAAAACACCAGCTCGACGACCAGCACCCGCAGGCCCCAGAGCGAGAAAATACCCATCCCGAGGGGGGACACCGGGAACGGTTGCCAGGGAGAAAAGAAGCGTTCGTTGGAGAACGGCCAGAGCAGCGCGATACCGCGTCCACCATCGGTGAAGGCGTCGAGCAGACCGTGGCTGACCGCTACCGCGCAAGCGATGGCCGTGGTTCGTCCCCACGAGCAGCCAGCCAACTTGCCCAGCCATCCGGCCAACAGACCTAACATCAAGCCGGCGACGATCGAGTGCGACGCGCCGCGGTGGCCATAAGGGGCGTCGTAGGGGATGCCGAAAGAAAACCCCAAGACGTCGGCGTCGTGCATCGCCGACAACACGCTGAACGCCACCATCGCTGGGATCGGCGATCCGCGGCCTTCCAGTCGATGATGCCATCGACCGGCGGCGACCCCTAATGCGATGTGTCCAAGTCCAGGCACCACCCGAGCCTATCGGATTTGAGCCCTACGGCGCTCACGCCTCAAACTCCGGGAAGCCGCCGGCCAGCGGCTATGCTGGCTGCTGAGGGAACTGGCCGGCTCCGAGCAAGGCGTCGCGCAGCGTCGTTTCCCTGGAACCGAACTGGAGCTCCTCGAGCTCCGGCGGCGGCGCGCATACCGACGTCGGCTCGAGAAGATTGGGAACGATGCGTACCCGGTCGCGATGCTTCAGAGCGAATCTCCATTCTTCCTCGACATACTTGGATTGTTTGGCGGAGCTAGACCAGAATAGGAGGAATGCTTCGCTTTTCTTGATCTCCCGCTTGACCTGCTGGCGCCACTCCTTCCCCGGTGTCAGGTCGAGACAATCCTGAAAGACCTTGATCCCCAGGGCGGCTATGCCGGCTAACATGTAGAGGACGACCTTCAAGTCCTGCCGCGCATAGGAAGCGAACGCCGTGCATGGGATCTTGGCCGTCACTTCACACCGCTCCGCGCCATCGATCGGAGCCGTGGAATCCACCCTGATATTGAGGTATTTGGGAAGTATGATCTGCGCCCCTCGGGACGCCAACACCAGCTCGAAGAAGTAGTCGCCATCCTCGAGATCCTGCTGGCCGCAAACCAGGAACTGTGCGCTCCGGCTAGGCAGACGCCACTCGATCTCGATCTCGTCGCGGCGGATCTCGAACTTCCCCGGGTCGACGGGAACCAGCCGCAGGTTCAGGCGCGCCCCGGTCTTGAGCGCAATGATTCCGACCTCGGTGACTTTCTGCTCTGGTTTCGCCTGCTGGCTTTCCGTGACATGCAGGTTGACATCAATGGTGAACTGCTGAGCGGGCCGAACGACCGCCGGCGCCGCGCATTGAAAGTGCACGTCGCTCCTCCTGGTGACGATGCTCTTGATGTAGTCGCGGATCAGGATCAGCTTGCTGCCTGGCGTCACTTTCCTCTCGAGCGGCTTGACGTAGTACTGTTTTTTGACGACCTTCTGCTTCGTTCTGATTCCCTGGTAATCGTCGATCAAGGCCTTCAGGTCGAGTTGGCGATATCCTGGACGAAACGGGATCCGGGTCTTGATCCTCGTCGTCGGCTGCTCGGCGCCGTGAGCCCTGACGCCCAGTTTCTTCAGCGGCGTGTAGGCGCCGCCGAGCATGATGTTCTTGCCGCCGTGCTGTTTGATTTTTCTCGCGATCGCTGAGATCGAGACCTTCAGGTCGGTCGTTTGGACGATGGTGTATTGCCCGCACTTCCTTGCGACCAACGTGTCCTGATGCTCGCTGCTCGACACCTCCACCTCCCTCGCGAGCTCCTCTAGGACCTCCTTTGGGAAGTCACCCAGGACCGAATCAACTGTGAAGTATCCGAAGACCTCCGACGAAGGTCTCTGCCACTGAAATAGAACAATTCGATCACCGAAATTCATGCTTTGCAGCATTGAGGAGGCGATCTTGCGGGAAACGCGGAACTTGCGAGCCTCGGTTTCGAACTCCCGGATCGTCGGATAGTAGCTTTTCCCTACGAAATGCACCCAGTCCATCAGGCACCTCCCTTCGCCATGGCCCCCAGAGTCCAGGAACGTTGTGGGCCCCCCGGCAAACACGATTCCAATGCCGGCTACAAGGGGCACGATCAGCCTTGCCGCCCGGGCTCCTTCCCACAGATCATGCTAAGCAGCGGCGATTCCCCGCTGACGATGAAGGCTGGCTAGAAATCACCGGTTTCATTATGGCGACTGGCTGCTCGTGTGTCCCCGTTCATCAGGGTGGTTTCGACCAAAAGAGGGCTATTTGCTCTCTTGAACAATCTCTCTAAATCTGGGTGCGAAGACGTTGCTCGTTTGAGCAACTGCTCCGCACCGGGTGTAAACGTGTTGCTCGTTTGAGCAACTGCTCCGCACCGGGTGTAAACGTGTTGCTCGTTTGAGCAACTGCTCCACACCGGGTGTA
>JAJCXQ010000350.1 GCA_029263355.1 Acidobacteriota bacterium | reverse complement strand
TCTACCTATGAATTCGTATTCGGCTATAGGGATGGCAGCAGACTTCGCGAATGCACTGCGTGGAGCGCCTGAAGGCTTTCATCCCACGCATGACCGGACCCGGACCGGAAGCGTTCGTCAGTCCGCCGAGCGATTCAAAAGCCATAGCGTCCCTCGCCGCTCGGGACGCGGCTTAGCTCAACAACTTCCAATCCGAAATCCGTCTCTGCGCCGCCGCTGATGACTGTGGCAAGGTGACGCCTACTATGACGACAAGCGTTCTCGGCCGGACTTCAGATTGGAACCTGCCCTGTTAGGCGGAGAATAGGCTAGATCTGCGCTATGGCAAGAGACATACCACTCGGTACAGTGACGTTGGGCGATCGCATCGGAGGCGGCGGCTACGGAGAAGTCTTCAAGGCCAAACTCGAGCCGTTCGAGCAGGTATTCGCCGTAAAGCTACTGAACCCGAGTCCGTTTCACTCCGATGTAGCTCGGCTGAACGCTAGATTCATCAAAGAAGCAGAGATGCTAATGACGCTTCGGCATCCCAATATCACTCCGATTTACGGCGTCGGCGAGCACGACGGCACGCCGTTTATTCTGATGGAGTATTTCGCGGGTTACGACCTGTATGAAGCAAGAGAAAGAGTCGGCTCGCCAGAACCATCGTCAGTTCTCCCTTTCGTTGAGTTGAGTTGCTTAGCTCTTGAGCATGCACATCAGAGAAAGATCGTACATCGCGACATAAAACCTACAAATCTGCTGACCCGAAGGGGAGATGCACGTGTAGTAGACTTTGGCATTGCCCAAGTTATCGACCCAGACGGAGAGCGGTTTACTCAAACAGGGGGGACTCCGGTAGGAGACGCGTATGCGGCTCCTGAGCTTATAGACAATCCGAGGTTAATCGATCGGCGCTGTGACATATACAGCCTTGCTGCTTGTTGGTTCTGGTTGCTTACGGGGACTACGCCGCGAGGCAGGAACTGGGAAGCGGCCCTGCGAGCGGTCGGCGGCATGACCCAAGACTATGAGAATGTCCTTCTAAGAGCTCTCGATCAGATAGACAAGCGGCATCAAACAATGAGGGAACTTGTAACTGACGTCAGGGCTCTCCAAGAGGGCCGCAAGCCCGATGCGCCAGACAAGGGAATGTTGGACGATGATGCCATTCTTGTGTTGACGGCAGTTTTCGAGAATTACGCCTTGGAATTCGAACCGGTCTCTGCATACAGCTTGGAGCGACATCTGGCAGGCGTGCTAAGTCGATTTGCTCTCGTGTTGGGTTTGCGGTCTCTCCGCTCGCGGGAACTTGTCAAGGGCGTTACTGTGGAACCAGACTTCAACAACAACGAACCCTGGCTAGGTTATAAAGTCACGGAGCAGGGCGAAGCTTGGATCGAGAAGAATCGTGATCATGTCGAGAGCCTCCTCAGCGCTCTAAGCAGTCAAAGTGATGTTTTGGAAGGACAAGGCCATGAATCTGTCTCTCAAAGTGTGGAAGACGATGATATTCCCTTTTGACAGAACCTCCGGTGCCTCTTTCAGGCCGAAGAGGTGTCATTACACCGCCTAACAAGACGCTTCGAGACGGACGGCTAGCGCCGCCACTCAAGCGCAATCGTCTGGCGGACACCAAATCCTGCTCCTAAAGCACATCAGCTGGACTCTCGACACCGAGCCCTCCGCGATTCAGGACATGTGTATAGATCATCGTCGTGTTGACGTTGGAGTGCCCAAGCAATTCTTGGACGGTTCGAATGTCATACCCTCGTTGGAGTAGCTCCGTTGCAAAACTGTGCCTCAATGTGTGACAGGAAGCATGCTTGTTGATACCCGCCGAGCGGATCGCTTTCCTGAATGCCCGCTGAGCCGTCGCGGGAGACATGTAGTAGCGACGGACGACACCCGAGCGGCGATCCGGAGAACGTTTCGTTGACGGGAAGACATACTGCCAGCGCCACTGCTTCTCGGCTCCAGGGTACTTCCGTGCGAGCGCCCCGGGCAACTCAACTCTTCCGAATCCTTCGCGAAGATCTTGCTGGTGGAGCTTCTTGACGTTCTCGAGATGCGAACTGAGAGCTGGCTTGACGAGCCCGGGTAGCATCGTTCTTCGGTCCTTGCCTCCTTTGCCGTCGCGGATCGTGATTTCATTCTTGGCAAAGTCGATTTCCTGGACTCGGAGTTTGAGACACTCGTTGAGGCGCATGCCAGTACCATAGAGCAACGTGAGCACGAGCCAAGGAGTGCCTTCGACGCGCCGGAGGATCTCTCTGACTTCATCGCGGGTCAAGACGACAGGAATTCTTCGTCGTCTCTTGGCTCGAACCAGATCTTTAAGCTCCCCGAATGGGCGCCCGAGCACCTCCTTATAGAGGAAGACGAGGGCGCAGAGCGCCTGATTCTGAGTCGACGCGCTAACTCGTTTGTTCGTGGCCAGGTGTGTGAGGAAAGCGCTGATCTCGGGCGCTCCCATCTCCGCCGGGTGGCGCTTGTCGTGAAACAAGATGTACCTTCGAATCCAGCTAACATACGATTTCTCAGTGCTCCACTTCAAATGTCGAACTCGGATCGCGCCGCGGACCCGGTCCAGAAGCTTCGGCTCTCGTGGTGTTCGACTGTGCTCAGCCGGCCGATGTCTGTGATCACTCTGTGAGTCGCGTTCGTGGATCAGCTGACCGCGATCCCTGTCTGCGCGCTCTCTAGCGGCTCGATGCTCTTTCGTGTCTTTAGTATGCATAGCTTGTTCCTCTCAACCGGACTGTGCAGGTTCTCTCATGTCAATCTTTGAGACTGCATGTGTCGGACAGATGCTCCTTGACCGCCTTCGCCCATCTCAGGCAAGTCTCTAGAGATATAAGACGGATAAGTTGGGTGCCTCTACGCTCGTTTACTTAGGTTCACGCTGGTTTGCTCTAAGTGTTGACATACATTGGCTTATGGTTGTACTAATGGTGCATGGAGCACGCTATTTCACCCTGGAACACGGCTCCAACTGTTTGCTCAATGTTTGCTCGCCCCCCATGGCGAGCCAGGAGGTCACCATGCGGAAGAGACTGACGAAGCGGGTCATCGACGGCGCGCGGTACGAGCGCGAGACCGGTGCCCACTACTTGTGGGACACCGAGATCGCGGGCTTTGGCATGAGGGTGTACCCCTCGGGGCGGAAGGCGTTTGTCGTCACCTACCGGGTGCGAGGGAAGCAACGCTTCCTGACGATCGGTCGCTACGGGGAGCTGACCCTGTTCGAGGCCCGCGGCAAGGCTCACGAAATCCTCGGTCAAGCGCGACGGGGCGAAGACCCGGCAGCAGAGCGCAACTCCTACCGACGCGCACCGACGATGAAGGACTTGGCTGAGCGGTTCATGACGGAATACTCCCGGGTCCACAACAAGCCGGGAACGATCGCCAACCAGCAGCGAATCTGGGAACGATTCCTTCTGCCGCGTTTCGGTGACCGCAAGGTCGTCGACATCACCCGCGCCGAGATCCAGGCACTGCACACCGAACTCGCCGAGACGCCCGGCATGGCCAACCTCGTGCGGTCACAGATCTCAAAGGCCCTCAACCTTGCGGAGCTGTGGGGCTGGCGTCCAGATGGCTCGAATCCGTGCCGGCACGTCAAGCTCTACAAGATCGAGAAGCGCGAGCGGTTCCTGTCAGAAACCGAACTGGCCCGGCTGAGTGAGGTGCTGGCCGAATCCGAACGCACGCAGACGGTGAGCCCCTATTCGATCGCAGCGATCCGGTTGCTGATTCTGACGGGATGCCGGGTGAGCGAGATCTTGCACCTCCGGTGGCAGGACGTCGACTTCGAGGGCCACTGTCTCAAACTTCCGGATTCGAAAACCGGCGCAAAGACGGTTTATCTGAACGGGCCGGCGCTCCAGTTGCTCTCGAACCTTGAGCGCTTGGACGACAACCCTCATGTCCTCCCCGGCAAGTTTGAAGGCCGCCCACTGGAGGGGCTGGGCGTTTGGATGCGCATCCGAAGGGACGCCGGCCTCGAGGGCGTCCGGATTCACGATCTTCGTCACTCGTACGCCAGCTTCGGCGTTGGTCTCGGGCTCCCGCTCCAGCAGGTCGGGAAGCTCCTGGGGCATTCTCAGATCGCGACGACGGAGCGGTATGCGCACTTGGCGGACGATCCGATCAGGAAGGCGAATGAGCAGATAGGCGATCACATCTGGGCGGTGATGTCGGGGAAGCCGAAGGCTGAGGTGGTGGCGATCGGGGCGCAGCGGTCTTAACTACTCCCTGACGTCACCTGCAAGGCCCGCATAGATAGGGCCTGCATTCTTGCGACGCCAGCGACGCGTGCGACGCAAAGCCCGCCCTTGCTAGGTTTCCGGGGGGATGGTCGGCTTGCCTCGGAATATGCAGGATGCCTTGCGACGCACTTACGACGTCACTCAGCGTTGGTCAAGATCGACAGACAGAGAGACCCAGCGACATTGGAGGCAGGTCAATCGGTCTGCCAGAAACGAGCAAGAGCTTGCGGAGCTTGTTAGAGATAGTCACTTGCTCGACCTCGCACGTTGAGTCTTGCTCAATCTTGAGCACTACCTAGCCC
Source organism: Acidobacteriota bacterium (assembly GCA_029263355.1). Lineage (GTDB taxonomy): Bacteria > Acidobacteriota > Thermoanaerobaculia > Multivoradales > J023 > JAAELT01. Next base: position 8,619 of record JAJCXQ010000350.1, on the reverse strand, counting down.
ACTACTGGATCAAGGGCCACGATCGGCTGGAGAAACACTGTACTGCCAAAATTCAACTCGCAGTAAACGACGCGGTCTGCATGCTGTTCATGCCACTGCGAAAGAGAATCAATTTGTGATAAAAGACTCTGGTCATCCGAGCCACTCGAAGCGGCTTCCGCTAGATAATCCTCCAAGATGGTGGAGTCTAAGACTACAAACCCTCCGACTCTGTAGCCCGTTAGGGTAATATCATTGGTTAGGATGCATGGGACTACGTGCTTTATGGTTAATGCCTCGGAATTCGGCCAATCAATTGCACTTCCAATTCTCTTCTTATTGATATCGATATGCTCCAAGCAAGCATTTAGCTGCCCCGCTGCTGCCGTCAAGCGCTGTAGCATGCGATAAATTTCGTATGCGTTGCCAGGAGGTAAGACGGCTTTTACTTGGCCTAAGAAAAGAATCCCTTCGCGGTAGGCTACGACGTCTAAATCTGTTGTTACGATGCCATCGCCGTTGAGAATTTCAATTCGTCGACCCTTGTTGGCCTTGAAGCCAGCAGACTCGAGAATCTCCTGGAATCGCCGCTCCAGAGATCGACCACACTCGTCAAGGTTAACCATCTTGAGGCTTGCTAGTAGTTTGAGGGCGTTCCGTGCAAAGCGAGAGTTCAGTGCGAAGTTCGCCATAATGAGAACGCGCTCTTGATCTAAAGCAATGAGAGGTTTTAGATGGGGGTCGTATGAGGAACTCGTGTCTCTATCTGGTATAAACATAAGCATCTGAAGAACATCGAGTGCGCGCTGAGGGTCCAGTTCTGTGAAATCTTGTAGATAACGGGCCAGGCTATTTCGGGAGACAACGAATGGGCGTTTTGCGTTGCGTTTTCGTTCTTCCTCAGGCATCTGAGCCAGTGCTAAGTTCCGAAGAAGCGCTAGTCGATGAAGTGAAGACCAGGCGCGAATGAGAGGCAATATTGTATCTTGCTCCTTAGTGCCGCGGAGCGTGGCAAGATGCGACTCCTCTACTGGTTGATAACTTGCAGATTGAAAACTTCGGACGAGTTCTTCAATGTGTGGTTTCATCTTGTGTAGCAGGAATTCAAAATTCAATCCAGATTCAGTAGAGATATGATTGAGAATCTCGGACCCAGCGCCTGTGTTTGGGAGATCATTGTTCGGTCGGTCTGCTGTCAATGTAAATAGGTCGAAAGCCATTGCTCGATGTTCGGAAAAGAAGAGGGCTCCTTCAAAGGCGTGCGATCTAGGGCGGCAGACAACTAAATCGAAACTCTCGGTGCTATCAATGAATAGTTGTTGCTGAAAGTAAGTATACCTGTCCTCAATAATTTGAATGGTGACCCATTTTTGGGCCAGTATTAGTGCTTGATTCCAAGGGCAGGGAGAGTCTGCTCTTCCTGATTCTGGATTGCGTCGAAGCACTTCGCGGATAACAGCCTTCCAACTCTCGAGTAGATTCTTGACCTGGTTGTGAACCAGCCTCCCTTGGGTAGGGAGAGAGAGACTCTTCCTGTGAGGCTGCTCAAGCTGGCGCTCGGCTCTTTGATTCAAGGTAAGTAACTGAAGTTCAATTTCAGTTGCTACTTGTAGAAGGGCAGAGTCACGTTGGATATGCCAGCAGGCCAATCCTTCCAGGCGCTCGATGATGTGGAGCTTAGGTGTGAGGATAACTCGGTGCTCGTTAATTAAACGAGCAATTTTCCTTGCGTCATCTTCCAGGATGTGGCCGTGGCTGGCCTCCTCAACTGCTCTGTTGTGTATCGAGCCGCAAACAGCGTTGGCCCTGTCTATTGAGACAATCGCAAAGAGTATTTTTTGTTGTTTGACTTCTTGCAAAAACTGTTCGCCTAGATAAATGTAAGCGTCGACAAAGTCGTAGGCAATGTCTGTGGGGTTGCCAGACGGCAGCCTGTTTTTTAGAAGATGTACTGCGGCGGAAAGGTCGCTTTTAGATGGTTCAGACATCAGATATTTTTCTGCTTGGTCGTTCGTTCGCCCTCAGCGCCCTCACCACCCGCTCGAACTGTTTTTCGAACTTGGCATTGTCGTGCTTCCAGCCGTTGAAGTCTGCGGCAAGGCGAGATCGCACGATGAAGGGCTTAGCATGTCTAGCCTCACGGATTGCCTTCGATGAGTTTATTGAGATTTACATTGATGCCTGCGTTCTTTATGTCTTTTGCGAGTGCCATCTTCCACCCTCCTGCCTTGTCCAGCGCGATGTAGACGAGACCATCGATGTCTGAAGGTCGCTCGACTCCATCTTGGACCAGAGCGCATACGCGACCGCGGCCTAACTTGCCTATGAAATATCCAAGCTCAAAGACAACATTCTGGCGGGCTCTAGAGAAACTGATTTCTGGAGTTTGCTTTGCGTGCGCCACATCGTCAGCAGTCAACAGTGCCACTGCGTAGCCGGCATCTGAGTAGTCTTCGAATTTCTCAATGATAGTTCTTCCCGCATTTGGCATTTCGTGGAGAATCCGAACCGTAGTATCTATACCTTCGAGGAATCGAGCAATCTCTTCTCGCGCTGCTGTGTCGTGGCCATGGACTAAGAATATATCTCTGCCCGGTGAAGTATCCTTGGCGCTGTTGCGTAGCCGAGCCGTCATATTCGTCAACTCTCTTGCTTCTCGGTGAATCAACGCTTGGTGTAATGTGTCGAGAGCGAGAAGCCCATTGCGAAAGCGATCCCGGAGAGCCAAAAGATTATCGAGAGATGAGTGTGTGAGACTTGCTTGGACCTCATTGGAAAAGCGATAGACCTCTCCTATGCGGCCGACGAGTTGTTTCACTTTGTCGCGGCCATGCCACGAATCGCGAAGATAATCAGCGTCATCAGTCCACCCTTTTACCCGATGAAGCGATTCTTGGCAAGCGCTCCACAGTGCGAGCAAGCCCCCGATACGGCCTCTGAGTTCAGACTCAGATAGTCCAATCAGTTCGTTGACGTTGTAGTGAAAGAGCTCAGAAGCTCGCCGCAACTCCGAAAGGTGGGAACTCAACGCGATCAACTCGAAGACGCGGTGTGAACGCTCGTCCATGTCAGTAGATCGACCGTATCGGTTCTGGTCGGTCGCGGTCATAGATCTCTACTCGGTCTTCTTTATTGGCAATCGGACTGCAGGATCACCCAGCAACACGGCATTTCGAAGTTCGTCATAGGATGACCATAGAGCAGCGAGTCGAAGCGGGTTGGTCTGAGCGCCATAGTTGGCAGCTTCCTGTTCCGAATACAGGTCAGTAGCCAGCTCTGCAAAGCGCTGGTCCAAGTACTCTAATGCGAAGCCGATGGGCAAGCCGTCGGCTAGCGACCGAATTACGCTCTCAAGGGCTGCGCCTCGTCCGGTCTGCAGATCCGAGGGCAGCTGCCAGATATCGGCAACGGTGCCCCAAACAGCCAAGACTCCTTGCGCGAGGAGGCTATTTGCAAGACTACTAACAAAGGAACACGAGCTCAGGTGCTTGTGCTCTGTACCGGATTGGGAAAAGCCATACTTCGTCGTGCCTACGCTAAAAGATGACAGCAGGAGCGCTATCATGCCTCTCAAACCAGTACGGTCTGTCAGATCGTCGCCGGAAAGGCAGAACTCGCTCAAGATTGATCCTTTCCAACTTCTCGGCCCAGGCCAGTCCTGACAGAGAAGCGAGCCCTGCTGGGCCTTCTGTCGATCATCTTGTTTTGGGTAGACGAGGCCGTGGCCGGCGGCGAAGAGCAAAGCTGGGTCCTCCTCAGTCAATAGATTGAGGAGCCGTTTCTTGGTAGCGTTCTCTCGCAGAAGCGAGATGGTCTGCCAATCGGGAAGGACACTGGCGATACTCCTGACGAGCGGTCTCACGACATGTTCGCTCAGCAGCTGACTCGCTGGATCGTCCTGATGAGATGGCCCAAAAAACGCCGCCTTTAGTGGGCGCAGCAGAGTACCGGATTCGGCTTCTACTACAGAGTCCGCATACCGTGCGTAGTCCTCACAGGTGTCGAAGTGGAGTCGACCAACCGCATACTGCAAATCCAGTTGCCTCTGAAAGCCGAACGGAACGTCTTCGGGGTCAGCCACAATCAAAAGGTAATATGGAACTCTTTCGGGATCCACCGGCCCAGGCACGGCTCTATGACGATCTAGAAAGCGGACCTTCGATTCACCAGGAGCAATAGTGAGTTCTTGATATCTTGAACTTGAGACTGTCGTCGCCTGCCGTCGGCGCAATGATAGCAATGGAGCCAGAGCATCACGGATCGCCGGATCACTATCCCGTGCAAAAAGTACGGCCCACCCGGCCTCTTCCAGTCTCATTGGATCAATGCCAAAAGAGGGACCAAGGTGAATTCGTGTGAACGAACGTGACTGAGAGTCATCGGCAAACTCGCTATGTTCGTCTGACACGTTCGCGTTTTGGCCTGATCGGCTTGTGATAAGACGTGCTGGAGTTAGGCCTTGGCGCCAATTGAGACCAGTAACGGCGTCGATACCCTGAGGAATGAATCGCTTTTCAGTCATTCCGGATCCCGAATGTCTGTTCTCTAGCCCGCTTGCGATATAACGGCACTTCTTGCCTCTCTAAGGGTTCTGATTGGCGGCTGTTGGAGAGTCTCGCGACGGCGATTCACTGGCCTCGCTTCAGCTGATCAAAAAATTGCCTCTTCGATGGCATCTGAGGACAACGTAAAGGTTATCGCTCATTTGCAGTTAGATCATTGACATCTCGCCGCCTTCCGGCATACCAGTACTGGCCAAGGGGAGCTGTGTGCTCCCGAACCCACAAATGGCCCCCGAGGAGCTAGTGACTCCACGGGAGCCCGGCCAAGCAAAGGAATCTACCCCATGCTCAACCAAGCGAAGTCTAGCGCCGATCCCCACCGCACGCCCACCGAAGGCACCCTCGCACCATCGCCGACGCAACCCGAAGCCGATCCGGCACCACTCCCCGCCGCCCTGTCTCGATCGACAAAGACCGACGACCCCCTCTACAGCATCCGACTCGCCGAGACCCCAGGAACCACATGCGCTACCTGCGGCAAGCAAGAGACCGGCTCCGGCCCGGTCGGTTTCCGCGACGATGATCCGATTTGCGATCTCTGCCTCCTCGAAGGTGGTCCCGAGCTTGGAATGGTCCTAGCTCTCATCTCAGTCGTTCGGGCCTACGCCAACATGAGCGGCACTCCCGAAGAGTGGCAAGCAGCGCTCGAAGAGCTGGGAGCCTTTGCCCGCATCTACGATCGCTTCGCCGCCAAGACGGGTCCAGCGCGCATCATCAAGTTCTTTCGCGAAAACGATACCACAAACTGAATCTGAGCCACTTGAGAGAGGATCGCCATGTCGCGACCCATCACCGTCTCGGAGGCTCAGGATCAGCTTCTAGAGACCGCGTTGGCCCTGTACAGGCTGTGCTACCGGCTGCACAGGCACCGTGAAGGGCTTCGGATTCCAGACGAGATCGAGTGCGCTTGCCACGGCGAGACCGGAATCGCCAACGTGACACCAACTATCGAGTTGGCGGTCGCAGGCGAAATTGGTACCACTATCGACGAGCTGGTGGAGATTGCCGACCGTCTCCAGAGATCGGCCAGGGCTACCGATGTTTCGATTCGCCGTCGATGGCGTCAACAGCAAGGATGTCGTCAATGAGTCGGCAACCTCGGAAGCGACGCCGACAAGACACAAACGACGAACACCCGCGACAACGTCTTCTAGCGAACGGGGCGCAGGCGTTGTCGGATGCTGAGTTGGTCGAGATCCTGTTACGAAACGGTGGCTCCGCTTCGACTGCCAGAGAGCTCGCTCGCGAGTTGCTGGCTGAGTTCGGCGGTCTCGTCGGTTTGGCGAACGTCAATCCCGTCTATCTTCGACGACACCAAATAAGCGACGCTAAGGCTGCGACAGTCGTAGCTGCCCTTGAGATCGCTTGCCGCGTTGCGAAGGCCCGGGTACCTCGGCAAAACCTACTCGACCAACCAGCATTGGTGGCCAATTACCTCACCTTGCGCTACGGCCAACGGGATCAGGAGTCGATGGGCTGCCTGTTCTTGAACGTGCGGAATCGGCTGATCGGCGAGTGTGAGCTGTTCCGGGGAACGCAGGAACGGACGGCCGTCGATCCTCGGGCGATCCTGAAGGAAGCGTTGCTGCGTAGTGCCGCACGGATCGTTTTGTTCCACACCCATCCCAGCGGCGACCCATCGCCTAGCGAAGAGGACCTGTCGTTCACTCGGCGGCTATCGGATGCCGGCGAAATGCTGGGGATAAGGCTGGTCGATCACCTTGTCCTCGGGACCAGTGGTCGATGGGTGTCTCTCGGGAGGCGTGGCGGTTGGTGAACGACGACCGCTAGGCTCTGAAGTCCAGGGGTGGAATCGGTCCATTCGGTCCAGGGACCACGGAATCAACGCCAATGGCCCGATTCCGTGGCCCGGTTTTGAGCTGGTGACACGAGAATAGGTCCCGGCTAAAGTCAGGGAAACAAAGGCTTTGCCAGCTTGTGGACCGATTGGACCGATTATTTGACTAGGTAGTAAACCGCTGAAAGCATTCTGCGCGCTGTCTATTTGCGGCTAGTCGATCGCCGTCAACAGCATTCCGTGTGCCCAGGTGCCGCTACAGCCGGAGTATGTCTCGGTGCGCGACAGCAGATGAGCCCCTACCCTCCAGAAGCGGTCCAATCGGTCCAATCGGTCCAAGGACAGGGCTACTAGCTCGCCAAGACCTCGGCCCCAACGACAGCCCAGAGCCCCACAGACGGGCGAGAAGGCCTCAGCGAGGATTGACGGGCACACCTCAGAGCCCTTGTTCCATGGATCTCACGACGTGCTTCGTAGGAATCCGACGGAATCTGCGACGAAATCCGCCGTTCCCTGGTTGACCACTCGTCGCGAACCCTCATCTAGTGGGCACACACAACGCGGACGGGCAATGACGCCTAACCGCACCTCTCAAGGAGATCCACATGAGCACAGGTTTCAACTTCTACGAAGGCAACGCCACCGAGAGCACTACTCCGAAGATCACGGTCCGCAAGGGTGGGCAACTGGTCTTGACCAGCGGCGCGGTCGACATGCTGGGCGACGGTATCGAGTTCGTCCAGCTGGCTTACAACCAGGCGAAGGGTATCGTTGGCATTCGGGGTGCGGATGAGGATGCCAAGGGCCGCTACCGGCTGCGCACCCAGAAGAACGGCGGGTCGCGACTGGTCACTGGCAAGCGGTTCTTCACGCACAATGGTCTGACTATCGACAAAGCGAAGACGTTCGACGCCGAGGCGTTCGACGGTGGGATCGTCGGCTTCAAGCTGACCAATGAGCCGGCCGAAGTCGAGACCGAGACGGCTACAGTGACCGAGACGGCACCGGCCAAGACCGCACCGGCCAAGAAGACTGGTGGACAGCGCAAGGCCAAGGCTGCGTGATCGCAGTCAAATCGATAATTGACGGGGGCGGCTCAGGTGGGCCGCCCTTTGTTCGTTGGCCAGTTCCCACCAGGCCCCATGTTGATCCCCAACCTGCCCGGGATGGGCACCTGCCGCCTGCCATGTCCACGCCCCACAGGCCCGCCAGACCCCTGTCACCAGCCTGCCCGTCCTTGCATCTGACACCTGACCTGTCGCTCTCCTGATCGCCTGTCCGGCAGCTCTACTGATCACCCAGCCGGCGCACGAAAATTTCCGCCGATAAACGTCGAAATCCGTCGCTTGCTGGTTGACCATCGCCGTCGCCACCTCATCTAGTAACAAGAGACCGAGACGTGATGACCTTCCAAAAAACGGAGAACGACATGGCCAACCAAGACGCACACACCCTGACCGAGACCTCGACGACACCCGCCGCCACAGACACCGCTAACGCTGCCACCGACGCGATCAATCAGCTCAAGGCGCTGGCGAGCGAAACCCTCAACCGAGAATTCCAGGCTATCGCTGAAGCCGCCAAGAACGACGACGCCCGGGCAGTCAGTCTCCGGCTTGAACAGCACAACACCAAATCGAATCTTGTTGGCACCGTTGCCTGGTTGGCCCGCGATCTGGCCGATGTGTTGCTCAAGGTCGCGACCGACAACGAGTCACATCCGGTCATGTGCAGTGACCTGCCGGCCCGCATCCGCGAAGCTGAGATCCGGCTCCAGTTGCTCAAAGAGATGAGCCGATGACGGCCCGCCGCAACCAGTACGAGCTGAACTACGCCCGGATCGAAGCCTTGATCGGTCAGCCGTTCGGAGATCTCGAAACCGATACCGCCTATCGTCTCCGTGCTCCCGGCTTCATGGATCTGATCGTCGAAGTGCTCCCGCCATGTCCAGACACCGGCGCGATGGTCCTGTCGCTGGCGCACTACTTCGAGCAGAACGGTGACCTGTGCTCTGATCCTGAGATGACGGTGCGAGTGATCGCTCCTCGCGAGGGACGCCGAGGCACAGTCGAAGCGCTTTCGTTTCAACAGGCAATCCCACCGATCTATCAGGAGTTATGTAGAGCTCTACATAACTGCTGTTATGTGCAGCATTCAGTTATGTAGAGTCGATAGCATGCCCTCCATAGGATCGGGATCCGAGTGGTGGTGGCTGCACATAACGAGGTGATCGACCGAGGGCTTCGAGCCAGCTGATCAGCTCGCTGTCGGGGTAGGTGC
>JAJCXQ010000349.1 GCA_029263355.1 Acidobacteriota bacterium | reverse complement strand
GGTGCCACCCTGTACGACGTAGTACGGGCGTAGATCAACCGGAACCTGGCAGGTTCCCCATTGTTGATAAGACTGAAAGCTATCGGTGCGGGTCGAGATTACGGCGATACCGGGAGCCAACAGATCCGGCTTGATCCGGCCGTCGTCGGTGGGGCCGCGAGAAGAAAAAGCGCCGAGTCCGGAGGCGTTGTCCGCAAGGAGGTCCGGAAAAACCGGCGCGGCCGAGAAATTGGACGAGCTGAACCAACCCCAGGTCTTTTGCTCGATGCCGTTCGACGATGTGCAGTCCCCTTCCGGGAACTCGTATACGAAGTCTGGCCGATAGTTCTCCGAGGCGCCGACCACAATCGCGTTTTTGGAGGTACCGGGCGCCCCGATCGTGTCGGCGTCAATGATCCCGTCGACTGGGCTGAGATCGCGCGAGCGGTTGCCTGCGGTGTAGGTGATCACCATATCCGGGTGGTCCCAGATGAACTCGTCTACCTCTTGGGAGTCGGCGTTGTAAGCGCCGAACAGCGGTGTTCCCCAGGAGTTGCAATGCACCCGGGCGCCGTCGTCATAGGGTGGCTGGAAGAGATCGTTGAGGTCGCCGGGAATGCCGCCCAGAGCGCCGCTGCCATCGAGCAGCGACTGAAACACCAGCTTTGCTTTGGGAGCCGTGCCGGCATAACTCGACGCCGGGTAGTCGTCGATGGCCGGATTCGATCCGGAGCGGATGCCGTTGCCGAGTAGCGAGCCCGTGACGTGGGTGCCGTGGGCGCCTGCCAAGGTCTGATTGTCGTCCCAGGTGGCGCGCCCGAGCGCGTAGGCCGCGATGACACGCAGTGGATTGGTCGCCGAACCCTGCTCGCCGAAGTCGTGGTGAAGGGTCGCCAGGTCGCCGGTGGAGAGCCCGGTGTCGGAGACCGCGGCGATCTGACCTTCTCCTCGTAGGCCGCGAGCCCAAACATCTTCGACGTCCATCAGCGGTCCAGCAGCGCCGTTGCGACCGGTCGCCACGTTATCGGAGGAGCGCGCCACGTTGTTGTGCAACTCGTAGCCGGCAAAACGTTCGACCCACAGACAGCCGGGGATCGTCAGTAGTTTGCGTGCATCAACGGCCGTTCCTTCCAGCCGGACCTTGAGTCCTCGTCGACGTTCGACGACGTCGACGAGGCTGAGACCGGTCGCTCCGATCGCTGCCTCGAGGGTTGCGGTGTCGCCGCCGTTGTCGCTGTTGTCGCCTCGGTCGCTGTTCTCGCCGGTGTCGTCGAAGATTGCCGTCAACCGTAGTGAGTGGGTCGGCGTGGTCTCGATGATGACATCGAGCTTGGGAGAGATCCGCCAGGCTGGTTGCAAGAGACCAAGCCAGAAGACCTCGGGTCGGCGGCTTAGGGTCTGACGCTCAGTACGGGTCAGGCGAACCAGGTAGGCGAAACGTGGGATGGCGCCCAGGACGGGGATCTCGAGCCGTTCGAGCTCCGACCGCAGCATGGTTTGCTCCTTGGGCGACTGCGCTTGGACGATGAACAGGTCAGTGACACCGTGGGCGAACGGCTCCCGCACCAGATCTGGCGGGAACGACTCGAGATTTGGGGCCCGGAATTGCCGAGAGCTCGGGTCGTCGCCTTCGGTCAGCTCATGAGTCGCGAAGCGCATCGCAGCGAGATCGATGATTGGAGATTCTGGACTCGTACCGAGGGTCGGGAAACGAGCCGAGAACGGGTGGGTGTTGCGCCAGTCATCCGGGATGACCACCAGATCAGCGTCCTGTGCCCCCGCCTCTTGGGTTCCGACGACGCCCGACCATAGGGCCAGGGATGCCAGGAGCATTCCGCCGAAGACTCCCCGCGAGGACATCCAACGGTTACGCCGCAGGGCTGTTGGAAGCCTATTCACGAAATTGGTTGCTCCAGGTGTCGAGGCAGCTGGCACTGTTGCTCGATTGCAATCCCAGCCGACGGAGAGAGCGTTGGCCGCTGGGAGGGAAGATGGATGAATCCATCCAATAGATCACAGCGAGTGACGGTACTCATTCTGATTCAGGCATATTAAGGCAGGGATTAAGGAGGAAGCTGCCTAGATAGATTGACGCGTGGCATCAGAGATAGCCGAGAGACTTCAACATCTCTTCATCTGTTTCGGGGATGGTACCGGATTCCGTCTGCGCGGGTTGTTGGCTTTGCAAGGCTTGACTCAAGCGTAGCGCCAACGCGGCTTGTATCAAGCGGTGTTGTGCGGCGAGGTCAACCCTCTCATCGGGATCCGCTTCCAGGTCGAACAGTCGAAACCAGCCCGGGTCCCAACTCGCCGGGGATCGCGCCATCAGCTTCCAGCGCTGCGTACGAACACCGAAGATCGTGCCTGCTTCGTGGGAGGAGCGCAAGACGATGTGCCGATCGGCATCGTTGCGAGGACTCAGGAGGTCGCTACCGAAGGCGCCAACCGGAGGCGGATAGTCGAGGCGAGCGAGGACGGTTGGCATGACGTCTCCGAGGCTGGCAAGCTGTGTCAATTCTGCGGTTGATGGACGTTGTCCTCCGGGCAACCGCAGAATCAACGGTACTCGCAGCATTTCCTCGTAGAGGGTCTCGTTGTGGCCGAGGACGCCGTGTTCGGCGAAAGCCTCGCCGTGGTCCGAAGTCAGGACGAAGAGGGTGTTGTCCCAGCGTCCCGCCGCCTGCAACGCCTCGACCAGCCGTCGGACATAGTCATCCGCCATACGTAGATTACCGTCGTAGAGCGCTGACAGTTCGTCGAGATCCGCCGGGTCGAGCTCAACCTGGCGGGTGAACGCGGCCTGGACAAATTGTTGGTCGCCGGTGACTGGGCCGTCGTAGGCCGGATCGCCGAACAGGTCGAACTCGGGGTCCGGGTCGTAGGGTTCATGCGGTGGCACGTAGTGCAGCATCACGAACAGCGGGCGGCTGTCGAGGGTCTCGAACCGTTTGATCGCACGATCGGTCAAGAAGCCGGGGTGGGTACGGTCGCGCCCCGACGTCAGCCGCCAGATCTCGTGGAACTCGTCGAAACCTTGGTCTGATCCGGTGGCTCGCGAACTGTTCGGATTGCCGGTGAAAGCGAGGGTCTGGTAGCCAAGCTGGGACAGGATCTCGGCCAGGGTCTGGGTTTCGTCAGCGAGCCTGTGTGTTCGGGCCACCAGGCCGTGTTGCAGAAAAGACAAGCCGGCGAGCAGTTGGGGCATCGAGCAGACGGTGTACGGGCACTCGGCGATGGCGGTGTCGAAAACCAGGGCTTCCGTCGCTAGCCGGTCGATGAACGGTGTCGTGTTGCGTTCGTAACCGTAACTGCCGAAGCGGTCAGCCCGCGCCGCGTCGAGAACAATCACTACGACGTCTGGCCGTGCCACGGTATTAGGCTGCGCAGCCGTGCGGTCGGCTCGCGAGAGCTCTGGCGTCGAAGTTGACTCCTCGAGCAAACGAGGGTAGCTGAGGCTCGAGGTCCCGCCCTGGCCTAGCTCTGTATCAATAGCCAGAAAGGCGTCGCGCCCTCGGTAGGACTGTAGTGGTAAGCGGTGTCGCTCCGACTTAGAGTGTTCGTCACTCTCGAACAGAACCTCTTCGGATCCGTCGGTAGTCATGATCGAGGCCCGTAGCTGCGTTCCGCGGCCAGAGAGGCCAATAGCGAGCTCGAGCGCCACAGCGTTCCTCGGCACACGAATTGGTGTCAGGTAGGTGCCTGAGCTCAGCAGCCGCAGCGTTTCTTTGTCGGTGTCGATCTCCACCAGGTCTTCGGCGGCGTTCCGCAATGGTTTGGGTTTTTGCCCGGATTGCAGCAACCCAATCTCCTCGATAGCAAGAGCCAACGGCCGGGGGTCGACTCCGGGCCGACCTTCGACATGGAAGCCATAAATCAGCTCGACGCGGTTGTCGCCCAGTTGGAGCAAGCCTTCTGGGAGGTCTATTCGCTGCTCTTCCCAGTCGAGACCGATGTCGAGGTGGGTGACCTCTTGGCCGTTGACGATCACCTCGACGGTTTGTCTCCGCCCTTGCGGGTCGTCGACCGCTCGACACCGGATGTAGAGCTGAGTGGCCTGCTGCCAGCGCAGGAAGAAGCGGAAGGTCGAGCGTTCGCCGACGCCCCAGGCGCCCCAGCTCTCCGCACCTCCCCATTCGCCTTCGATCGTCGCCAGGTGGACGGGGGGCAGGATCGCCGCGGAGGATTGTTCCTCGGCAAAGCGTTGCCGGAAGTCGATCCAGGTTCCGGCGCGCAAGAGCTCGCCGCCCGCCAGTTGGGGCAGCCAGGTCTCACCCGGCGGTGGCGCGGCAGGTTGGCAGCCGACGCAGCCGAAGAGCAAGACGATTCCGAAGAGCGCGAACCAGACGTTTTGAGCTGGAGTCTTCACCACCGATGGTAGGCAGGATGTCCAGGCTTTACCGCAATGAAGGTGCCATGGCAGGTCGCGGTGACCTTGTCATCCACCGACAACGTCGCCTCGACCTCGACCTTTGATCCCTTCGAGGTGACAGCCCTAGCCTCGAGTCGCAGGGGTTCACCCATGGTTGTCGGCCGTTTGAACTTGACCTGGAACTCTCCGGTGACCGTGCAGGGAGGTGACTCGAGGTTGTCCCGTCGCATCAGATGCCACATCGCGGCCCAGTTGCTATGACAGTCGAAGATCGAGCCGATGACGCCTCCGTTGACGAATGTGGCGTACGCCACATGATGGTCGCTGGGCGTCCAGACGCAGATCAACGTGTCCTCGTCGCCATCCTTAGGAAAGCTGCGAATTCTGAGCCCTTTGGAGTTGGCTGGGCCACAGCCGAAACAAGCGTTGTCGGGAGCGTAAAGCTCCTGCAGGCTTAGAGATTCTGACGGCATCGTCTTCGCATCCTGCTTGTCGGCTCAACCGTCTTGAGCGAGGGCTTCGGTGATCGCCCGAACGAGATCCGCTGCGTCGTCGCCATTCAAGCTCGACGGATTCCAGCGGATTCCGAGGCCATCAGGACCGAGTCGGGGAATGATGTGAAAATGGACGTGCATGACCGCTTGGTGAGCGCTGGCACCGTTGTTCTGAAGCACATTGTAGGCGGTCGCGCCGGTGGCTTTCATCACCGCTCGGCACAATCGTGGCATCACTCGCCCGATCGCTGCCGCCGCGTCGTCGCTGAGCTGGTCTAGTTGAGCCTTTCGCTCTTTCGGGATCACCAGAGTATGGCCGCTGGATAGGGGGCCAATGTCCAGAAAGGCCAGGACTTGATCGTCCTCATAGACCCGGTGACAGGGGATCTCACCGGCCAGGATCTTGTCGAAGATCGTTTCGGGATGGTTGCTCATACCACTATTCTAAACCGACTTCGAGATCGCCGACCCTAGGTCACCAACTTCCAGGTTACCGTGGCGTGACGCGTGGTCGATGGCCTACCAATTTGTTGGAATGACGGCACTCTGCTGGATTTACGGTACTTTCCTGGATTTACGGCATCGTTACAGCTCACCCTAAACTCAGCCTTGCGACAGGCGTAGACTGAGAGAGTTGTCCAACATGCGATTCGATCGCTGCAAACCTCTTATGACCTTGGCCCGTATCATCCCTATGACGAAACACCGACCCGCCGTGGCGCTGCGGCGCCCCTGTCGTCGGACAATTTGGGCTCTAGCGATGGTGACCGTCGTGATGTCCATGGGATCAGCGGCATGTATGACAACGCCAGGACAATCGGAATCGACACTGACGACAGACTCTGGCCTCGAGTCCGCACCGGGCACCGAGACCACGTCCGGCCGACCGATGCCGTTGTTGAATGGAAACTTGGAGTCCACGTTGGAGCAGAGCTCCGGAGCCGGAGCTGAAGTGACTGAAGAAGCCGTAACCCGCAGACGATCGCGTGACATCGATTCCGAACAATTGGTCGGCTTTGGTGAGCTCGGCCTGCTGCCGTCGCTACTACAGAGTCTCGGCCCGGTAGGGCAATGTGATTTTGATGACGCCTTCAGCACCTGCCAGTAGGCCAACCGGGCCGCTAAGTCAAGGACTCAAACTCATGAAGCGAGCATGCACAATTTCGGTGACGATCGCCTTGACCCTGCTGGCCACCGTCGCTATTGCCGATCAATCCGGCCAAGCACAGAAGTCAGCACCCGGGCACAAATCTTCCCACGAGCACAAAGCAGCACATGGACACTGTGATGCTGAGCTCGAAGTCTGTTTCACCAAGATGGCGGAGAAGTTGAAGGCCAAAGGATGGGTTGGGGTTGAGCTCAACCGGCAACAGGACGGTACTTTGATCATCACCCGAGTGGTGCCCGACAGTCCCGCAGCTGCCGCCGGTCTGAAGAAGAGTGATCGGATCGTGGCTCTCAATGGTGTGCCGTATGCCACGCAGGACACGGCAGCCCTCGAGAGGGCTTACAAGACGATGGTTCCAGCAAAGACCATCACCTACACTGTCGATCGCCAGGGTCGGCAGCTCGATCTCGACATTCGACTAGCCCACCTTCCCGAACGCATTCGTGCCCAGTGGATCGCCAAGCATCTGCTCGAGGCTCACTCCCAGCCGGCCAACTAGCTTCCATCCGGGAATGACCCTCTGCCGGTCGCGCTGATGGGCTGCGCGCAGCGCTGCGCAGCTCGCCTTGGCAACGCCGAGTCTTCCAACTTCATTGTTTACAATGCTTTGTGGGCTAGATACTGGTGTTCTGCTCAAACATACTCGCCTGTGCTCGCTCCACCAGCGCGACCTCACTGACTCGAGAACACTGTTGCTGGATGGAATCTAACTACATGCCGGTGTCTCGACGGGTTGCTGGTGCCTCGACGGGATGAGATTCACGGGGTGAAAAGACCGCGCGACGAATCGTCACTCACGGCCCACCAGCACTAGGAACGGCAGCACAATCAGGGCCATGACCGCTGAAATCAGCGTCCCAGCGGCGACCAGCAAGCCGAACCGTTGGGTCGGTGGGAAGCTGGAGAGCAGAAAGATGCCAAAGCCAGCAGCCAGGATCAGCATTGCGCCAACAATCGGCCGACGCATCTGAAGACACGCTTGCTCCCAGGCATTTCGCAGGCTAGCCCCCGTCTGTCGTTGCCGTCGCACCGCCATGATCAAGTGAATCATGGCGTCGATGCCAAGGGCAATGGCGACGTTGGCTCCCGGCGCCGAGATCACGTCAACCGGTTGGCCGAGGTGGCCCATGGCGCCGAGCAACAACACCGGCACTGCGGCGAGGCAGATCACCATCGCGCCGGTGGCGCGCAGCGACCGAGAGACGGCCGCAGCGACCAAGACGAAAAATGCCAAGAGTCCGCCCAACTCACGCACCAGGCTAGTGGCGACCAACTCCCCGAGCTTGCCTTGGAGATCGTAGAGACCTCCGACCAATTCGGTCTTCAGGCCTGCTTCGTCGACCTGCGCCGTCAAACGGTTGATGATCGTCTGCCGTGGTTCCTGCCGGTCGGTTTCGCGCATTCTGAGGAAAAACAACCCTTGGCGCCGATCGTCGTCGACAAAGCTGCGGGCGATGTGTTCGTAGCGCGGGCTATCGAGAATATTGACGAGTTGCTCGGTCGACAAGAACGCAGCGAGCGGCGCCCGCCTCGCCTCGTCCAAAAGGATCGACAACGAAAGCGAAACGCCAACGGCGGGATCGGTTTCCAGTTGCTTCTGGAGACGTGACAACGCGGCGTTGACCGGTCGCGAATCTAGTCGTTGTCCCGCGGGATCCGAGACCACCAGCAACAAGGGGCTCGAACCTCCGCCCCGGTCGAGTCGCTCGAGGCCGGCCCGAATCTCACCGTCTTTGGCAAAGTAAGAGAAGACACTCGGGTCGGTGTTGATCTGGGCCAGGCCGAATGCTGCCGCCGCGCAGGCCACAGCGACGGTCGCTGGCCCTAGAGCCTTGGTGAGGACGGTTGACTCGGTTGGTCGAACCGTTCGCGAGAGTGGCGTCTTCGCCGACTTCAAAAAGGTGGGGTAGAACCCATACGCAACGATAATCGCTACCGAGGTACCGATCATCCCGGAAATTCCCAACTCGCGCAGTGGTTTGGCATTTGCTAGCAGCAGGCTGCCGAAACCTGAGAGCGCCGCCACCATGCACCAGAACGAGGCGGTGAACGTGATACGGATCGCTTGGGCGAGAGCTTGCGGAGGGGTGAGCTCGGCGTGCAAGCGCTGCCAGTTGGCGGTCAGAAAGACGGTGTGCGACAGGGTCAACACAAAAACGATGGTGGCGATGTTGGCGGTCAGTAGACCGATCGGTGTGCCGATCAAATGCAGTACGGTGAGGGTGAGGAGGCAGGCGCCGACGCAGGATAGGAGGGTGCCGGCAACCGGCGCGACGGACCGGTAGAGGAAAGAGATCACCAGCCCGAAGACCCACAGGGCAGCGAGAGAGAAGGTCCTCAGGTCGCGCAGCAGGTGTCGACGAATCAGCTCGACGACATAGGGCACCCCGGACATCTCGAGACTGAAGCTCGGACGGTTTTGATCGGCGAGAATCTGCTCGACACGGGCGATCAGCTCAGCACCGCCGTCGGGGTTTACCAGCGCCACGAGCAGCGTGGCTTGTGGGTTGTCGGAAAGTAACAGGCGACTCCACACCGGGCTCTGCAGAACTGCTGAGGGCGTCGTCGGCCCTCGAGTCAGACTCTGCACGCTGTCGATGTCCGGATCCGCCAACAGGGCGTCGGTCAACCGCGTGATGCGTTTGACATATTCGTCGCTGGTGATGTCGGGGCCTTGGGCGTTGACGATCAACTGAGGCTTCGCGGGGAAACGGTCAGCGATCTGAAGCGACGCCCGGAACGCGGGGTCCTCGGACGAAAAGAAAAAATCGCTTTCGACCTTTGGATCGAGATCGACCCGGAAGGTGACTGCCCACGCCGAGAGCAACATCGCGACCAGCAACAGCCAGAAGCTGATCTTGATCCAAGAGGAGGAGACGACTGTCGGTGTTGCTGGAGGGTTCGTCATGGCGAGAGCGGTAGCTTACCGTAGCCAGTTCACCACCGGGCTGCAAGGTCGCTTCGAGATAAGATGTCCGTCATGACAACATCTCTCGAAGCTGGACTCGAGAAGGTACAGGTTGAGCGTCCCGGTACCGGGGCAGAGGCGGATTGGGTGGCGGTGGAAGAGCCGCTGGAGATCCGACTCGACGACGAGCCCCTGGTGGTCACCATGCGAACCCCCGGTCGGGATCGTGAGCTTGCCGCCGGCTTTCTGTTTTCCGAAGGGATTGTCACCGATCGCCAGCAGCTCGTGGCCATCGAGCCCTGTGCCGATCCGTTGGCCTACGACCCGGATAACGTCATTTTTGTGCAACTGACCGAAGAGGCTGCCAGGAACCATGGCCAGATCTCCCAGGCGCGACGCGATTTCACCGCCGTCGCGGCCTGCGGCCTGTGCGGCAAGGCGCGTCTCGACGACATTTATCAGCGGCTGCCAGAGATCCACCCCCTGGACTGCTCGATCGACCTCCTGAGACAGCTGCCGGAACGTATGCGGACGTCGCAAGAGCTTTTCGCCCGCACTGGCGGCATCCATGCCGCGGCACTTTTCGACCGTGACGGGCATATGTTGGGTTTGGAAGAAGACGTCGGACGTCACAATGCGGTCGACAAGCTGATCGGTCGATTTTTCCTCGCGGGGGAATTACCGCTGCATGACCGGATTCTGATCGTTAGCGCGCGTGCCGGTTTCGAGATCGTTCAGAAGGCCATGATGGCTGGGATTCCTGTCCTGGGCGCCATGGGAGCAGCGTCCAGTCTGGCGGTGTCGCTGGCGCGAGATGGCGGCTTGGCGCTGTACTCCTTCCTCGGACCGCAGCGCGGTCACCGTCACCTTTGATCCGTGAACCACACGATTGGTTGGTGGCCAACACCATCAGATGCAGGGGCGCACGACCGTGCACCCGATCGGCTATGCTTCGACGATGAGCAAGGTCGTCGGTCAACCGTACAGAAAACATGATCCTTCGGAGCCCTTCGACACCATCGTCATCGGCTCGGGCATCGGCGGATTGGCGGCCGCCGCAGTTCTCGCCAAAGATGGCGGCCAGCGGGTGTTGGTCCTCGAGCAGCATTACGCAGTCGGGGGCTTCACTCATGTCTTCAAGCGCAAGGGCTACGAATGGGACGTCGGTCTGCACTACATCGGACGCGTCCAGACGCCGGGCTCCGGCACTCGACGTCTGTTCGACCATCTGACCGATGGCCGTCTCGAGTGGGCGTCGATGGGCGAGGTCTACGATCGCATCATCATCGGTGATCGCGCCTATGACTACGTCGCCGGGGCTGATGCCTTCACGGCCCGTATGAAAGAGTACTTCCCGGACGAAGCCACCGCCATCGATCGTTATGTCGCTCTGATCCGCAAGGTCCCCAAATGGAGCGGTCTGTACTTTGCCGAGAAAGCGATCCCGGACGTCCTCGCAACCGTCTTCGGTCGGTTGCTGCGAGCGCCTTTCATGCGCTGGGCGCGTCGAACCACGGCAGAGGTGTTGGAGAGTCTCACCGACAACCGTGAGCTGAGGGCAGTCCTCGCCGGTCAATTTGGTGACTACGGCGAGCCGCCGAGTCGAGGCAGCTTCGCGATGCACGCGATGCTCGCCCGGCACTATCTCTACGGCGGCAGCTATCCGATCGGTGGCAGCGCCAGAATCGCGGCGGAGATTGCTCCGGTAATCGAAGCGGCGGGGGGCAAGATTCTCTATTACGCCGATGTCAAAGAGATCCTAGTGATGGGCGACTTGGCGGTTGGGGTGCGAATGGCCGATGGCACCGAGCTGAACGCCCGCCGTGTCATCAGCAGCGCCGGCGCCGCCAACACCTATCTGCGGCTGCTGCCGCGGCCGGTGGCCGAGCGTCATGGGTTGGTGCCGAAAGTACGACGCCTGCAAGCGTCCTTCGCCCACGTCTGTCTCTACGCGGGCTTGCGCGGCACCGCCGAAGAGCTTGGCCTCCCCAAGCACAACCTGTGGATCTACCCGGGGCCGGATCACGACGCTGCGCTGGCGGCCTATCTGCGCGACCCCGAAGCCCCGTTACCGGTAGTCTACGCATCGTTTCCCTCGGCCAAAGACCCGGACTACCAGAATCGTTTCCCAGGTCGTTCGACGATCGAGCTCATCACCCTGGCGCCTTTCGAGCGCTACATGCGATGGTACGAGAGTGAGTGGGGCAAGCGCACTGACGACTACGATGCCTACAAGGCCCGTCTGTCTGAGCGTCTGCTAGAGGCGCTCTACGCCCAATTGCCGCACGTGCGCGGCAAGATCGACTACTACGAGCTGTCGACCCCGCTATCTACTCGCCATTTCGCCAACTACGAGCGGGGAGAAATTTATGGTCTGGAGCATACGCCCAAGCGTTTTGCAGAGCGGTTCCTCAAGCCCAAGACGCCGATCGAGAATCTCTACCTGACTGGCCAGGACGTTATCTCCTGTGGCGTCGCCGGTGCCATGGCCGCTGGCTACCTCACCGCATCGGTGATCTTGCGACGGAACCTGTTGACCTCGACGATGAACGGCAAAACTCAAAGTTGAATAGTTGGCGGCATGACTCGGGATTTTGCGGAGTCAAATAGGGCTGTAGATGCTATGCCAAGGAGCCTTGGCTCCGGTCGACGCGCCGTGAGCTGCTAAACTCCGCCGCATCATGACTCTATTGTTTCTATATCTTGCCCTGGCGCTCGGTTTCTCGTTTCTGTGCTCGGTTATGGAGGCGGTGTTGCTCTCCATGTCACCCTCGTTTGTGGCGCAAACCGAAAAGGAGCGGCCGCAGCTTGGGGCGCGCTTGCGCGAATTCAAGGATGATATCGATCGGCCTCTGGCGGCAATTCTGAGCCTGAATACCATCGCCCACACGGTCGGTGCGACCGGGGTTGGGGCGCAGGCGATATCTCAGTTCGGCGAGGCCTATGTCGGCATCATCTCTGGTGTACTGACACTGCTCATCTTGGTGTTGTCGGAAATCATCCCCAAGACCTTGGGAGCGGTGTACTGGCGTCAGCTGGCGCCGGCTGTGGTGAACGTCCTAGTGCCGACGATGTGGCTGATGTGGCCGTTGGTGATCATGGCCCAAGGTCTGACCAAGGTTTTGGCGCCTGGAAAAAAACAGGTCTTGATCAGTCGCGAAGAGCTGTCCGCGTTGGCTGAGCTCGGAGCCAAAGAAGGTGTCGTTCGCGAGGACGAGAACCGGATCCTCAAGAATCTTTTCCGGCTCGAGAGAGTACATGTACGGGACATCATGACGCCGCGTACCGTGATGTTCAGCTTGCCAGGGACCCAGACCGTCCACGAAACCCTACAGGCGCATCCGCACCTGCGGTTCTCACGCATCCCGATTTATGGCGCCAACCGCGACAATATCCATGGTTTCGTGCTGAGAAGCGATGTGCTGCTCAAAGCCGTCGCCCGGCATGGTGACATCAAGCTGCAAGAGTTCGTCCGTCCGCTCGAAGCTGTGCCGGGAGACCTGCGGTTGCAAACGCTCTTCGAGCGATTGATACATCAGAGTGCTCACATGTTGTTAGTTGTTGACGAGTATGGTGGCACCGCTGGCCTTGTCACGCTAGAAGATTTGTTGGAGACCTTGCTTGGCCTGGAGATCATGGACGAAGCCGATGCCGTGAAAGACATGCAAGAGTACGCTCGAGAGAAGTGGCGCGAGCGCGCCGCGCGGTTAGGCATAGTCCTCGACGATGCGTCGGAGCCTTAGGAAGCGTCGGTAGAGTTGCATGAGGCCCTTTGGGGGTATTTCCGGAACCGCTAATTCCTTTTGGGGCCAAATTCGGAAGTGGCGATTCCAGAACACACCCTCGAAGAGGGCAGCTCGAGACTAGCCAGATGGGTGTGGCCAGATATGATGGGTCTATGGACTCGCTTCGACAGCTCGTCATATCGCCCAGCCTGGTGCTCATCGTCTTGATGACGTCACTCGCTTGCCAGTCGACGCCGGGAGGCAGTCAACTTCCCGACTCGCCACCAGCAGAGTCTCCAACATCAGCTGGATCGAACCCAGAGTTAGAGGCTGAATACTCCCTGCGTTTGGAAGAGAGTGTCACCCTCGACGACAACCGATTGACCCTAACGTTTGTCGAAGTCCCCCGCGACAATCGCTGCCCAACCGGCGTGCAATGCATCGTCGGCGGCGAAGCGGTGGTGGCGTTTGACGTGCGAACCGAATCGTCAGAGGCGAGGTTGACCTTCGCGGTCGGAGCCCAGGCCGATCCGAAACATGCTGTCGACGGTTACGAGATCGAGGTCCTCGCGGTGGAGCCATATCCCACTGTTGATCGGCAGATCACTGCCAAGGACTACATCACCCGGTTCGTCGTCAACAAGCTCTGAGATCGTCTGCCGGTCTTGCGTTGTGCGCCTGCTCTACGAGTTGTGGATCAGGCGATGTTTGTTCATACCGCCACAGCCGTCTTTGTCGAAGGGAAGGTTACAGCGCCCGCTGTTACAGGTATTGCCTTCGTAGCCGGTGGGGTTCAGGACTGCGATCCACTTAGTGACCGCATCGCGCACCTGGAGCGCGTCAGCCTCTTTCTCGACGATCAGGTATTTCGACAATCCCCAAAGGCTGCGACTGAGGTTGCACTCGCAGCAGCAAGTAGCCATCGAGAAATTGCTACAACAAGCTGCCGGCACTGGCCCCAGCGCTTCACGGCGGATCTTCTCCTGCTCGGCTGTCAGCTCAATCGAGTCATAGTGGCCCATCAGAGTCAGCACTTCGTTCTCGGTGCCTTCGAACTCTCCGGCCAGCCAGGCGTCGCCGGGGTCTTTGGTCTGGTCGGCGTGGCTGCCGAGGCCGATGGCGAGAACCGCCAAAGTGATCAGGCCGATGCGGAGAACAGGGTGCTGGTGACGCATATCGAGGCTCCTCGAGTCTGTTAGGACACCATTCTAGCGAATCGTGCGTTTCGGCGGGACCGGTTTGGGTTGCAGCTATTTCGAGGTTGCGTCGATCTCGATCAGAAGCTGTGTCGCTTCATCAGCCAATCGGCGGTGTTTGCGTCGTCGGCCAGCGCGCTCGAGGAATCCTGCCAATAAAGGATGCGCTTTCTCCGGCCGTCCGGCCAGTACCTGACAGAGCCCTTCCCAGAAGGTGGGCTCTCGTGCGTCCGGCCACACTCTGGCGGCGCGTCGAGCGTGGGAGATCGCACGGTCGAGATCACCAGCGCCGTGCTTCTGGCGGAGTCGGGCAGTCGCTTCGGCGCAAGCCAACAAGGCGACCGGGTCGTCTGGCTGCTGCCGGATCGTCTCGAGGCTCGACGCGAGCTGAGCTCGAAGGGCTCGCGCGGTCCGTCGTCGTCGCCTGCAAGGTGGGCAACGGATCGCCACGGAGTCGAAACTGAACTTCAGGGTCTCGTACCAGTATTTCTGCTCTTTGGCGCTAAAGGTGAAGGATCCGTCGCATTGCAGACAGGTCTTCTTTTGATCAACGTAGAAATAGCGCGGTACGTGGCAAATCGGGCAGAACTCCTGCTCGTTCACGTTGCCGCGGACCGCTCCTGCGGGCATTCGCGGTTGGTACGAGCGGTCGTAGTTCCAATGGCTTACGGTAGGGCCGTTCGAACCCTGGAGGACAACGGGAATCAGCGGGATGTCACCGAACATGGGGTGGTGCCGAATCCGTTGACTCGCGCTCGCGTCGCGGGCATTTGCAGCACGTTGCTTCTGCTTTCGAGCTGACTTCCCACTAGGTGGTCGACGATTCTGTGGCGAGCGTTTCATGGTGATGTATTGGTGTTGGCGACATCCTGCCATAGATTCTACCGTCGTTGTGTGATCGCTGCTTCCTCCTCCAACTAGAGCATCATTGAGCGATCGGCGAAGCGTTCGTTCCTGACTATTTGAGGATTCTCGCGAGGCTCCTCCTTGAATCATCAAAATGCATGCGCTACGATGCCAGGGGAGGTGCTACATGGCATCATTGCAAATTCGCGAGCTACCTAGGGATGTCTACGAAACGCTTGCCCACCGCGCAGAGCAGGAGGGGCGGAGCCTTGCCCAGCAGGCGATTGTGGAGCTGCGCAAAGTCCCAGAGCTCGAGGCCAAACGGAATCGGATGGACACCATTGAGAAGCTTCGTCACAAGCTTGCACAAGTCGCGGACAGTACTGTTCGGACTCCTCCGGAGGCTCTGATTCGTGAGGATCGTGATCGATGAGTCAGCGGGTCGTTCTCGACGCTTCTGCCGCGGTCCACATCGTTTGCGGCCTACCTACTGCGTCGCGCCTGCTCGACGTTCTTGCCGACTCTCCTTTGGTCATGGCTCCTGACCTCTTCGCTTGCGAAGTGGCGAATGCCTTGTGGAAGTACGTTACCCATGAGTCCATGCCGCGCGACCAGGCGGTTGAGCTTCTGGCAACGGCTCGCCGCCTCGTCGATGTGCGAACAGCCGACGACGACCTCGCTGAAGAAGCCCTGGTGGCCGCCGCAACCTATAGACACCCTGTTTACGACATGCTGTATGCCGTGTTGGCTCGTCGACACGGCGCCTCGGTTTTGACGATGGATCGGCGTTTGATTTCGGCGCTCGAGAAGATGGCAGTCACGGTTGCATAAGTCACCGAGACCTCAGCCACCCGAGCTTGCGCGCTGAGCTTGCCAGCCCTTTCGAATCTCTTCAGCGATCTCCCAGGTCGAGTCACCCAGGGCCTCTTCCGCTTTTCGGTCGGCGTTGATCGCCGTATAGACCACTGGTGTATTCCAACCTCGGCCGAGAGACCGCCCGCCGTGAAGCAGGTAGGCGTTCAGGCGCAACCGTGCATCGGTGGCTTCGGAGTAGCGGCCGAGATAGGCAAGCTCGCGGTAGCCGACAACCTCGATCCGTACCAGGATCAGTGCATGGAAGCCTTCCGCGGCGAGTAGCGGCACGAGTTTGCTGACTGAGATGTCCTCACCATATTGTCGCAGTAGATCGCTGACCTGAAGCGAGTTGTTGCCGCTCGAGGCCTCGAGCTCCATCGCCGAGAGTCGATCCTCGAGCTCTACCTCGATCGCCTGAGCCAGGCTGGGCTCACCGAGCGACAGAATCGCGATTTTGGGGTTGGTGGGAAGGTGACTCGGGACTTCCGGGTAGTGAGTGGGATAGAACTCTTCCAGGGTCGCCAGACGTTGCTGGAGACCCTGCATTTCGGCCCGGAACTCCTGCATCTCTGCATCGAGATTGTGGATCTGGGTATCGTGCCCGTCCAAGCGGACATCATGTTCCGCGAGTCTTTTGGAGACCAAGGCAAAGTCGGCGGTCACCTGATCTTTAAAGATCTGCATCTCTGCCTTGGAGGGTTTCCCTTCCAGCAGTCGAAGAATGATTCTCTGCTGAGTCTCCGCCGCTTTGAGATGAGCGTGCAGGTCGCTAGTAGATCCAGCTTCCGAGCGCTGGATCTCCGTTTTCAACTCATGCTTCAAGCCCTCGAGCTGGCGCTCGATGCTCTTACCGAGCACTGCGTCGATGCCCTTGCCGATGGTGTATTGGAACACCGTACCGGAGATCCACATTGCCCCTTCGAGATCCACTTTGCTCCCTTGATGATCGCCTTGGTCGGAATCCGACCGGCGTGAGCAGCAGAAGGTAGGAAGCTGAGACCCAGAATCAGGGCGATGACTAGCAAGGCTTTTGATCTCGAAACTCTCATCGGGTCCTCCCAGGAGATGCTGCACGAGGCAGAAGGATAGCTGAGGATCTTTTCAGATCTACCAACACTATCACTAGAGCGTTGAGGTTGTTTTAGTAGGGCTGGATGCTACCTAACTTGCCTCAACCCGACGCTGGACGATCCCCGCCATCCCATGAAAGCACAGGATGACAACAACCAGCGCTACCGCCGGCAAGAACATCCACCAGTACGACACCAGTACGTGATACTCCTGTAACGCCGCCAGCATGTTTCCCCAACTCGGGACCGGCTCCGCGACGCCGAGTCCTAAGAACGACAACGTCACTTCCGCCAAGATAAACGACGGCACTCGGATGGCGAGCTGGGTGGCAGCGACGGGTAAGGTCTGTGGCAAGACGTGTCGCCACAGCAAGTAGAGGTCGGAAGCGCCGAAGCCACGGGCGGCTTGGACGTAGTCGCGCTCTTTGGCGCTGAGGACAACACCGCGCACGAGACGAGCGGGTGGCGCCCAGCCGACAAGGCCGATGAGGACCACCAGGAGGGTGAAGGCCTGGGTGGGGGTGATGTGGAGGGGGAGAAGGGCACGGATGCCGATGAGCAGGTAGAGCCAGGGGAGGACCATGAAGAGCTCGGTGAGGCGGGTGAGGAAGTGGTCGATCCAGCCGCCGAAGAAGCCGCTGACGGCGCCGATGAGGAGGCCGAAGCCGACGGCGAGGAGGCCAGCTAGCAGGCCGGCGAACAGGGAGATGCGGGCGCCGTGGAGAAGACGCGAGAGTTGATCACGTCCGAAACGGTCGCTGCCGAGGAGGAACACGACGTCGGGGGCGTCGACGCCGAAGAGTCGAAGGGTGTCGTTGCCGTCACGTACCAGGAAGCGTAAGGGAACGACGCGTGAGCGGTCCTCGACGTAGGTACCATCCATGCTGGCCGTCACCGGGTAAACGAAGGGGCGTCCGTAGAGGGCGCCAGTCGTGTCGATAACGTGGAGACGGGTGGGAGGCGCGAAGGGCAGCCTGCGGTGCTGTTGGGCGCTGTCGTAGGGAGCGACAAAGCTGGCGGCAAGGACTAGGGCTGCGACGACGACGAGGATCGAGGCTGGCGCCCAGGTTCGCAACCGCAGCAACAGACCGGGCTTTGACGATCTACCGGGCGTGCCGACCGCTGTCATCGCCGGATCCTTGGATCGGTCAACAAAAGCAGGGTGTCAGCGACGAGGTTGCCGAGAATCAACAGCAGGCCAGAGACCAGAATGACACCGATGACGACGTGAAGATCACGGGCGAGGATCGCGTCGAGCAATAGAGGGCCGATGCCGGGCCAGCTCATGATGACCTCGATCAACAGGGAGCCGGAGAGCAGGCCGGCGATCGACAGGCCAAAGAGGGAGATCAAGGGGTTGGCGGCGGCCGGCAAGGCGTGATGGAACAGTAAACGCTGGCGGTCGATTCCGTGGCCTCGGGCGGCCTGCAGGTGGGGGGCATCAAGGGCGTCGAGCATGGCGGAGCGGACGTGACGGAAGAGCGTCGGTAGGCTGGCGAGGATCAGCGCCAGGACGGGCAGGGCGAGATGCCAGACGACATCGCCGGTGCGCTGCCAGAAGTCGAGGTCCTCGCTACCGACGGAGGTCATACCGCCGACCGGGAAGAGTCCGCTGTGGACCGCCAGCAGCAGGCAGCCGAGGCCGAGGAGGAGCTCGGGTACCGCCATCAGCACGGCGGTGGCGCCGAGACTCGTGCGATCGATCCAGCTGCCGGGGCGTGCCGCCGCCCACACCCCGAGGGGGATCGCGATCAGCCAACTGAAGACGGCTGCAAGGCTGGTGAGTAGTAAGGTGTTGCCAACCCGCGGCCAGATCAGCGGACCGACGGACATGTTGCGGGCGAACGAATAGCCGAGCTCGCCGTCGGCGATCGATTGCAGCCATCTCAGATAACGTACCGGTAGCGGTTGATCGAGACCATAACGGGCGCGGAGAGCGGTGAGGGTCTCCTCGGAGATCTGCGGGTTGAGACGCATCTCTGCCAGGTAGTCCCCCGGCGCCAACTCGGCGAGGAGGAAGGTGAAGATCGACACCGCGACCATCAATAGCAGGCTGGAGATCAGCCGCTCGATGATTCGCCTCATGCCGGGGGCTCCCGATCTCGATCAATGCCGGGAAGGTGACGCACCAAGTCTCGCGTGGTCGGATGTTGTGGGCGAGTCAGGAGGGTGTGGGGCGACGCCCGCTCGACGATACGGCCGCTATCGAGCACCGCGATCTCCTCTGCGAGATGCGCGACGGCCCGCAGATCGTGGGAGATCAACAGGTACGTCAAGCCACGACGGGCTTGGAGATCGAGCAGCAGGTTGGTTACCTGGGCGCGCAAGGAGAGGTCGAGCGAGGCTAGGCCTTCGTCGAAGATCAGCATTCTGGGATCCGCGGCGAGAGCCCTGGCGATGGTCAGGCGTTGACGCTGGCCACCACTGAGCTGTCGGGTGGAGCGTGTCGCCAGCTCAGCACCGAGGCCAACTTCCGCCATCAACTCGAGGGCGCGCTGGTGGCGGTCCTGGCGGTTGCCCCAGCGTCGGATCCACAAGGGTTCGGCTACAACCGTGCTGGTGGTGAAACGTGGATTGAGGGCGGCGTTTGGATCCTGGAAGATGAGCTGAAGGCGTGGCCGCAACTGGGCACGTTGTTGTGGGCTGAGCGTCGAGATGGGGTCGCCATCAACGAAGATTTCACCCATGTCGGCTTCCTCCAGCAACGCTAGGCAGCGGGCCAAGGTGGACTTACCACCGCCTGAGACTCCAACCAGGGCGAGGGTGGAGCCCGCACCAATCTCGAGGTCAACACCGTCCAGAGCGACGACCGGTTGCCGCGTTCCGTTGGGTAGTCTGCGGGTGTAGGTTTTGGTCAGACCCTCGACTCGGATGAGCGGGGTTGATGCCTGCTGGCCCATCTCAACCTTCAGTGCGGATACAGCGAACCGTTCGTCGCGACGCGCCTGCGGTGGGTGCTCGCAGGTCAGGTAGGCGCTCATCGCAAATCGGTTCGCGATAGCTGCAGCGCGGCGCGAAGCGACACCCCGGTGGAATGGTGGTCGCCGAGGGGGCATACCCGGGGATCGCTGGCAGCCTGCGGTCGTGATCCATCGACGAGAAAGACAGCGCCGGTCGACAGCGCAATAAGGCTTCGGTATAGGGATGCTGTGGTCGACTGAATACCTCGTCGACCGG
>JAJCXQ010000348.1 GCA_029263355.1 Acidobacteriota bacterium | reverse complement strand
CGATGGCGTCGGCGACTTCCTGTGGCGTAAATCGCCTGACACTGCCGTGACCGTTGGGACAGCTAACTTCACCCAGGTGGGTGAACACCAGTCGCAGGACGTCATAAACCTCGGTGATGGTGCCGACCGAGGAACGCGCATTCTTGATCGAATTGCGAGCCTCGAGGGCCACTGCCGGCAGAATATTGGTCATCGTTTCGACCGGCGGGCGCTCCATCTGGTCGAGGAACTGCCGCGCATAAGTCGACATCGACTCGACGAAGCGACGCTGCGCCTCGGCATACACTGTGTCGAATACCAACGACGATTTGCCCGCGCCAGAGAGGCCGGTGACTACCGTCACCTGGGCATGGGGCACGCGGCAACTGACCCCTTTGAGATTGTGGGTGCGGGCGCCAACGATTTCAATGGCGAGAATAGGCTCGGGCATACGAGAATAGGCTCAGGCAGAGGTGCAACGGCAACTGGTGCGATGGTGGTTCGTAGTGCCGGTTCGTGACCCCGGCGTGGACGCTATCGAAACGAGGCGCAATGATAGAGCATGACCGAGACGACAGGCCTTGATCTGCCACGGAGCTCTCTGATCGTACGCATCTGCTCCTCGTCACCACCGAGTCATTTGGCGAGGTGACGCGTCCACCGGTGGGAGCTGAAACTGAATTCGAACCGAATCGAAGTCTTTGGACCTCTCGATTGAAAACAGAAAGCCTGTCAGACTAAGCAGACAAAACTGACCATGGGGCGCCGCGAGATGAGCACATTCAGAATCTCAGGGCGGGAGCGAGAGAGGGGGCGATATCTTCCGATCGGTTGGCTGTGCCTTCTGACGCTAGTCGCCTGTGAGCCCGTGGCGGTCGTTCCTGAAGGGAGCTCAACGGACCGAGACGACCTGACCCAGCTGACGTTGGTTGTCGTGGGCGCCTACCCGGCGTCAGCGGTCAACGAGATGGGCGGGCTGTTGACGTGGTTGAACGAACGATTGGCTGAGGACGGTCTGCGGGTCGGCGTACGTGTCGCCAGCTCGGTTCCAGAAGCCGCAAGCTGGTTAGCCTCGGGCGAGGCCGACTTCTACTTGGATTCGCCCCATCCGATCTTGCTGGCACGTCACCTCAGCGGCTGCCGCCCAATTCTGCGACGCTGGAAGTACGGCAGTCCAACCTACGAATCGCAGATCTTCGTCCGGAAGGATTCGGGCATCCGAGATCTCGAAGGCCTGCGCGGGCGGACGATTGCTTTCGAAGATCGCTACTCCTCCTCGTCGTTTTTCCTACCGGTCAATTTCTTGATAACAAGCGGCCTCGAAGGGACCTTTCTGCGCCAGGCCGACGACCCTGTGCCGGAAGATCGATTGGGTTTCGTCTTTTCCGGCGGCGACTTGAACACAATGCATTGGGTACTGGCTAGCAAGGTGACCGCCGGCGCTATGAACGCTTGGAATGTCGACTCCCTAGCTAGTGGTGAACGTGCGCAGTTGCGCGTCTTGGCGACCACCGAAGAGATTCCGAGACACTTGATAGCAGCGCGCTCGGATCTCGATCCAGTGGCCGAGGCGAGAGTCCGCGAGGTATTGATGGCAGCCAACGAGGACCCGGCAGGGCAGGAGATGCTTGCTGAATTCTCGTCCACGGATCGCTTCGACGACATCCCTGCCGACTTTCTCGCCGTGATCGACCACATCCAAGAATCGGCGGTGAGCCTGGATCAACTCGTTTCGGAGGCTGAGATGCCATGAAGACGAGTCTGAGGTCGTTGACCCTCCTCTACACGGTGGGGTTGGCGTTTGTAGTCAGCAGTGCGGTGGGGTTGGGGATGTATGGGGTCGCAAGAAAGAGCCTACAGCAGGCTTACCAGAATCGTTTCGAGGCCTCCGCCCGCGAGTCCGTCTTTCAACTGGTTGATCCGGTCTACAACTTGGACGCCTTTGCGGTGCAGCGACTTGGGATCGTGTTGGCGCAGTCCGATGCGTCGTTGTTGCGCAGCTTGGTGATCGACGACAAGGGTAGGCCCTTTGGCGGCTGGGCCGATTGGCAGAAGAGCGAGGTTGGTGTCGAGCTCGAGGAAGTGACACGGACCGGCAAATGGCACCTCGACACTGAGGGTGAAGTCTGGCGCTTCCTCGGCCCGGTGAGTGATGCCTCGGGAGTGATCCATGGCGCCGTGGCTTTCGAGTATTCCACCAGTGAGCTGCGGCGGGATCTCAATCGTACTGCAGGTGCCGCGGTGGCAACAGCGCTGGCGGCTACTGTCGCGGGCTGCCTGATCGGCTTGCTGCTGGCGCGCCGAGGAACCCGCCCATTTCGCCAACTCGTCGAGTCTGTGCGCGAGATCGGTGAGCAGCGTTTCCGCACCCCGGTCCATGTGTCCACGTTCGTCGAGTTGCGCCAACTCGCCGAGGCGATCAACGGCATGGCCTCCCAACTCGACAAAACCACCGTCTCGCTGGAGGAGGCCGAAGAGGCACAGCAAGAGGCAGAGCGCGCCAACCAGCTCAAGAGTCGTTTCCTGGCCAACCTCAGCCATGAAGTGCGGACTCCGCTGCACGCCATCGTTGGCCACGCAGACTTGTTGCGCAAAGAAGGAGTCGACACGACGCAGGCTGATCATCTCGACGGCATCCAAATGGCGACGGTCTCCTTGCTGAAGCTGGTTGAAGATATTCTCGACCTGGCGCTGATCGAATCCGGCAACCTGAAGATGGCATCCGACTCGTTGGACCTCGCGAGGCTGGTCGACGACGTGGTCGAGATCACCCATCATCGCGCTGATCCGGGCACCCTGGATCTCTTTGGTCTGGTGTCCCCAGAGCTCGAACGGGGGCGTCGTGGCGACGAGGAGCGCATTCAGCAGGTGTTGGTGAATCTGGTCACCAATGCCTTGAAGTTCACTCGCCATGGCCATGTTGTGCTCGAAGTGGCCGCGGCTGGGACCGATCGAGTCCGCTTTGTTGTCCGCGATACCGGGCCAGGCATCCCGGCTTCCGAGATCGAGACCATGTTCCAGCCGTTTGCGCGGTTGATCGCTGACAGCGCGACGATCTCGGGTTCGGGACTGGGCTTGGCAATCTGTCGTCAACTAGCCTTGGCCATGGACGGCGATTTGCAGCTGATCAGTGTCGAAGGGGAGGGTACCGAAGCAACCTTCGAGATTCCGATGTCGGCTCTCGACTGTCCGATGTCGGCTCTCGACCAGGCTCCTGTGCCGAAGGTTCACTGGGTCGGATTTCCATCGTCCGTAGTAGAACACTTCACATCATGGTCGATGGATAAACCCGATGCAGGTAATGTTGGCGAGATCGCCGTCGTCTACTTGGATGGCTGTGATGCCTCGGTCGACGTCGCCGCAGCCATCGGTGACAACGAAACGGTGCTGGTGTTTTCGCCTTCGAATCGCAGTCTGCTCGGCGTGGACCGTGCCCGCATCATCCGCAAGCCGTTCACTACTCTGGCGCTCGAAGAAGCCCTGGCGAGCTGCGAGTCGCCTCCGTCATCAACAGAGAACCGATCATCCCCTACCGATTTGGAAGTGCTGATCGTCGAAGACAATCTGATCAACCAGCTCGTCTTGTCCTCAATGTTGGAAAAACTGGGTTGCCGAGTGCGCACCGCTTCCGATGGGCAGCAAGGGGTCGAGGCCTGGCGAGAGTACCGCCCGGCAATGATTCTGATGGATTGTTCGATGCCGGTGCTCGACGGTTTCGACGCGACTCGGCAGATTCGTCACGAAGAACAGCAGACGGGAAACGGGCATGTCCCGATTGTGGCGGTCACCGCCCATACCACCAAAGACGATCGACGTCGCAGCGAGCAGGTAGGCATGGATGCCTTCCTGACCAAACCCCTCGCCTTCGAGACCCTGACCGAGGTCCTCAGAACCTGGTGCGGATTACACCTGAACGAGGAATCCGAACGAGCACACCAGGTGTTGCCCACTTAGAATCAGCGTCCCGACCGTCGCAGACTGCCAAGAGACACGACTCGCGAAGGAGTTGAGAATGGACCCATGGCTGGATAGCAGCCGCCCGATCCGCGAGGGTGAGGCGCTGGATCTCGCGAAGTTGGAACCCTATCTACGGGAACACATCTCCGAGATTCGGGAGCCACTGGTGATCGAGCAGTTCCCGAGTGGTTTTTCGAACCTCACCTACCTGCTCCGTTCTGGGGATATGGAATGGGTTTTGCGACGACCGCCGTTCGGGAATCGGGTGAAATCTGCCCACGATATGGGGCGTGAATATCGTGTGCTGGATCGACTGAACGCAGTTTACCCGCAAGCTCCGAAACCCTATGTGTATTGCGATGATGAGTCGGTATTGGGCGCGCCGTTTTATGTCATGGAGCGACGACGAGGGGTGATCCTACGTCGCGAGCTGCCGGCGGGGCTGGAGCTCAGCCCGGTGATCGCGGAGCGACTGTGCGAGTCGTTTATCGACAACCTGGCGACCCTCCATACGTTGGATTATCGAGCGGCCGGGTTTGGCGACCTCGGTAAACCTGAAGGGTATGTTGAGCGCCAGATTGGCGGTTGGGCCAAGCGCTACCAGAAAGCCCAAACCGACAGTTGGTCCGAGCTGGATCAGGCGGCAGCCTGGCTACATGGCCACATGCCCGCGGAGGCTGGGGCCGCGCTGGTACACAACGACTATAAGTACGACAATCTGCTGCTCGATCCCGCCGACTTAACACGGATCGTCGGAGTGCTAGATTGGGAGATGTGCACTGTCGGCGATCCATTGATGGATCTTGGCACGACCCTCGCTTACTGGACCGAGGCCACCGACGATGCACGTTGGCGCGCCGCGGGTTTCGGCCCCACTGCGATGCCCGGTAGTCTGACCCGGCAACAACTTGCCGACAGGTACCAACGGCAAACCGGCTTCGACGTTTCGAGCCTGACATTCTATTTCTGCTTCGGTCTCTTCAAGCTAGCGGTAATCGTGCAACAGATCTACTATCGCTTTTTCAAGGGCCATACCCAAGATCCACGTTTCGCCAACCTCAACGAGATGGTCGGGCTGTTGGGACAGGTCGCCGTTCAGGCGATCGAGCGTGACAAGATCTGAGACGAACTACGCTCCAGAACGAGGTAAATCGAGATGAGACGGCGACACGAGATGATCGAAAGCTCGGCCATGGGCCGGCGGGTGCATGTTTGGGCCTTCGGCGACTGGGGGGCTCCGCTGCTGGTTTTTCCGTCCGCCGCGGGCTTCGCCCACGAATGGGATCGGCAGGGGATGGTCGAGATGCTGGCGCCGTTGATCGAAGCCGGCAAGCTAAAGCTCTATTGTCCGGAGTCCAACGTCTCTAAGTCGTGGACCGACAAAGAGACCGATCCTCGCCTTCGGGTCAAACATCACTTGCTCTACGAGCAGTTCATCATGTCTGATCTGGTGCCTGCAATCCGCCGCGACTGCAACAGCGACGACATCCCCATCGCGACCTCCGGCGCCAGTCTGGGAGCGTTCTACGCCGCCAACTTTGCTCTCAAACACTCCGAGACTTTCAACTATGCCCTCTGTCTCAGTGGGCGCTATAACACCACCCACTTCACCGACGGGTATACGAACACCGATATCTACTTCAACAACCCCCTCGCCTACGTTTCGAATCTAGACGGTGAACACCTGGATCGGGTGCGTGACAACACCCATCTTTCCCTGGTGTGCGGGCAGGGTAAGTGGGAGGAAGGGTGTATCGAAGAGACCAACGCCCTGGCCGATATTCTGGAGGTGAAGGGCATTCCCCACCATCGGGATATCTGGGGCCATGACGTCAGTCACGATTGGATCTGGTGGCAGCGCCAAGCCTGGCTGCACCTCAAGACAACCTTCGGGGGATAGGCCAAAGCATCTGCGGGGACGTTTAGCCGACATGCCGAGGCGATGCTACATCTGCAGCGATTTGACCTCTAGGAACTCCTCGAGCCCGTATTTGCCGAACTCGCGACCGTTGCCCGACTTCTTGTAGCCGCCGAAGGGGGCCTGGTGATTGAACCGGCCACCGTTGATGTCGACCTGACCGGTGCGCAGTCGACGCGCCACCCGCTTGGCGCGCTCGACATCGGTTGACCACACCGCTCCGGCGAGGCCGTAGTCGGAATCATTGGCGATCCGTACTGCGTCGTCCTCGTCGTCATAGGCGATGATCACCAGCACCGGGCCAAAAATCTCTTCCTGAGCGATGGTCATATCGTTGGTGACGTCGGCGAAGACCGTCGGTTTGACGAAAAAACCGACCGGCAGATCGTTGGGAGCATCGGGCCCGCCAGCGACCAACCGTGCGCCGTCTTCGATGCCCTTGCGGATGTAGCTGCGGACCCGGTCGCGTTGAATCTCCGAAACCAGTGGGCCAATCTTGGCCTCACCGCCCATCGGATCGCCGACCGTGAGTTTGTCGGCGGCCTGACGCGCGATCTCAACCGCCTCTTCGAGCCGTTCCCGCGGCACCAGCATACGGGTCCAAGCCGAACAGGTCTGTCCTGAGTTCATGCAGCAATTGTTGACGCCGGTGCGGACCGCGCGTTCGAAGTCGGCGTCGTCGAGGATCACGTTGGCAGACTTGCCACCGAGCTCCTGGGTGACCCGCTTGACGCCGGGGGCCGCCAGTTCCGCCACCCGGGTGCCGGCACGGGTGGAACCGGTGAAGGAAACCATATCGACGTCCGGATGGGTGACGATGGCTTCGCCGACCACAGGTCCCAGGCCGCTGACTAAATTGAAGACCCCAGCCGGCAATCCAACCTCATCGACGATCTCGGCCAACAGGAAGGCGTTGAGCGGAGCGACTTCACTCGGTTTGACCACCACCGTGCAGCCAGCGGCCAAGGCTGGCGCCACTTTGGCGACGATCTGGTGCAGCGGATAATTCCAGGGCGTGATGCAGCCCACCACCCCTATCGGCTCGCGGAGGATCAGCGAATTGCCAACCTCCTCCTCGAATTGGAAACTGTCGAGCAGCCGAGCGAAAGACTTGAAGACCATCGTCGGCAACCCCGTTTGAATCATCAACGCCATCTTCTTGGGCATGCCAACCTCCTGTGCGATCAAGGTCGACATCTCGTCCTGCCGCGCCTTGAGGCCACCCGCAAGCGCGTTGAGCAATTCGGCCCGCTCAGCAGCCGGGGTGACCGACCAGCTGGCGAAGGCCTGCTTGGCGGCAGCCACCGCACGGTCAACGTCGGCGGGTACTCCTTCCGGAATCCGCCCCATGATCTCTTCGGTCGCCGAGTTGACGACCGCCAGTGTACCGGTGCCTTCCGAGTCCACCCATTCGCCGCCGATATAGAGCTTTTGATAGTCCTTCATGGCATTCTCCTGAGCGCTAGATTTCCCGCAATCGTCCCCTGGGGCAGACGAACTCCGCGGTCATTGAGTATTTTCGATAAAACTGAGGATGTCTGAGAAAAACGATACGTCTGAGAACACGATCGTGGCTCGCAGCCGCGAGGCGTGGCCGCTATATTAGCGCCCATGCCGACCGAACGGACATCCCCCGCCGCATCTGCTCACCCCGGCCGTGTCGCCCGCCGCCGAAGCGTACTGCTACCCTGTAGTTTCCTCTTCGTCTCGATGCTCAACTTGACGTTGATCGTCGCCGGTCTCAAGGATCTGATGATCGATGAGCTCGGCGGTACCGAAGAAGACGTCAGTCTGTTCTTCTCGATCGAGATGATGGCCTACATCGTGTTCGCGCCGCTGTGGGGTCTGCTGAGCGACCGTTGGGGGTATCGACGGTTGTTCATCGGTTCCGGGTTTTTCGTCAGCGCCTGCATCTATGCGACCTACCCGATGGTGGAAAGCATTCCCTTATTGCTCGCCCTGCGCTTCGTCCAAGGCGCCTTCTCGGTCATGGGTTGGTCGATTTTGATGGCGATGGTTCTCGACCAGGCGGACGACAGCAAGCGTGGACGCTTCATGGGCATGATGGGAGGCTCCTTGATCCTCGGTGTGTCGATCGGCGCACCACTGGGCGGTTACGTTTCGCGTACTTACGGCGCTTACGCGCCGCTGCAGATGGCGTCGATACTGTTTTTCATCCTCGCTTTTGGGACTTTGGCGCTGGCCGGCAGTGGTGAGCGTCGGCGCCAGACGTCGATGCGAGACATCATCGGTGCGCTGCGGCGTCGGCCTCTGTTGCTATTGCCTTCGTTGTTCTACCTCGTCGACCGCTACACGGTGGGTTTCATCGTGGTGTTGTTTCCGCTCTACCTCGAAACCCTTGGGGTCAGCGATCCGGCGATCAAAGGCCAGCTGCTCGGACTGTTCTTGCTACCCTTCGCCTTCCTGCAATATCCCATCGGGCGGTTGACCGAGCGCATCGCGCCCTGGAAACCGTTGGTTGGCGGCTCGCTGCTCTACGGTGTGGCGCTGTGCACTGTCGGATTTTCTGGGCTGTACTCGCTGTGGTGGGTGATGTTGCTCCTCGGAGTGTTGGCTGCGGTGATGTTTCCTCCGGCCCTCACCCTGGTGGCGCAGCTCAGCGATCCCCATATCCGGGGCAGCGCGATGGGTGGCTTCAATCTCGCCGGCTCGGTGGGTTTTGCGATCGGGCCGATCGTCGGGGTGTGGGCTTACAAAGCCCACGGCTACGGTTTTGCGTTCGTGCTGGCGGGCGCGCTAGAGGTGGTGGCGGCGGTGGTCGGAGGCGCGCTACTTTGGCGGTGGGCGCGCTCGGGGCAGCTGACAGAGATCTCCGGGGAGGACGGTTGATGACACTGAAGAGTCCCGATCGCGCCGCCCTCGGCGTGGTCTACTTCACGGTTTTCCTCGATCTGCTGGGCTTTGGCATCATCTTGCCGTGGCTGCCGTACTACGCTGCCACCCTCGGCGCCTCGGGCGTGGGCCTAGGGCTGCTGTTCACGGCCTACTCCCTGGCTCAGCTGATCGGCGCTGCGATACTGGGTCGTTTGTCGGACCGTTACGGGCGTCGCCCCGTCATGTTGATGAGTCTGGTGGGTTCGATGGCTGGGTTGGTGTTCTGCGGCCTCGCCAGTAGCCTGCTTTCCCTCTGCCTCGCCCGCTCGGTCGCCGGCTTGTTTGGCGGCAGCATTTCGATCGCTCAGGCCTATGTTGCCGATGTCACTAGCCGTGACGAGCGAGCCCGCTACATGGGGTTTGTCGGCGCCTCGATCGGTTTCGGATTTGTCATCGGCCCAGCTCTCGGCGCCGGCTTCATCGCCCTCGGCCTGGGATTTCCGGCCGTCGCGTTCACCGCGGCAGGTTTGGCCGGGGTAAATCTGCTGCTCGCGATCTGGCGCCTGAAGGAATCGAAATCCCGCGGCACAACCAGCGATCGTTGGACCTTCGCGGCTTGGTCGAATGCGCTTCGTCAGCCGGGGTTGGCGCGGGTGCTGCCGGCCACGTTTTTGACCACCCTCGCCTTCGTCAGCATGGAGACCACCTTCGCGTTTCTCGGTCGTGACCGTTTTGGCCTCGACAACCTGAAGTTCGGGCTAGTCCTGACCTATGTCGGAGTGATCATGATCCTTGTTCAGGGCGCCCTCATCGGCCGCTTGACGAAACGTTTTGGCATCCGCCGAGTGGCGGCCACCGGTGCGATCCTGATGGGAACTGCATTGGCGGCTTTGCCACTAGCCCCCGCCTTGACCGGTGCGCTGGCTGCTCTCGGGCTGTTGGCAATGGGTCAAGGTCTGGTGGTGCCAGGGCTTTCAGCGCTCACTTCGCGGCTCACTGCTGCCGATCGCCAAGGCTCCGTCCTCGGGGTTGGCCAGTCGCTAGCGGCGGGCGCCCGGGCGTTCGGACCGCTGGCCGCTGGCGGCCTCTACGATGCCAATGCGGGTCTGCCTTACTTTGTTGGCGGCGCCTTGGCGGTCTTGGCCGGGGCGTTGATCCATTCCGTAGGCGCCGAGGCTGAAGCAGGATAAGACGAACGTTGAGCCCATAGGTCCCGGAACGAAGAAGGGCTGCTGAGTGTCCATCTGGAGGTTCAGCGCAGCCGCGCCGCGGCCTTCGTTGGGATGTATGCGGTGGCGATGGCCGCGGCTGTGAACTCCACACAGCCGAG
This sequence comes from Acidobacteriota bacterium, assembly GCA_029263355.1. Classification (GTDB taxonomy): domain Bacteria; phylum Acidobacteriota; class Thermoanaerobaculia; order Multivoradales; family J023; genus JAAELT01. The sequence continues at coordinate 15,948 of JAJCXQ010000348.1, read as the reverse complement.
TTTGAAGTTTTTGCTCGTCTCTGTGAACTTCACACGGCCGAGTTGGCATCTGCATAACGGTCGTGTGAACTTCGCCCGCCCGAGTTGGTATTTGCAGAACGCTTCTGTGAACTTCACACGCCCGAGTTGGTATTTGCAGAACGCCTCTGTGGACTTCACACAGCCGAGTTGGCATTTGCAGAACGCCTCTGTGAACTTCACACAGCCGAGTTGGCATCTGCATAACGGTCGTGTGAACTCCACACGGACGATATGGTCCAGATTGTTCGCGAAAATGACTGTTTTATTGACCGACCGGTCAGTTGATTAAGGAAAATCGTGTCGAGGTCAACAAAAACACCTCTTTCTTTTTTACAGTCTTCCCCGTGGCCAAGAGCTCCCAGGAGCCGACGGTCACGACACTCTGTGTATGTAGCAGACCTATGTATTTAACACAGAGTGAATCTCAAACCCGTCCGCCGTGCTTCACCCGGCACGCCGGACAAAGAAGGAGGTGCCTTATGGCAGCCAAGATGTCGAAAGAGGTCACCACACGCATGCGCTCCGCGCTCTTCGTGTTATCGGCCCTGGTCCAACAGGGTCCGATGGTGGCCACCAAAATGCTGAACATCGTTCAGCCCCACTTGCAGGAGGGTGATGAAACACCCTCACCTCTCGCGGTGATTGTGGGCTTTGCTCGCACCCTCGAGGCCAGTCTAGAGAAGCTGGTCCGGGTCGACCACAAGTTGTACATCGCCAACGAGAAAGACGGCGTGTTGCGCCAAGCTCGCAACGACCTGACCACATTGATCACTCGCATGATCGATGGTCTACGTCGCAGCGTGTTAGCGCAATATAACAAGCCGTCGCTGGAGGGACTCGCCCTCCAGGACCCTGCCGGTCGTGATCCCGTCACCTTGCAACGGCAAGCGACGTTGATCAGCAACCGGATCCTCAAGGGTGATCCCGATCAGGCCTTGGGGAACTCGTTCTTCGACAGTCCCTTCGACCCCCGCCCCCAGGCTGAGCAGATGGCTATGGCAGCGGTCGACCTACGGTCGAATCTCGAGCAGGCAAACCACGCCAAACGCACGATCGACGAGATCCTGCGGGACAAGCATAGGACCATGTCGGACCACGACCAGGTCTTCTTGCGCGTGGCGCGTCAGTTCGAGGACATGTGTCGCTTTGGCGACGAAGTCGAATTGGCCGACAAAGTTCGGCCGTCCACAACGCGACTCGGTCGAACGCATCAAAGTGATGATGACGGCAACCCGTCTCCGCCGGACGACAGTTCGCCGGACGACAGTTCGCCGGACGACACCACGCCAGATGACACCACGCCAGATGACGGCGTCACCACCGGTTCCAACACCAATGGTGACGAGGTCCCTGGCGAGGTTGCGCCGCGAGGTAGCGAGCCCGTTGATACCGGGATCCTCGTGGCCTAAGACCTAATTGTCGGATCCCTTTTGGCGCCGACGTCCGCCTCGTAAGAGGTGGTTTCGTCGGCGCCTTTTTTGCGCCTTCCCCGAGGACTACGCGGCATGGGAGTGAAGCCACTGCCGCGAGGGTTGCTCGTGTCGGCAACATCCTAAAGGAAGATTTATTCTTCTTTGGGGTGTTTTTGTGTTAGAGTCTCTCGGATCATGGCACCCTCCGTGACAGCTTCTTCAGCGATATCGTCAGCGTCGAACGACGTAAAGCCCCGTCGGCAGCTAAACCGAGTGGAGCGCCTGCTCAACCAGATCAAGCAAAAGCCGGCGCGGGTGCTCAAAGACAGGCGGTGTCACAAGCCCGAATTCTGCCAGGCGTTCTTCGACTACTGTGTCGATCACGCGCTACAGAACCAAGGGTCCGGCATCGCGTTGGCAGGCCTTGCCCTCGAGCTGGCGCACAAAATCGGCGATCCACATTTGATACACCGCGCCGAAGGGGTCCGAGTCCACGCCTACATCGCAACCACGAAGTGGGACCAGGCCGGCGAATACCTGCAAGACTACCGAGCTTCCGCGCTGACCTGCTGCCAAGAGTGCGCCAGCGATTGGTACATTCGCCAAGGTGATTTGCTGGTCGAGAATCGCGACCCGCAAGCAGCCAGCGTCGCCATCGCCAAATCAGTCGACAATCTGGGTTGCTCCTCGGGCGATCCATATGGCCGAATCTGCTACGTCCGTGGTCTTGAGCATTTCTACAACGGTGATCCTGGTCGTGCTCTCCTTGATGTGGACACCTCCTTGAAAGAGATCGATCTTACGTCGCCGCGAGGCTATTTCATGGATGATCTGGCGTTCCTCTCGTGTTTCCTCCAGAGGACCGCCGAGCGGAGTCTTGACGAACAGGCATTGGAGATTGCCCTAGTTTTCAAGGAGCGTATTGTCGGCTTGAAGCACTGGACGGACGTCCGCACCCGACTGTCGTGGGTCGAGGGCCAGCTCCATGTTCGACTGCGCCACCCGCGGGACGCCGACTTACGCCTGGGCTCTACCCGCAAAGCCCTCACTCGCCTAGGCCCGAAGCATCACGCCCTAGCAGCGGCGCTCGACCACTGCCTGCACTACACCCATCGCCCCTGTGACGACAGCCGCCGCCGCATCCTCACGATCCTCGGATCTTGCGAGCGCCAGCTCAAAGGGCTCGATCCCGATCTCAAGAAGAAGTTGAAATACGCCAAGTCAGCGATCAGCCGTCAACCCAGGAGCACCGCAGTAGCGTTGATGTGGCTACGCGGGTCGTTCACCGTGCCGGTGGCGGCAATTGTCCCCGGGTTGACGCCCCGTTAGCTACTCAGCGCAAATCATGAGCTGACCGTCGCCCACCTGCACTTGCACCTTTTGTCCAAGATCGAAACCCGCGCTGCGCAGCCATTTGCCCGAGAGACGAAGGTCTGGCACTCGGGTTTGGTGGTGGTAGCGTCCACACACGGTTATTCGACGAAAGTCCAGGGGGACCGCAACCCCCGAACCGTTGGGGGGCGATGGCGCTTCTTGGTTCAACCGGCTGGCGGCTTGCTCCAGCTCCGTCGCCGCTTGGCGAAGTCTCGCGGCGGTCGCCATCATGCTGGCGGCGCCGGAAGCGCGCAGCCCTTTCTCGGTGAGGAACCAGCGGTCTGCGGGGTTGAAGGGGTTGGTCGTTTCGAGGGCGGTGGTAGAGTCGAGAGTACGGTTGCGCATGGACTGATTCTCCTTGCGTGGTCGAGGGCGCGGTGGGGGTGCCAGCCCCCGTCGTGCCCGTTTTAATGACGTGCGACCCATAACGCTTCAGGCTGCGGCACTGTGAGCGCTCAACTAGCGGTTACGCTCAGTTACCGCTATTTTAGAGGGTTGGGCTCCGCGCTCTGGACCTCGAGAAAGGCGGAAGCCCAGGTAGGAGTTGCGGTAGCCAGGCTCGTAGCCGTCGCGATACGCCGCACGTACGTCGCGAGCGCGGTCGATCCAAGAACCCCCGCGGATGACCCGGAGGGTGCCTTCCAGAGGGCCTTCGGGGTCGATCGCTGGGGCCGCGGCATATTGCCGTTGACCATCTCGGCACCACTCCCATACATTGCCCAGCATGTCGTACAGGCCCCACGGGTTCGGCGGCATCTGGCCTCGCTCAGGGCACGATTTACTGCTCGAGAATCTCCATCATGAAATCCAAGGCTCGGTCGTCGTCCATCAAGGAGAGCTGCTGAATGGCCGTTTTACGCAACTTGGGGTTACTTTCAGTGCGCGCGATTTCGATCAGCTTCTCGGTGTTGTCGCTCAGAAAATGCGCTCGGATGATCGCTTCGCGGGTTTCGGTGTCCGAAGTCGACTTGTAGATCTCGTTCAGCGCGGCCGACGCGGCGGTGGAATCCACCAGACCAAGACTATGAATCGCCTTGCGTCTCATGTCTTCATTGGTTTCGGTACGTGCGATGTCCACTAGGGCCTCGTCATCATCGGCGATGAATAGTGAGTGCACGATTCTCTCTTTGACCTCATTCGAGGTCTCGGATCGATAGAGCTCCCGGAGGGCATCACGGGCGCCCATCACCCCCAGTTGGTGAATGGCATGCTGTCGCAGCTCGGCATCGGGCTCGTTGCGGGCGAGCTCGAGAACTGGCTCGAGGGCATCTGAGATCATGAAACTTTGGAGGACTCTGGTTTTGACTTCCGGGTCGCTGGAGGAACGATAGATCTCTTGCAGTGTGCTGATCGCTTCGGGGATATCGGACATCCCCAGATAGTGGACGGCACGCACTTGGAGCTCGGGATGTTGGGTGCCACGGGCGATGTCGAGCAGCATCCGCGATGCTTCGGCGGTATCGCTCTGGCTGAGCACAAAGAGGGCACGTTCGCGCAGCTCCACTGGATGATCACCGGTCAGAAATTTCTCCAGCATCGGCAGGGCACGTGCAGAATCGTTGTGCATCAGGGCGTTGAGCGCCAACAGCTTGAGCTCGTTGTCGTCGTTGTTCTCGCCATGACCGGAGGCGGTTCGGCGCGAGTCTCGGGCACGGGAAGATTCGCGAGAAGATTCGCGGGACGCACGGCTGGAGCGCGGCTGTTCGATCTCGATCTGCAAGGCGCTGGCGTCGTCCAACCAGCTGCTGTCGCCAAAGTCGCGACGCAGCGTATCGAGAACCTCCAGGGCCTCCGCGGGTCGTCCATCTTTGTGCAGGGCGTAGGCTTGCCAGTAGTGCGCGGCGTCGGCATGGCTGGCGCCACTGGCGGCGCTTTCGGCGAATCGGCGGGCGGCATCCGACCATCTCGCCTCATCAAGGGCCTGACGGCCGGACCGGTAGGGCTCATCGGCGCCGGCAGCAGTGTTGTCGTCAGCAACCAGGCGAGGGGAGAGAAAGGGAGCCTGGGCGTGGACTGGGGCCATCGCCAGGAGCCACGAGGCGAACAGGAGTGGCAGCAATGTGTGAAGTTTCATAGGGCTCTCCTAAACGTCACCGAGCTCACTCGGTGGTGGGGTTGTTGGTGGTGGGGTTGTTGGATTCAAACGCTGCACCCGCGAACCGACAATCTGGACGCGGAACAAGGTGCCGCTACTGCGGATGCGGTCTTGAAGTTGGTCGAGGCCATCCCCCGCGAGCTCGCCACTGTGGGCGATGTCGAGCAGCAGACGTTCCAAGTCGTCGAGCACTTCGGCGATTCCTGGTTGCTCGGCGCGACTCGCGGCCTGTCGGTAAAGGCGATTGGCGGGTAGTAGCTCGGCGGCCAAGAGCAGCTCGCGGCTGAGGTCGAGGGAGCCGTCCTGCGGTGCGTTGGCAAGCTCGATCAGCAGCATCTCGGAGCGTTCCAGGTGTTCGGCTACGGTGACCAGCAAGATGCGCTCGCGGCCAGCGGCCGACGAAAGTTGTTCGTCTATGACGCTCTGGGATGGCCAGTAACGACCCGCCGTGAAGGCGATCGCCACCAGCGCCACCAAGGCGGCGCTGGCCATCAATCGCCGCGGTGGCAACAGCGACCCGAGGAGCGCGTCGAGCCACCGCCGGAATCGGTCTGTGGGCTCGTTTTCGTCTAGCTTGGGCTGGATGTGACCCCAGACGCGGGCGCCATAGTCGTCGTGGGGCTCCGGCACGGGTTGGTCGGAGGCGAGCTGGAGCATTCGGCAGAGCTCGTCGTAGCGTACTCGTTCAGCGGCTGAGGATTCGAGTCGACGTCGGATCTCTTCGACGTTTGTTGCCTCACCGTAGTAGTAGAGGATCAGGTCCTGATCACGCAGTTCTGACATCTTGATTCTCCATCCATGGGGCGAGCTCGTGGCGGAGCTTGCGGACCGCTCGAAAGACGGCGTGTTTGGTGGCGCTGGTACGTGACCCGAGCTGGCGGCCAATATCGGCGATCGGCAGCTGCTCGAAATGGCGCAACACGAAGGCGGCGCGCTCGATCGGACTGAGGTTGCCGAGGGCGCGCTCCACCTGAAGCTCGATCTGACCGCTACTGGCCAAGCGCTCGGGGCCAGGTTCGAACGAGATCTGGTTGGCCAGGATCGGCTCGTGCTCGGCTGGCTCTCGGCGACTCGCTTCACGTTGCGTGCGGCGCAGATGATCCATTGCACAATTCACCGTGATGCGATGTAGCCAGGTGCCGAACCGGCTGCGGGAGTCGAAACGATGCAGTGAGCGATAGGCCCGTAGGAACGCCTCCTGCACCACGTCGTCGGCGTCTTCTCGACTGCCGGTGAGGCGATAAGCGAGACGGAAGATGTCTCGGCTGTGGAGCTCGACCAGCTGCCGGAAGGACTCTTGGTCGCCTGCCGTCGCCTGGGTAACGAGGTTGTCGTCGGTCGTCATCTTTACTGGTTCCGCGGGTTCACTTCGCGAGGGTCGATCATTCCAGGTCGGTGGGCGGAGGTCTCGGGCTTCATCTCACACCATTAGACGATACAAACGCCGGACGGTTGGCGACCGTTGTTTCGATGGACGAGTGTTATACAGTGCCGCTTCCATCAGCCTCGTTCACCTTTTCGACCCCAAGGACCACTGTTATGGACCGCTGGGCACTCCTGCAACGCGAGATTGTCGCCGTCGCCAAGTTGGCGGCGCCGGTGGTCGTGGTGCAGGTGGGGATGATGCTCATGGGAGTTGTCGATGCCATGATGCTCGGTCGCCACTCGGAGCTGTCGCTGGCGGCCGGCGCCCTTGGCAATAGCGTGGCTTTCGGCTTGATGTCGTTCCCGATGGGTATTTTGATGGTTCTCGACCCGCTGGTGGCGCAGGCTTTCGGGGCGGGCCGTCACGAGCGCGTCGGTCGTCATTTCAAACGTGGCGTGGTGCTCGCCGCAGCGATGACTGTGCCGCTGTCTTTCATTATGTGGCGGACGGAAGGTGTGTTGGCATGGGTCGGGCAAAAACCGGAGATCATTGCCGATAGCGCGCTTTACCTACGGACCTTGATCGGCGGCAATCTGCCGTTCCTGTTGTTCGTCGTCGTTCGGCAGACGTTGCAGGCGATGAGCATGGTGCGGCCGGCGGTGATCGCGATTCTGGTTGCCAACGCGATCAATGTGTTGGCCAACTACACGTTGATCTTCGGGCATTACGGTTTTCCGGCCCTGGGTGTCGCAGGGTCGGCTTGGGCGACGACCATCTCGCGCTGGGTGATGTTTCTGATGCTGGTGGCGGGTTGTCTGCCACTGCTGCGGCGCTACGCCAGCGGATCATGGATCGTGGCCATGAAGCGCGGACCCTTTCTGCAGAAACTGCGAATCGGCATTCCCATCGGTGTCCAAACGTCGCTCGAGATGTGGCTGTTTATGACGATCGCGCTGATGATGGGTAATCTCGGCGCGCGGGAGCTTGCTGCCCATCAGATCGCCCTCAGCCTGGCGGCGTTGTCGTTCATGATGCCACTCGGGATCAGCGGGGCGGCGGCGACTCGGGTGGGCAACGCCATCGGGCGGCAGGATCCTGCGGGTGCAAAACGCGCGGCGGCGGTCTGCCTCGCCCTCGGGGTGATCGTGATGTCGAGCTCGGCGTTGGTGTTCTGGTTGGCGCCGGAGTTTCTGAGTCGATGGTTCACCAACGAGAGTGGGGTGATCGCGGTGGCGGTGGTGCTGCTGCCGATCGCTGCGGCGTTTCAGGTCGCCGACGGTCTGCAGGTGGTTTCGATCGGGGTCTTGCGTGGCGCCGCTGATACCCGCTTCCCGGCGGTGATCGCCCTGGTGGGCTTCTGGTTCATCGGTCTGCCGCTGGCAGCCTACCTCGCCTATCAGGTGGAGCTTGGACCACGCGGCCTGTGGTGGGGAATCACTTTGGCGCTCAGCTCAGTGGCCCTGCTACTTCTCATCCGCGTCCGGGTGCGGTTGGCGGGACCCTTGGACGCCGTCGTCGATCACGACGAGGATTGAGCCCGCAACAGCTCCGCTGCCTTTTCGACCCATCGGTCACGCGAGATGCGGCCGCGAAACGCGCCCAGCTGAGAGGACACTCGGTCGACATCGTCTTCGGTCCAAGATGCGATCTGGCGAAAACTGACGACGCCGAGCCCGTTGAGCTTACGGTGGAGCACCGGCCCAATGCCGCGGATCTGTTCCAGATTGTATTTCTCGGGTGGCACGGTAGTGGTGGGCGCAGCAGTGGTGGTGGCCGCAGCAGTGGAGGTAGCGGCTTCGCGGTCGGTCATTTTGCGGCGGAGCTTCTCGCCCTGACGGCAGCCCTCGCGCGTCGGTTTTGCACGCGAAGTCCTTCTACCGTGGCGGCCAGTGCCGGCAAGAAAGCCGAGACTTCTTGCAAGGTGTTGGTCATCCCAAAGCTGATCCTCAGCGAAGCTAGAGCTTCGCTCTCGGAAGCGCCCATTGCAACGACAGCAGCGCTGGGTTGCGGTCGGCCGGCATGGCAAGCCGCGCCGGTGGAGACTGCAAAGCCAGCATCGTCGAGCCGCAACATCAGTTCGTGGCCCGAGAGATCGGCGAAGGCGATGTGGGAGGTATGGGGAAGACGTGTGCTGTCGGCGCAGTGGATCACGGTATCGGGAATGGCAGCGAGACCGTTTTCGAACCGATCCCGCAACGCCCGTAGATGCGCCGCTCGTGCCTCGAGCTCGTCGGTCGCCAGCGCCGCTGCCGCGCCCAATCCCACGATCGCCGGAACGTTTTCGGTGCTGGCGCGACGTTGGTCTTCTTGCGCGCCGCCGAGCAACAGGGGCTGGAGCTCGGCGTCTCGCCGGCTCCACAAGGCAGCGATGCCGGACGGTCCGTGGAACTTGTGGCCGGCGAGGCTCAGGTAGTCGACCCCGAGCTCTGCCACATCAACCGGGATCTTACCGATCGCCTGCACCGCGTCGCACAGCACCGGTACGCCGTGTTGGCGGCAGAGAGTGGCGATTTCGGAAACCGGCTGGATCGTTCCGAGCTCGTTGTTGGCGAGCATCGAGCAGACCAGCCGGGTGTCCGCACGGAGCGCGCCGGCTACCTGATCCGGGGCGATTCGGCCGTCGACACAGGGTTTTAGCTCGATCCCGGTCATAGCGCCGCCGGCGTCCATGTTGTCGCTGCCGTCTATGTCGCCGCCGCTGATGTCGCCACCGGCCATACTGTGGCGATCATGGGTCGTCTGCTGCTGCGCCCATTCAGCGGTCTTTCGGATCGAGGGATGTTCCAAGATCGAGCTCACCAGATGACCGCGATAGCCGCAGCGTCGTGCCGCAGAGTAGATCACCATGTTGTTGGCTTCGGTGCCAGAAGCTGTAAACACGATTTCGGAAGCCTGGCCTCCGATCAGCGTCGCGACCTGCTCTCGCGCTTCGTCGACCGCTCGGCGGGCTCGTCGACCGGCGGAATGGGCCGATGATGGATTGCCATGAAGCTCACCGAGCCAAGGCAGCATCGCCGCCCGGACTCTCGGATCGAGGGGTGTCGTCGCGTTGTGGTCCAGATAAATCATGGGACGATTCTGATGGGATGATTCTGAAGATGTCGTTAAATCAGTTTAGCGCAAAGCACCCGAGGTTCAGACTGTCCGAAGAAAGCGAGTCCGCAATGCCAAGTGGTATCCTGCCCAGCCTGGAACGCAGGGGTGTTGACTCGTCCCATCGCGATAGTTGAAGGCTGAGTCACGCCCTAGGATGTAACGCTGAGGTGACGAGCTCGATGACAGACCACCAGAACCCGGAAACCCTCCATCTTCGGCCAACGAAACAGCCGTCACGGTCATGGCTGTTTTTGCTTCTGGTCGCGTTGCTGGCGATGCCGCGTATCTCGGAAGCCAAGAAGAAACCGAAACCAGAAGACCTACTACCCGAGCAGTACAAAACCTGGCTGTCGGACGTCCATTTCATCATCAGCAAAGACGAGAAAGAGCTGTTTCTCGAGCTCGAGAAGGACTACCAACGAGATGCCTTCATCGAGCGTTTCTGGAAGGTGCGTGACCCATATCCACGCACCTCGCGCAACGAATTCCGTGAGAGCTTTGACGAACGGCTGCGGTTCGTGCAGCAGGAATTCGAAGGTCTGAATGATGACCGGGCGCAAACCGTGCTGCTCAATGGTCCTCCAACGGATTACATCAAGATCAAGTGTAGCCCTTACTTATGGCCCACTGAGGTCTGGTTCTACGATGGCAGCGATACGGTCACCTTCGAATTTTTCCTGCTGTTTTACCAGCCTTGGGGCAATGGCAAGTACCGTATGTGGCAGCCCCTGGACGGGTTTCGTGAGCTTTCTCAAGAACCCAACGTGACCCTCGATGGCATCGTGCGACGTTGTGGTGGCGATCAGGGGCGCGCCATCGCCCAGGCGATCGGTTTTCTGAGCAGCCAGGGCGGGATTGTCGGCGCACAGATGCTGCTGTCGCGGATTCAGAAGAGGCCCAAGCCGCCGGCGAAAGAGTGGGTTGCTACCTTCTCGACCTACTCCACCGACTTACCCGCCGAAGCCGCGACTTTTGAGGCCAACCTCACCCTCGACTATCCGGGGCGCCACCTCAGCCGGAGTATCTTGCAGGGCAACGTCGAGGTCCCGACCTCGGCTCTTCAGGCCGCCGAGGTTGGACCCCACCGATCCTACGACCTGATGCTCAACGGAGAGGTTCTACGCGAAGGCAAGTTGTTCGAAAACTTTCGCTACAAATTCGACTTCCCGCTCGATGAGGTACGAGGGGATCGATTGCCGCTGGTGTTCCAGCGCTACCTACGCCCTGGCGTTTACCAGTTGATCGTCAAAGTCGAGGACATCACCAGCGGCAGCTTCTATCGCGCCGAGCGTGAGATCGACGTACCGCTGTTGGAATCGGCGCCGCCGCCGGAACCCGCCGATCCGGAAACTGCCCGATTGTTGGCGGAAGCCAACGCCGCCATCCGTAGTGGCGAGAACACCATCAAGATCTCTCCGCTGCAAGGCGAGTGGCAGACCGGGCTGGTTCGCATCGACGCGGCAAGCACCGGCGACGACATCGCGAAGGTCGTTTTTCTGCTCGACAACCAAGCGATCCTGACCAAGAAGAATCCACCCTACAACGTCGAGATCGACCTGGGTCAGGTGCCCCGTTCGCGGGTTTTGCGGGTCGAAGCCTACAACGGGCAAGACGATGAAGTGGCGAGCGACGAGAAAATGCTCAACGCTGGCCAACATCGATTTGCAGTACGGCTGGTGGAGCCGCGCCGCAACAAAACCTACCGCACCAGTGTGCGCGCCCAAGCCGACGTGCTGGTCCCCGATGGCGAAGTTGTGCACCGGGTCGAGTTTTACCTCAACGAAACCCTAGTCTCGACCGTGTATCAGCCGCCCTTCATTCAGCCCATCATCCTGCCCGAAGGCGGCGCGGTCGGCTATGTGCGAGCAGTGGCCTACACCCCGGATGACCTATCCACCGAGGATCTGGTATTCATCAACGCCCCGGAGAACTTCGAAGAGATCGAGGTCGACTTCGTCGAGCTCTTCACCACCGTTCTCGACAAGTCGAAGCGGCCGGTCGACAACCTGAGCCGAGAGGATTTCAGTATCCTCGAAGACGGCGTCCCGCAGGAATTGTTACGCTTCGAGCAGGTGAGGAACCTGCCGATCCATGCCGCGATTATGCTCGACGTCTCGGCCTCGATGGAAGACGGTCTGCAGCAGGCTCAGGCGGCGGCGTTACATTTCTTCGAGCAAGCGGTCACACCCAAAGATCGCGCGGCGATCGTCACCTTCAACGATCACCCCAACTTGGCGACCAAGTTCACCAATGATGTCGAGGATCTGGCGGGAGGTCTCGCCGGGCTCAAGGCGGAGCGCGGGACTGCCCTCTACGACAGTCTGATTTTCACCCTGTACTACTTCAACGGCATCCGAGGGCAGCGCGCCGTCCTCTTGCTGTCCGACGGCAAAGACGAATCGAGCCGCTTCGATTTCGACGATGCCTTGGAGTACGCCCGCCGTGCTGGCGTCGCGATTTACGTCATCGGGCTGAATTTGCCGCGTAAGGACTACGGCAAAATCAGCAAGCTGGCCGAAGAAACCGGCGGTCGCAGCTTCCTGGTTGGAGATGCCTCTGAGCTCACCGCAGTCTACGACGCCATCCAGCTGGAACTCCGCTCACGGTACTTGATTGCTTACCAGAGCTCCAACACCAGCGGCAAAAAAGACTTCCGTACCATCACCCTCGATCTGGCGCCTTCGGGCCTGGAAGCCAAGACCTTGCGGGGTTATTACCCTTAGGCACCCGGCTCAGACTGAGTTGGTTGAACGATGCGGCGGTCGATAGCGGCCAGTGGTATCTTTGGACTGTCCAGAACCCGGGGACGTTCACTCGTCCCAGCGACGTTTGACGTGCAGCTGTAAGCGCGTAGGATGGTTGCTTCCATCCGGCTGTGGTGCTGGGTGATTCCCGACAGTGAGGTACGCGGTGGTCGAAGAGAGTCCAGAGAGGGCGAGACGCTGGCACCCTTGAAGACGCTGGCGAGCCGCGAGACGGCTTGGAGGTCGCTGACCGCAACGGCGATACTGGCGTGGCTGTGCCTTTTGCCGAGCCCATCTCCAGCCAAAGGCAAGAAGGCGACAGATGAGGCGCTACCGCAAGAGACTGCGCCACACGAAGAGACTGCGCCACACGAAGAGACTGCCCCACAAGAAGAGTCCAAGCGGCAAGAGAAGGCGACGGGCGATGATGCTGTCGCCGCGCTACCACCGCGTTACAAGACTTGGGTCGAAAACGTCGAGCTGTTGATCAGCGACACTGAGCGCGAGGTCTTCCTGACGCTCAGTGAGGATTATCAGCGCGACAATTTCATTCGGCGTTTCTGGAAGGTTCGAGATCCGTTTACCCGCACCGGTCGCAACGAGCTGCAGGAAGCTTGGGAAGCGCGGGCGGTCAAGGCGCGGGAGCTCTACAAGGACATGAGCAGCGCTCGCGCGCAAATGATGCTCACGTTCGGCGAGCCGACACGGCGCAATCGTTTCACCTGCTCGCAGGTCATCGAACCACTGGAAGTCTGGGAGTATGCCGAAGGCAGTGATCGTGTCATCGGTTATTTCACCCTCGTCTTCGTCGGTTTCGAGAATCGGGATCGCGGCCTGCGGAGTCTCTGGGAGCCGAGCCAGGGATTGTCGAAGCTGGTCACCGCATTGAGATCCACCGGCGGCGGAGAGCGTCAGTTGGCGCAGATGATCGCGCGCGAGTGCACCCGAGCCGACGACATCCTTTCGGCGCTGTCACAATCTCTCGACATCGCACGCTTGCGCGACAACTCGATGTTGATACCGAAACCCAGCGATGAATGGGTGCGAACGTTCGCGGCCAGGTCCACCGATGTTGCCGCCGATACCGAGTTCTTGCAGGCCGAGTTGCACGTTGGTTTTCCGGGGCGCAATCAGAGCCGGACGGTGGTCCAAGGGGTGGTTGGAGTACCGACGGTCGAGGTCGAGGCGTCGCAGATCGGCGACTATCGGTCCTATAACCTGCTCATCGATGGCGAGATCCTACGCAAGGGTGAGCTGTTCGATCACTTCCGCTACCGTTTCGACTTTCCAGAGGCCTCGGTCAAGGAGCAGATACCGCTGGTGGTCCAACGATATCTGCGCCCTGGCGCCTACGAGCTGATCGTCAAGGTGGAAGACTTGAATTCCAAGCGAGTCTTTCGTGAAGCACGGGCGCTCGACGTGCCCCGGGTAGAGGGTACGGTCGCGACGGCCGCCGATCGCGGCGCTGCAACGGCAACGACCGCGAGCTTGGCGCCGCTGCCCCGCACCGGGCTCAAATCATCCCGTCCGCCAGACCCGGGCTCGATCTTCGACACTCGATTGAACGAGGCTAACGCCTCGATCTCCACCGGCGACCATACGATCAAGATTCTCGCTCTCCCCGAAGAGCTCACCGTCGGACAACTGCGGGTACGGGCGGACGCCCGTGGCGAGGGCATCGCTCGTGTCGCTTTTGAGCTCAACGGCAAGTCTGTGATGCGCAAGAGTCGGCCTCCCTACAGTGTCGAAGTCAACCTCGGCGACCGTCCGCGGAGTCACGTCTTGCGAGCCCTGGCTCTGGGGAGCAACGGCAAAGTATTAGCCAGTGACGAGGTGTTGATCAACGCTGGCCCGCACCGCTTCTCGGTGCGTTTGATCGAGCCACAGAGCGGCAAGACCTACCTCACCAGTGTCCGCGCCCATGCCGAAGTCGAGGTCCCGGAAGGTGAACAGCTGGAGAAGGTCGAGTTCTTTCTCAACGAGGTCCTGCTGGCGACGCTTTACCAACCGCCTTTCGAGCAGCCGATTTTGCTCGATGGCGGCGGCGAGCTGACGTATGTCCGCGCGCTAGCCCATCTGCGCGACGGCACTTCCGCCGAGGATGTCCAGATCATCAATGCACCGGACTACATCGATTCGTTGAAAGTTCAGTTCGTCGAGCTTTATACGACGGTGGTCGACCGCAGCGGCGACTTCGTCGAAGATCTGACACCGGAGGATTTTTCGATCTTCGAAGAGAACGCGCCACAGGAAGTGCGTCGCTTCGAGACGATGCGTGACCTACCGATTCGGGCCGGCCTGGTGATCGACACCTCGACCTCGATGATGGCGTCCCTTTCCGATGTCAAGAAAGCGGCGCACCGGTTCTTCGAAAGCGTGTTGTCGGAACGAGATCGAGCGGCGCTCATTACCTTCAACGACGCGCCACAGTTGGTGGTGCGGTTCACCAACAGCCAGGAAGTGCTGGCCGGTGGGTTGGCCGGCTTGATCGCCGAAGGTGAGACATCGCTCTATGACAGCGTCATCTTTTCGTTGCATTACTTCAGCGGCCTGCAAGGCAAACGTGCGATCGTTGTCCTCACCGATGGTGAGGATTCGAACAGCGCCTACACCTATGAAGATGCGATCGACTTCGCACGCCGCACCGGCGTCGCGATCTACATCGTCGGCCTGAACCTCCAAAGCCAGAAGAACGAAGTCCGAATGCGCATGCGGCGCCTAGCGACCGAGACCGGTGGTGAGTGTTTCTTCATCGATCGCGCATCGCAGCTCGGCGAGGTCTACGACTCGATCCAGCAAGAGCTGAGGTCGCAATATCTAATCGCCTATCAGTCGTCGAAAGAAGGTGGCGACGAGTTCCGAGAGGTCGAAGTCAAGATGCACCGCAAAGGATTGGACGCCAAAACGATCCGAGGCTACTACCCGTGAAAGCAGAATCTCGTTTGGTGCTGGCTTCGGGCTCGCCGCGTCGTCGCGAGATGCTCGAAGGCTTGGGGGTGCCTTTCACGGTGCGGCCGGTCGATATCGACGAGACCCCCCGAACCGGTGAGCTCCCCGAGCCTTACGTCTGGCGTTTGGCGGAGTCCAAGGCGCGAGCTGGACGCACCGATGAGCGAGAGATTGTGCTCGCCGCTGACACCATCGTGGCGCTTGGTGACGAGCTCCTCGGCAAACCCAGCGATGAAGCGGATGCCCGCCGTATGCTGCGGCAGCTGTCAGCCCGCGAGCACCAAGTGTTGACCGGCGTCGCGGTGTGGAATGGTGCAAGTGATCGGCCGCGGGTGGCAGTCGAACAAACTACGGTGCGTTTCGCGCCGCTCACCGAAGCCGAAATCGAGTGGTATGCCGCCAGCGGCGAGCCCCTCGACAAGGCCGGCGCTTATGCTATTCAGGGCCTCGGGGCGCTGTTCGTCGAACGATTGGAAGGCAACTACAGCAACGTCGTGGGACTGCCGTTGCCGCTCACCTACCGGCTGTTGGGCGAGGCCGGGTTCTCCCTGACTGCGTCCCAAACTTGATCACGCCCCAAACTTGATCGGATCGCCGAGCTCGTCGAGCGAAAAGTTCGCCATGATCTGGTGGCCGTTGAAATCGAGCACGCGAATGTCCTGTGTTTCTTGCAGGTCCACAAGAACCTTCTCGAGAGAGCTCGAATAGCGCTTCTCGACGGCATCGAGATCAACCTGGTAGGCGATGAACTTGTCGATGCCTTTGTAACGCAGCTTTTCGACCAAACGTTTGTCGGTCAGTTTAGGGTAGGACGATAGCGCCAAAATGGGTCCAGAACCGGTGAAAATCAGATAAGCACGCGGGCGAGCTTGAGGCATCTTGCTCCTCTCG
>JAJCXQ010000347.1 GCA_029263355.1 Acidobacteriota bacterium | reverse complement strand
CCGACGGCGAGGGCGTCGGCGCCTCCGTCTTCATTCAAACGCCAGTTGTCCTTCGGACTCCAGTTTTCGTCGAGGCCCCTGATAGGCGTCAAGCTCGCTGCTTTGGGTTCTACGGCTGGCTGCGCTGCCGGGTCGAGATCTGCCGGTGTTGGAATCGGTAACGTTGCGAATGGTTCACCCTCGATTGGAGCGTCCCATTCGGTGCCGAGCGGGGTCAGAAAATCGGAGAGCGCGGGAGGCAGCACGTCGACTGCGATGCCGTAGTCACGTTCGTGTTGGCCGCCGTTGCCTTGCAGATCGAGATACATTGAGTAGACCGCCAGAAAGCAATCTTCGGCCCGCCAGGGAACGGGTTCGGTGCGCAGCGCAGCGTACTCGAACGGTGCCGCGCCGAGGGCGCTGAGGCCGGAGTTGACGCCTTCGACATAGGCGTCCAGAAGCTGTCGATCGTTACGGTCCAAGGCGGAG
Source organism: Acidobacteriota bacterium (assembly GCA_029263355.1). Lineage (GTDB taxonomy): Bacteria > Acidobacteriota > Thermoanaerobaculia > Multivoradales > J023 > JAAELT01. The sequence goes on along the minus strand of JAJCXQ010000347.1, from coordinate 2,082 downwards.
ACAATGTCCTGGGCGCGGGCCCGAAAGCGATGTTGGCGAAGGCGTCGATCGAGGCCCATGGCCGCTGCTCCCACCAATTCGGCAAGCTCACCAGCAGCTTGCCGGCGAATCAGATCCATCTGGAAGAATCGTTCCTGGCCGTGTAAGAAGCCTAATCCGTGGGCGACATCGACGCGGTTTTGACCGCGTATCGTCGGGACGCCGAGAGCATCGCGCTCGATGATGACCGGAGCCGCGAGGCCAGGGATCGAAACTTCACCGTCGAGAGCGGCTAGGCTGCGCCCGAGGTGCCAGCGAAAGCCGAGTGCGCCAACGACCAGAATCAGAATGGCGAGGATGAGGATTACGGCCAGCGCCCGCAAGGCCAAGCGGCCAGCATTTCGAGAAGTCGGTGGATCCGTCACGTTTTCGTTGGTGGTTTTTGCGCTCATGATGCTAGGAGTTTAGCAGGCCAGATCGTCACTCCAGTTGCTACAATGGCTCCATCCTCAGGCTCGGAGAAACCATGATGCGCAAGCAGAGAACACCCCCGGCGATAGGAGCCGAGATCGCAGAAACCGCTCCGCTCGCAACCGATGGATCGGAGATCAGCGCGCTTGAAGCCGAGGCGGCAGAGCGTCGTCGCTCTCGACGTCTCGACGCTTATGGCACCTTCGTCGCCATCGAAGCGCCGTCGGTGTCGGAGGACTTTTGCTGGTCGTCCAAGTTGATCGACATCAACGGCGATGGCATGGCGCTGACTCTGCCTCCAGAGCTCACACCCGGCGTCGAGCTTTTCCTGACCTTCGGCCTCGATAAAGAAGCCCATCTAAACCGGGTTCCGGCGGTGGTCCGTCGTCAGGAAGAGGGGACTGGAGCGGTACGATTCGAGGCTTGGCCGGAAGTGGACCGGCTCAAACTGTTGCGTTATCTGCTCGGCGACTGAGGCGTTCCTTGGGCGAGTCGAGGCAAGCTCGACCCCTATTACACTCGTCCGGGCCGAGACAAGCTCGGCCCCTACATCCCTCGTGAGAGTGTAGGGGTGAACCTTGTGTCCACCCGCGACCTTGTGTCCAACGGTGCTGGAAACTAGAACCCGCGGCTCGATTTGTACGTAAAAAGAGACGTACTCCCAAGCTTGCCAGACCGACTCGATTCGCAGGAGGTTCCCTTGCGCCAACGACCCCCGTTCGCTCCGTATGCCTTGTCGTGCGTCGCCCTTGCTCTGCTCTTTTCCGCGGCGCAGCTAGGCGCAGCGATCGATGCCCGCATGCTACGCCAGCCCGATGTCTCGGCTACCCACATCACTTTCGTTTACGCCGGCGACATCTGGATTGTGCCCAAGTCTGGAGGGACTGCGCAGCGGCTGTCGACGCCAGCTGGTGAAGAGTCGTTTCCGCGGTTTTCGCCAGATAGCCAACAGATTGCCTTCAGCGGCAATTACGATGGCAATCAAGACGTCTACGTTGTGCCTTCGCAGGGAGGTTTGGCGACTCGGGTGACCCATCACCCTGCAGCCGACCGCATGATCGACTGGCACCCCGATGGCACATCACTCCTCTTCGCGACCCGTATGGCGTCTGGAACTGATCGCTTCAGTCAGCTCTACAAGACGGCCAGCGGCGGTGGCTTGCCCGAAAAGCTTCCGGTTGCCTATGGAGAGTTCGGCGCTGTCTCCAGCGACGGCCGGACTCTGGCCTTCATGCCCGCAAGTCGCGACTTTCGGACGTGGAAGCGTTACCGCGGAGGTCTGACGACACAGATTTGGCTGTTTGACCTGGAGGATCATTCGGCGCGGATCGTTCCCGCTGGGGACGCCAATCATGGTCAACCGATGTGGTATGGCTCGTCGCTCTATTTTCTTTCCGATCGCGGCGAGGCTCGGCGTAACAACATCTGGGTGCTGGCGGGCGATAGTGATGACCTGCGCCAGGTCACGCACTTCACCGACTATGATGTCCGCTTCCCAGCCATCGGTCCCAAAGAGATCGTGTTCGAGAGCGCCGGTCGTCTCTATCTTTTGGATCTAGCGAATGAAGCGGTTCGAGAAGTCGAAGTTGATGTCGTGACCGATCTTTCGACTCTGAAACCGCGAACCGTCAA
>JAJCXQ010000346.1 GCA_029263355.1 Acidobacteriota bacterium | reverse complement strand
CAAGTTGCCCTGCAGCGCACCCTTGTCCTCGACATATACGCGTGCTGTTTCGAGGTCGGTCGTCCAGTCGACACCGAGCGCGTCACAACCCGTGCCAACCATATCTGCGAGCAATTCCCCGGCACCTTTTGTAAACAGGGTGACCGGAATGGTCTGTCCGTCTTTGACGCGCGTCAGTCCATCGACGATTTTCTGCATGCTCGCAAGTGAGAAACGCCTGTAATCATCGCGCTCGAGCGTCGCACCCCAGGTATCGAACACCATGACGGCCTGCGCCCCTGCTTCGATCTGCGCGTTGAGATAATCCGTCGTTATTACGGCAACTTTGTCGAGCATCTCGTTCAGCACTGCGGGATTTTCGTTGGCGAGGCCCTTGATCGTCGGGAACTCCCTGCTCGAACCGCCTTCGACCATGTAGGTCCCGACCGTCCACGGGCTGCCGGCAAATCCGATCAGCGGCACCTGGCCGTCGAGTTCCCGCCGGATGGTGCGCACGGCATCGAACACGTAGCCGAGCGTATCCGCAACGTCCGGATTCGGCAGATTGCGGATATCCGCTGCCGTGCGCACCGGCCGCTCGAATTTCGGACCTTCGCCCGGTTCGAAATAGAGGCCGAGCCCCAGCGCATCCGGAACCGTCAGAATGTCGGAGAACAGAATCGCGGCATCGAGCTTGTAGCGCCGCAGGGGCTGCATCGTGACTTCGCAGGCGAACTCCGGATTACGGCACAGGCTCATGAAGTCGCCGGCTTGCGTCCGGGTTTCACGGTACTCGGGCAGATAACGCCCCGCCTGGCGCATGATCCACACAGGCGTACGCGGCACCGGCTGGCGCAGCAGCGCCCGAATCAACAAATCATTTTTTAAATCGCTCACGAAAACTGCTCCTCGATGGATGCCTGAATCGATTCCGCAGCCTCGTGCGGGTAATCGGCGTCGCGTATCGGTCGGCCGACGACGATATAGTCCGCGCCATTCGAAAATGCGGTTGTGACGGTGACGACGCGCTTCTGATCGCCGGCAGGCTTGTTGTCGACGGGTCGAATTCCCGGTGCCACCACGAGCAGTTTCTCGTCGACGAACTCCCTGAGCTTCGGCACCTCGAGCCCTGACGAAATTACACCATCGCAGCCTGCCTCGAGTGCGCGCTTTGCGCGCGACACTACGAGCGCAGAGACATCGCAATCGAAACCGAGATCGTCGAGGTCACCACGATCGAGGCTCGTCAGTACGGTAACGCCGAGCACTTTGAGCGAATCACCTTTGTTCGCCGCGGCCGCCTCCATGATCGATTGGTTGCCGTGTACCGTCACGAAACTCGCGCCTCGGTCCTTGAGCTGGCGGACGGCCGAGCCTACGGTTGCCGGGATATCGAAGAATTTGAGATCGCAGAATACCTTCTTGTCGCGCCTGAGCATCCAGTCGAGCAACTCGAAGTAGCCGCCGCTCATCATGAGCTCCAGGCCGATTTTGTAGAACGCGATGGCGTCGCCGAGCTCGTCGGCGAGCGCCTTCGCCCGATCGCAATCGGGAACGTCCATGGCGAATATGAGGCGGTCTCGGGTGGGGATGTTCTTTGCAGTCACGTACTGGTCCCGGATCGGTTTGCCGGCCGCGAATTCTAACCCGAAAACTGCGCGAGTTGGCGCGTAAAATCGGTTGAGGATTTCTAGCCCGTGATGCGTTCGTGTTCGGCGAATGCATACCGATCGGTCATGCCGGCGATGTAATCTGCTACCACCCTGGCGCGGCCATGCTCATCGCCCTGTCCGGCCGCATTCGCAAATTCCGGCGGCATCTGGCCGACATCTTTCATGAAAGTCGCAAATAGCTCTTCAAGCACGATCTGCACCTCGCGCGTCATCGCGAGTTTTTGCTCGTGACTGTACAGGTGCCGGTTCAGGAATTGCTTCAGGGACAGGTGCTGTTCGGCAATCTCGTCCGAGAAACCGACCAGCCGGTCGCCAGCCTCGCGAACGTCATCGATTGAGCCGGGTAGCACCCGGTCGATATTGCGCTTCGTCGACTCGATAAGGTCGGTGACTACGGTGTTGATCATGCGGCGGATGATCTCGTAGATCAGCCGCCGATCGTCGAGCCCCGGATATTTCTCATGGACTTCACGATACCGGGCTTCGAAGAGCGACTGTGCCCTGAGTTGCTCCAGGCTGATCAGGCCGGCGCGGAAGCCGTCATCGACGTCGTGATTGTTATAGGCGATTGCATCCGAAATGTCGGCGATCTGCGCCTCCAGCCCCGCTTGCGTTCGCTCGAGAAACCGTTCACCGACATCCCCCAATTCGCTCGCATTCTTTTTCGAGCAGTGTTTGAGAATGCCCTCGCGTGTCTCGAACATCAGGTTGAGGCCGGGGAAGTCCGCGTATTTCGCTTCCAGTTCATCTACAACGCGCAGCGACTGCAGTTTGTGCTCGAAACCGCCGTAATCCCGCATGCACGCGTTCAGGGTATCCTGCCCGGCGTGCCCGAAAGGCGTATGGCCCAGGTCGTGGGCAAGACAGATCGCTTCGGTCAGCGGTTCGTTCAGTTGCAGCGCGACCGCGACCGAGCGGCCGATTTGCGCGACCTCGAGCGAATGCGTCATGCGCGTCCG
>JAJCXQ010000345.1 GCA_029263355.1 Acidobacteriota bacterium | reverse complement strand
TTGAAGAGGGTGGGTCTCTGTAGGGCGTTGTCGATCTCCTCGATGTCGCCGTTGGTGGTGACGTACCGGATGTTGCCATTGGGTAGCTCGCACATCGCCAGCACGGCGCCGAGCGGGAAGGCGATGCCCGGCGATGTCTGCGAGGCGCGGTCGTAGCGGTGCAAGAAACTGGGCGAGATCCCGAGATCGGGCACGCCATACCAGACTGCGTCGGCCGTCGGCAGCACCGGCGTGAAAAATGAGCCTGATCCTGCCCGCTGGTCAACCACCAGAGTGGTCGTAAAGTCGGTCTCGACGATTGTTTCGCGGCCCGCGATCACCCAGCCATCACCAGCTGGATAAGCCACCGGTGACAAGGCGACGGTGAGGATCTCGGCGGAGAAGAAACCCGCTGCCCAAGGATTGAGCGAGGTCCAGATTGGGTTGCCGTCCGGATCTAGAGTGCGGCGCAGTACCGTCGCGCCATTACCGACAACAATAGCGTCGCCATTGGGCGCCGCCGCGATGCCGTTGAGATCTTCTGTCGTCGGCGGCGCTTCTTGGATCGGAGGATGCAGCTCGACGACGGCCGCGAGAGGGTTCGGCAGCAGTATCAACAAAGCCAGAAAAGAGAGGACAGTGGCGGGTAGATACGGTATCGAGTTGGTGATGCGCTGCAGGTCCATGGAGTCTCCTCGGTTCGTCGATGGGGTTCATCGGAACATGCGAGGAGCGTGTGGTTTTTGCGACACGTGTGCGGAGGGAAATTGTGCGCCTTCTTGTTGTGGCGCCTCCGAGGCCTCTAAAGGCTCTCACCAGGCGCTGATGTCGCCAGACTCGAAACCGTCTGCGAAGATTGAGCCGGAGCCGTCGCGGATCAGGACGCGGGAACTGTACGGCTGCAACGTCAAGCTGCCGGACACCGGCTGCTGATCGAGGTCGAGATAGCTGCCGACGAGCGGCAGCACGTGTACCGCATCGGTGTCGTTGACGAACAGCTCCGACCGTGGCGGGTCGCCAGCACTCAGGGTGTACCACTGGGTCGATGAGGTGGCGTCGTGGCCGCTGTGGTTCTGCCATTCGGCGAGGGTCAAGCGGTCGTCGAACTCTGGGTTGCCGGCCAGGGTTTCGTCCCAGATGCTGGTGGCGTCGTAGGGGCTAAAGAAGCGATTGCCGTCGCTTGCTGCCAACACGCTGAGATCAGAGACACGAAAGCTTTCGCGCAGGAAGCCGATCGGGAAGAGGGTGTTGTCGGTGATCTCGACCGTACTCGAGCCGATCACCGAAAGCTCGGTGCCGTAGTCGGAGTCGACGTTGTCGTAGAGGGTATTGTCGCGGCCGATGCCACTGGCCAGGCGGTAGATCAAGCCGACCCAGCTGCTGCCGGTAACGGTGTTGTCCTCCGCCAGGATGTCGCGCACCCAGTTGTCGAGGTAAATTCCGAAGCCGAAGAGGTCGTCGAAGAAGGGGTGGACACCGTCGGTGTTGCCCAGCGTGCCGCGCACGATGTTGCCGCGCACCTCGACGTCGTGGGTGGGAGTGGTCGCCAGGTTGTCTTGACCATAAACCCGGATGCCGCCACAGTCACCCTTCGACTGACAGGCGTCGTCGACGACGTTGTTCTCGATCAGATGATGGCGGCCGTAGATGTCGATGCCGTTCATGCCGATGTTCTGGAGCCGATTGCCGCGCACTACGTTATTGCGGGCGGTGTGATCCGGCGCGACGTTAGCCCACAGCAAGGACATACCGTCGCCGCTCTCGGTACATTCACCGGTGGTGTCGAAGCCGCAGCCCATACCTTGATGGCCGAGTTGCGGAATCAGGGCGATATCGCGGACCGTATTGCCGACAAACTCGGACTCGACACTGTAGGCCAGAAGGCCGCGACTGTTGGCGCCGGTGATGAGGTTGTCTTGAATCCGTAGATTGCGTCCACCGCGCCAGCCCACCGGACCGTTGCCAGCGCCGGGTTGCCACACCCAAGTGGTGAGCCGCAGCCCGATATCGTCGACATCGACGATGGTGTTGTTACGGATCGTCAGATCGTGGTTTTCGTCGGCTTGTAGGTTCTCCGGGAAGGTGATGCCGTTGGCGAACCAGCGCTCAATGCGTAGGTTGTCTAGGGTCACCCACGCGATGTGCTCGACCAACTGGCGACCGAGAGTGACGGCGCCATGGAAGATGCCTGCGCTGGCCTGCACCACCGCGGCTTCGATCTCACCATCCGCCGGTTTCGGGCCGGTGGAGTAGAGCAGCACCCGGTTGTTGGCTTGGTCGTAGAACCACTCGCCCTCGCGATCGAGGGTCGCCGGGTGTTGCGTGAGGTGATAACCCCATTGTGCGCAGTCGCCGCTGAAGCAGCTACAGCTCTCTTGGTAGCAGGAGAGTGCGGCGTTGACGGTTAGGGTCGAACCGACGTCTGCGGTGACGTTGCGGTTGAGCAGATACCAACGGATACCCTTGATCCGCATCACCGCACCGGTCCAGTCGACGGGCGGCAGTTCTGAGTCGGTGACCTGGGTGGCGCTCGGCGAGGAGTCGACTTCGGCATAGCCACCGTCCCCGTGCCCTGCGATGTTCGGCCAGCGACCCAGCGGCAGGCGGACGCCGGCACGGAAGAGGTGCCCCGCGCCGAGAGGGAAAAGGCCGGCGTTGGCGCCGTCGTCGAGATCCGCCTGGTAGAGATTCAATCCGACCGCGGACCAGCCGGAGATGCCTCTTGCTCCGGACAGCGTCGGCTGGTCTGTGCAGCCAGCGGGGTGTGACGAGATCACGATCGGCAGAGCCGCGGTGCCAGAGTCCACGACGTGCAAGGGGTCGACGCGCCAGCTTTCGCCACAGAAGAAACGCACCTCATCACCCGGCTGGAGACTGAGGGTGTTGACTCGCGTCACGGTGGCGAAGGCGGTGGCGGGGGAGAGTCCGTCGTCGGAGTCGTCACCGCTGATGTTGGAGACAAAATAAGTGGCGGCGAATACCGAGGTGGGGGGCGATAGGGCGAGCAGCAGGCACGTTAGGGTCGTGGCCAGTTTTTGCGACACATATTGTGGGGTCTTTGACATGAGGCTCCTGAGTTGACGAGCGGTATCGCCTGCGACATCGGATCTGGTTTGGGCTGTCTGTGGTCCAAGCGACAAAGCCATGACGATTGCGACACGGTGCCGTTTTGCGTTCTCGGAAACCGATCGATCTGCGATACTCGGGGAGATCTGTTCGCGCATCTCGAAATTGCACCCAGAAGTACGATGTCCGGCCGAGCCACACAACTGTTGAACGCCATCGGCGAAGGTGACCTCGACGCCGCCGAAGAGCTGCTGCCGCTGGTTTATAGCGAGCTGCGACGCATCGCGCGGGCGCGCATGGCCAACGAGCGACCTGGTCATACGCTTCAACCGACAGCGTTGGTTCACGAGGCTTATTTACGCTTGATCGGCGACGTCGAGATCGCCTGGGTCGACCGGCGGCATTTTTACGCCGCGGCGGCGCGATCGATGCGACGCATCCTGATCGATCGGGCTCGTCGCGTGGCGCGGGAGAAACACGGCGGCGATTTGCAGCGCGATTCGTTCGCCGACGATGTCGCGACCGAGCAGCCGCGGAACGACGAGTTGCTCGCTCTGGATGAAGCTTTGGTCGGTCTCGAAGCGCAAGATGCCAGCCTGGCCGAGATCGTCAAGATGCGGTTCTTCGCCGGCCTGACGATCGCCGAGACCGCGAAGGTGCTGGATGTCTCGTCCCGGACGGTGAACCGCCAGTGGCTGGTGGCCAGGGCTTGGCTGGCCGACCACATGGGTCACTCCGCGGGAGCGTCCAAAGCGGCGAGCTGAGCGCGATAGCGCCCGGCATCCTCCGGCCGATCCCAGGCGTCGTACAAGTTCGCCAACGCCGCCATCGCCGCACGGGTCTCGTCGTGATCCTCGCCGCGCGCGGCGGTCAAGCCAGTGAGTGCTGCCAGCAGCACTGGCTCGGCTTCTTGATACCGGCCTCCTCCGGTCAGGCACTCACCGAGGTACATGCGGGTCTGTAGAGCTCGCCAATGTCCAGCCGGTAGGGCTTCGGCCTGGACCGTTTCGGCTCCGCGCAACACCGTTTCCGCTTCGTCGAGCTTACCGGCCATTACCAGGATCTTGCCCAGGGCAGCCTGTGAGCGAGCAACATGGGGGTGTCGGTCGTCGAGCGTACGACGTAGGATCTCCACCGCCTGTCGGATTTCGCTCTCGGCCTCGGTAAGGCGGCCGAGGCGGCGCAGAAGGGACGACAAGTTGTGGTGACCGATCGCAACCTCCCGATGATCGGGCCCGAGGTTTCGTTGGTTGATAGTCAGGGCTTCGCGATAAAGATTCTCCGCTTCAGTGTAGCGACCATTCTGGCGCAGTACGACGCCGAGATTGGTCATCGCCGACGCCACATCCGGGTGCTCAGACCCTTGCAAACGGCGGCGCATCTCGAGGACTTGCCGGTGGAGAGATTCTGCTTCGGCGCGTTTTCCGAGGCGCTGGCAAATCCGAGCCAGGTTGTTCATGCTAGCCGCCAACAGGATATGTTCATCCCCGAAAACTCGCCGTCGGCTCGTGACCACCTCGCGTAACAAGACCTCGGATTCTCCGTCTCGGCCGAGCTCGCTGAGAACACTCGCCAGGTTGAGCTTGCGGGTGGCGACATCAGGATGATCGGCACCGAGGGTACGTCGGCCGTGGTCGATGGTCTGTTGGTGCATCGCTCTAGCCTCCTCGAACCGGCCGAGTCGACTGAGCGTCATGCCAAGCTCGTTCAATGTGGTCATCGGCTCGGGATCGTTAGAGCTGGCAACCCGTTCCCAAACCGCCATCGCCTGGCGCAGCGCGGTTTCAGCTTCTTGGTAGCGGCCGCTCAACCTCAGAACCCTGCCTAGTTGGAACGCGCCACGGGCCTCGCTTTCGTCGCCCCCGCCCGTTATCGCGCGCCGCAGCGCGAGGGCGCGCCTGGCCTCTTCCTCAGCTGCCGCATATTGACCTTGCCACTGGCGCAGATAAGACAGGCGGTCATGACTGGCAGCAATATTCGGATGCAGCGGATCTAGGGTTTGTTGCTGTAGCTCGAGGCCGCCGATGATCAGGTTTTCAGCTTCGGGCAACAGTCCGAGATGGATGTAGATCTCGCCGATAGTCCCCATCATCGCGGCTTGGACTTCGGGCTGGCCATCAAGCTCGGTCTCCAGTCGCTGTGCGCCGCGGTCGAGGATCTCGCGAGCAAGAATACTGTTGCCCCTGGCAGTGCTGGGATCCGAGATCTGGAACAGATCTGTTAGAAACGTCGTCACCTCGGCCGATTTGAGGGCTTCACGCTCGCTCTGGTCGAGGGCGCGGCGCAGTTGGGCCGCTTGCCACGAGGTGACGACGGCAAAGCTGAGCAGCAGGATCGCCGCGCTGGCCACCACCGCGACGCCGATCCAGTTGCGTTTGACGAATTTGCCGACCCGGTAGCCGACTCCTGGTGGGCCAGCCACCACCGGTTCGTCCCGTAGGTGCCGTCCAATATCGTTTCCAAGCTCCGATGCGGTGCCATAACGCCGCTCGCGGTCTTTCTCCAGCGCCCTCATGACGATCCAGTCGAGGTCGCCGCGCAGCTCTTGGCGCAGGCTCGAGGGCTGGGTCTGCCGCTGAGCGGCAATGGCCTGAACCGCTTCGCCGAGGGTGCCGACTTTTGTGCTCGGGGGGGTGATGTCGGTGCCGCGGAGAAGCTGCTCCAGCCGTTCAGGAGTGCCGCCTCGTAGGCTCTCGGAGTCGAACGGTAGGCGGCCGACCAAGAGCTCGTAGAGCAGCACGCCAAGCGAATAGACATCGGTCCGGATGTCGACATCGAGGGACATTTCGGCCTGCTCGGGGGACATGTACTCGGGGGTGCCGAGGAAGCCCCCCAGTTGGGTGAGGGCGGTGTGGCCACGCTGCCGGTGATCGACCGCCCGCGCCACCCCAAAATCGATCACCTTGGGGACCGGCTCGCCGTCGTGCTCCGCCACCAGAACGTTGGTGGGTTTGAGGTCGCGGTGGATGATGCCTTTCTGGTGGGCGTGATGGACCGCCCGGCAGACCCCCATGAAGAGCTCCAGCCGTTGACGAGTGCTGAGCTTGTGCTCGTCGCAGAACTGTGTGATCGCCACGCCTTCGACCAACTCCATCACGAAGTAGGGGCGACCCTGGTCGTTGGCCCCGGCATCGAACACTTTGGCGATGTTGGGATGGTCGAGCACCGCCAGGGCCTGTCGTTCGGACTCGAAACGTGCGATCACTTCACGGGTCGCCATGCCGAGCTGGATCAGCTTGAGCGCCACCGTGCGTCGAATCGGCTGCTCTTGGCTGGCGCGATAGACCATCCCCATGCCGCCTTCGCCGATCAGCTCTTCCTACCGATAGGGGCCAATCCTTCGGCCGAGCAGATCATCTTCGATCGCCA
>JAJCXQ010000344.1 GCA_029263355.1 Acidobacteriota bacterium | reverse complement strand
CCTTGGAGCGGCGTGCGGTGTTGGCCGCTGAGCTCGCCGAGGTCGAGGTTGACGAAAGCACTCTCGCTGAGGTCGAAGAGCAAGTACGGCAGGCGGTCGTCAGCTACCTTGAAGCGGCCGGCGAGCTATCAGAAGGTCGCCGAAGGTGGGCTGAGAAGTTGGCGCGGCGAGTGAAAAAAGAACTGCGCGATATGGCGCTCGAGAAAGCACGTTTTGCGGTTCGCCTCGAGCGACGGCGGCGTGCCGACAGCCCGTTGCAGGTCGCGGGTGAGAGTGTCGAGTTTGGCGAGTTGGGCTACGACCATGTGGTGTTTGTGTTTTCGCCCAATCCTGGGGAGGAGCTCAGGGCGCTGCACAAAGTAGCGTCCGGAGGTGAGCTGTCGCGGCTGTATCTCGCGGTGCAGCTAGCCACCCGTGGCGGCGCCCGGACCGCTGGGCCGGTGACCTTGGTGTTCGACGAGGTCGACTCCGGCGTCGGTGGCGGTGAAGCGGCGATTTTGGGTGCCAAGCTGAAACGCTTGGCTCAGGGTGGACAGATCCTGGCGGTCACCCATTTGCCACAGGTCGCGAGCTGCGCTGATCTGCACTTCAAGGTCTCCAAGCAAGTTCGAAAGGGGCGCACCCATACCCGACTTCAGCGGCTGGAGGAGAGCAATCGGGTCGACGAAGTGGCGCGGATGTTGGCGGGTAGTGAAGTCACCGATTTGTCCCGGTCTCACGCCCGCGAGTTGATCGTAGGGGCGGGGGGTTGACGGCGGTAGAGGTGCCCGAGCGTTGGGTTTGGGGCCAGCCGGTCGATGAGTTGAAGGTGTTGCTGAGAGCCGGTGGTGTGCTCGCCATACCCACCGAGTCGAGTTACGGTTTAGCTGCTGATCCTCGCAATACCGAGGGTGTCGAGGCGATCTTCGAGCTCAAAGGGCGGCAGGGAAACAAAGCTTTGCCGGTCGTCGCTGCCGACATCGAGCAGATTGTCGCCCTGGGTGTTGATCCGAAATGCCCCGAGCTCGATCTCTTGGCGCGGCTGTGGCCGGCGCCTTTAACCGCTGTGTTGCCGACTGACAAGCCGCTGGCAGCGGCTGCTGGCGACGCGACCCTGGCGCTGCGCGTTCCGGCCCATCGACGTTTGAGGCAGTTGATTCGGGAGCTAGGATTTGCGGTGACGGCGACGAGTGCCAACCGATCCGGCGAGCCGCCTATCCTCGATCCCAAAGAGCTCGAGCTCTTTCTCCAGCCTTTTCTTAGAAGACCATCCTTCCGTAGCCGATCGATTGTGATAGTCGACGACGGTAACCTGCCCGGAGGCCCTCCTTCGACCCTCGTCCGATGGGATGTTAGCGCCACGCCGAATCCGAATCCGGTGGTCCTGCGGCCACGAATCTTGAGACAGGGAGCGTTCCCGGAGAGTCTGCTGCACTCAATTCCGAGGCCGGTGCACTCTGCTGGGAGATCCGCGACTCGAGATGCCGACTGAGGGATATGAGATGGAACCCATGAAGCGACAATTTTTCCAAGCTCAAACCCTGTTGAAGGGCATTGGGGGAGTGAGTCAGAGTCTGCTAACGAGGCAGTGTCTGGTCACGAGGCAGTGCCTGGTCACGAGGTGGCTGGTCCTACTGATGATCGCGTTATTCCCGGCTGCTTCGGCCCAAGCTCCGCTCGAATTGGCCGCCAGTATCGACCCGGCCGGCGCCGGTCCGACCATCACAGTCGATGAGCTCAGTCGTGGCCAAAAGGGGTATGGCTTGTCGGTATTCGCCGGCAGCGAACCCGAGCGTTTTGATGTCGAGGTCTTGGGGGTGATCCGCAACATGACCCCTGAGCTGAACTACATTGTGGCGCGGCTTACCGGCCAGGATCTCGAGCGCAGCGGAGTCGTGGCGGGCATGAGCGGCAGCCCGGTCTACTTCGATGGTCGGCTAGCTGGAGCTGTAGCCTTTAGTTACAACTATAGCCTTGATGCGATTGCCGGAATCACGCCGATCGGCGCGATGCGTCAACTGTCGGAACTGCCGCTCGGCACGGCGCCACGGTCCGCCTCCGGTTCCGGGCTGAGTCTGACCCTCGATGACTTGCTGACTCAGAACTTGCCAGCTGACGTGGTCGCCCAGCAGCTGGCGAGCTGGCTACCGGCGGCACAAAACGGCGCCCGCTCCAGCCTACAATGGACGGCCTCGGGTTTCGGCGACGCGGCGATGACTTTGTTGCGCGGCTCCCTAGGGGATGTGACTCCGATGGCAGCGATGGTCGGTGGCGATCTCGCGACAGGCATAGCGGCAGACGGTGGTCAATTCACGACCGACATGACGGCAGGCGGTAGCGCCACCCAAGACGGTGACGAGCTTCGCCCGGGTAGCGCGGTGGCGGCGCTCCTGGTGCAGGGTGATCTCAACCTCGCCGCCCACGGAACGGTCACCGATCGTGATGGTGACGAGATCCTTGCCTTCGGTCATCCGATGTATTCCCTCGGGCCAGTCAACCTACCCTTGGCCAGCTCAGAGGTGATCACGATTCTCGCCAACGCCGCCAGCTCCTTCAAGATGTCGAACGCGGGACCAATGATCGGTGCTTTCGATCAAGACCGCGAGGCGGGCCTGCGTGGTTTTCTCGGCCGCTCAGCGCCGACGACACCCTTGACGGTCAAGCTTGCCGGGCTCAGCGATCGCGAGTTCCACATGCAAGTTTCCAACTTGCCACAGATGCGACCTGTATTGATCGCGATCTCGGCGCTAGGCGCGATCAATTCGGCCGCCTACTCCGGTGGTTTTCAAGGACTCGATCTCGAAGCCCGGATCGCTCTGCGTGGGCATCAGGATCTTGTCGCCCGCCAGAGTTTCGACGGCGACCAAGCGGCGCTCGACAGCATCATCTATCTACTGAGCTACGCGGCCTATGTCGAGTTCAATCCCTTTGCCGAGGTCGCAATCGAGTCGGTGGAGGTTGAGCTCACGCAGGTTGACCGACCACGGACCGTGAGTTTGAGCTCGGCACACGCCGGACGCACCCGGGTTGCACCCGGCGAGACGGTGCCGGTGACGCTGGAGTTGAAAGCCTACCGTGGCGAAACCTCCCGCCGGGTCGTACAGGTCAACGTACCGGCTGAGACGCCGAACGGCCGCTACGTTGTCCTGATCGGCGATGGCACCAGCATGGACGCCGCCCGGATGTCATTCGAGAAGCGCGAACCGCGCACCTTCGAGCAGGCACTGGATTTGATGCGGTCGTTCCACTCACGCCGCGAGTTGATGGTCTTCGGATTGATTCCCAAGCCCGGACTGGCGGTGGGCGGTGAGGTGCTGCGCGACTTACCGGCATCGATGCGTTCGATTTTCGCTGCTGGCGGGCGCTCAGCAGGCAGCTCGTTGTGGTTG
>JAJCXQ010000343.1 GCA_029263355.1 Acidobacteriota bacterium | reverse complement strand
AGGTCGTGACGCCCAAGCGTGTCCTTGATGCCCTGGTTTGACGTCGACTAAGGCTTGCCACCTGCTCTGACGAACCGCCTACTCCGCCGAGACCCCCATCTCGTCGAGCAAGGCTCGTGATCCTGGCAAACCCATCGTCTCGAGCATCCACAACAGGTAGCGAACGTCGGCGGAGACGTTGCGGGCGATGTCGGGGTTGTAGCCGAAGTCGTTGGCGATGTTTTCCCACACGCGATCGAAGTTGACGCCGACCAGCTCGCCCTTGCCGTTGATCATTGGGCTACCGGAGTTACCTCCAGTGGTGTCACCGGTAGCTAGGAAGCAGACTGGGACGTCGCCGAGGTCGCTGTCAGCCCACCGGCTGGTAGCGGCTTTGGGGGCGGCGTTGAGCAGTGCTTGGGGAGCGTCGAAGGGAGCTTCGCCAGTGTACTTTTCGATGACGCCGCCGAGACGGGTTTGCGGCTCCATCCAGATGCCGTCGCGGGGACGATAACCGGCCACCTCGGCGAGGCTGACCCGCAAGGTGCTGTTGGCGTCGGGATCGACCGGCCGGCCCAGGAAGGTACGGAGTGCTCGACGCCAGGTTGGTCGCAGGCGGGAGATGGCGCCCTCGGCACGGTGCTGCTCGTCTTCGATGGCGATGATCTCGGCGTTGAGATCCAAGGCGAAGTTGATCAGCGGATCACGGCGTTGACGCAGTTCGTCGACGCTTTGCTCGAACATGGCGAGGCGTGCGTCGAGATCGAAGATGCGGGAGCTGTCGAGTAAGCCTTCCACCAAGGGACCAATTTGTTCGTGATCTTTGCCCTCTTGGAGAAGCTTCTCGACGGTCGGCATTTGCTGTTCCGCTGGAAGATGAGTGAGGCGGTAGAGAAAATCCGCCAGCAACTCGCTCTCGGTGGGTGGGTGGAGGCGTTTCTGATCCCGGCGCTGACCATCGAGCTGCTTGTCGCGATGGCGATCCTGGTAATCGGGATGACGCTCGAGATCGGGATGGGCGCGCTCGATGGCCCAGCGAGTGATGTCGAGGGCGAGGTTGAGGGCCTTGGGGCCTTGCCCCAGATGCCCGAGCAAGAAGTCTCGTTCCCAAGTCGCCGCCGCGCGGTTGACCATGGCTTCGAGCTCACGGTAGGCGTCGGCAGCAGCTTGATGCTCGGGGTTCTTCGCGATCCAGGCCAGCATCTCTTGCTCAGCGGACTGTTTCTTGGCGAGCAGCTGACCGCGTTGGATGCCAGCGACCTGGCCGCGGGCGTTCTTCTGGCGGTTGGCGAGGCTCTTGACTCGGTCGGCGAGCAAGATACGAGCGCTCTCGTCGTTCGCGCCGGCAGCTTCCATTACCTCGATCCAGTCGCGCAGGAGCTTGGCGCGGCCGGGAAAGTGGCGCTCGGCGCGTTCCGCCATCTCGGCGCCGATCAACGAACGATAGGTTTTGCCCGGATAGCCGGCGACGACAACGAAGCTGCCGTCTTTCACCCCTTGATGCGCGATCGGTAGGTGGCGACGCGGTCGATAGGGGCGGTT
Organism: Acidobacteriota bacterium; assembly: GCA_029263355.1. GTDB lineage: Bacteria > Acidobacteriota > Thermoanaerobaculia > Multivoradales > J023 > JAAELT01. Next base: position 17,533 of record JAJCXQ010000343.1, on the reverse strand, counting down.
GTCGCCGGCGTGGGTCGCGGGTTGGTTGTCGGCGCCTGCGTAGATGCGGACGAGGGAAAAGTCGCCGGTGTGGCGTGGCCACATCCAATTGTCGACCTCGCCGCCGAATTCGCCCACCGCCCGCGGTGGCGCGTAGACCAGTCGAATGTCGGGAAACTCGCGGGCTTCGACCAGCTGGTAGAGAACACCGTCGTCGTAGGTGGCGACCTGGCAGCGGGTGAAGGCCTGCTGCTCACACTCGGCAACCATCTCTTTTTGCTTGCGGTCGATCGCCTTGTAGCGCGCCAAGTCATCGCCTGCGGCGGCTGCTGCGGCCTCGATCTCGGCGGTAACGTCGGTGAAACGATGGGGCACGGAGGCCCGGGCGCCGGTGCCGTAAAGCTCGTCCTCCCGGCCGTCGGCGAGGAATCCGTCGGCGATCAGGTTGCGCTCAGGGGTGCTGTGCTCCTGAAGGATCGAGAAGATGCAGTGGTGGTTGGTGAGCACCAGGCCGTCATTCGACAGTAGGCCTGCGGAGCATCCACCAACGTTGACGACCGCTTCGAGCAGGCCGCCTTTCTCGATATCCCAGAGTTCACTCGCCGGGATTTCGAGACCGAGTTCCCGCAGCCAGTCCGGGTCGTGCTCGAGTAGCTGTTCCGGTGTCCATTTACCGCCGACGGCGGCGAGAGAGAGTGTGGTCATAAGGCAAGAAGCGGCCAGAAGAGTCCACCTGAGGTGTTTCCTGAGCATCGTTGGTAGTTCACCGGGTGTGGGTTGAGGTGGGTGTGGATGAAGTCGCGAAACACAGATAGATGAACAAAAGAGCGGCGCGAGGACGATAAGAGGTCGCGGATAGGGTGTCAAGCGAGACACCTGTCAAGCGAGACACCTGTCAAGCGTGACGACTCCGTTGTCCGCGCCGTCCTGACTCCCGTTCCCGTCACGCTAACGACCGTTGGCTGCACGAGGCTTGCGGGTAGCCTGGGGTGGCGGGCCACAATCACCTGGTTGGATCGATCGCACGGGCAAAGATTGCAGCAGAACCAGGAGAATTTCATGCGGGAATTTCGCTACGCGTTGCGGACTTTGAGCAAGAGTCCCGGCTTCACGGCCGTGGCGGTGCTGACCCTGGCCCTGGGCATCGGCGCCAACACGGCGATCTTTAGCCTGATCCAAGGAGTGTTGCTGCGTCCGCTGCCCTATCTCGACGACAGCAATCTGGTTGTCCTACGGCAGGCGGCTCCCAAGGCGGAGATCGACAATCTGCCGTTCTCGGTGCAGGAGGTTTACGACTATCGGGCGCAGACCGCGAGCCTCGAGTCGATGGTGGAGTACCACAACATGACTTTCACCCTGCTGGGTCGCGGCGAACCGGAGCGGGTGGTGACGGGAGTGGTGTCGGCGGAGTTCTTCGATCTGCTGGGGGTCGAGGCTCGCCTCGGGCGCACCTTCCGCGCCGCGGATGACCAACCCGACGCCGAGGCGGTGTTGGTGCTCAGTCACGGCTACTGGCAACGGAGTTTCGGTGGTGATCCCGAAATTGTCGGCCAGGTGTTCGAAATGAACAACCGCCCCCACACAGTGGTCGGTGTCTTGCCGCCGATCCCGCAGTATCCGAACGAAAACGATGTCTACATGTCGGTGTCGGCATGTCCGTTTCGGGCCAGCGGTGAGGCTGCCCGTACCCAAAACCGCAGCGCCTTTCGCGCGCTGACGGTCACCGGGCGGTTAGCCGCGGGCAAGACTCTGGACGACCTGAAAGCGGATCTCGCTGCGACCGGCGCGCGTTTTGTTGCCGACTTTCCGGATACCTACCAGCCCGAGCGTGGTTATGAAGTGAACGCTGTGCCGCTCAAAGAAGTGCTCACTCAGCAGGCTCGGCCGACCCTGTTGATCCTGCTCGGCACCGCCGGCCTAGTGTTGTTGATCGCCTGCGCCAACGTCGCCAACCTCACCGTGGCGCGTATGCTGCGTCGCCAGCGTGAGATGGCGGTGCGGGCCTCCCTTGGCGCCAGTCGCGGTCGCTTGGTGGGCCAGACATTGGTCGAAAGCGGGTTGCTGGCGTTGGCCGGCGGCGCTCTCGGTTTGATCCTGGCCTACGGTGGGCTAGGCATGTTGGTGGCGTTCACCGCTCGTTTCACCACCCGTGCGACGAATATTTCGATCGACGGTTGGGTGCTGCTATTCACCCTCGGTATTTCGTTGGCCACTGGCCTGGTGTTCGGCGCGATGTCAGCCTTGCCAACCCGGGGCGATCTGGCGACGGCGCTGAGGGATGGCAGTCACGCGACCGCCGGCCGGGGCAAGCAGTGGCTGCGTGGCGCATTGGTCGCGTCACAAGTTGCGGTGTCGGTCGTGCTGTTGGTGGCCGCAGGTTTGATGTTACGCAGTTTCGGCAAACTGCAGCGAGTCGACCCAGGGTTCAATCCCGAGCGTGTCCTCACCGCTCAGTTGTCTCTCAATTGGACAAAGTACACCACTTCTCAAGCCGCCGTGACCTTCTTCGACAGTCTGCTAGAGAAGGTGCGTAACCATCCCGGCGTGGTCTCAGCGGCAGTGGCCAGCGACCTGCCTCTCCAACGTCAGGGACCGCGCAACCGCGGCTTTCAGATTGAGGACCGGCCGATCGACGATGGCGGCCTGGCGCCGGTGATCGATTTTCGGATCGCCAGCCCGGGCTATTTCAGAACGATCGGCATCCCGCTGGTGCGAGGTCGCACCTTCGACACCCGTGATGATGCCCAAGGGCAACCGGTGGCGGTGGTCACCCGCAGTCTGGCTCGTAACTATTGGGGCGACGACGATCCGGTCTCGCGCCGCGTCTCGGTCGACGGCGGCACAACTTGGCTGACCATTGTCGGTGTGGTCGGCGACGTCCGCGAGTATGGGCCCGCCGTCGCCGCTACCGACGAGCTCTACGTGCCCTTGGCGCAAGGCGGCTTTTCACAGAATCTGTTGATCCGCACCGCGGCCGACCCGATGGCGATGGCGCGTGAGGTAAAGGAGTTGGTGTGGGCCGTTGACCCGGATCAACCGGTGTCGAACATCGAATCCATGGCATCGAAGACCGCCGCGTCAACCGCCTCGCCGCGGCTTACGACCCTACTGCTCGGGCTGTTTGCGGCGTTGGCGTTGGCGATCACCGCGGCTGGCCTGTCCGGTGTTGTCGCCTTCGTAGTCAGCCAGCGTACCCAAGAGATTGGAATCCGCATGGCCCTCGGCGCGCACCGTGGCAGTGTGCTGCTCATGGTGCTGCGTCAGGGTTTGCGTCTCGTTGTGGTCGGCCTTGCTGTTGGCTTGGCGGCGTCGTTTGCCGTTGGTCGGCTGATGACGGATCTGTTGTTCGAGGTACGACCGAGTGATCCGCTGACGCTGCTCGGGGTATCCGTGGTGTTGATCGCTGCTGCGGCAGGGGCGTGTCTGTTGCCAGCGCGACGAGCGACCCGGGTGCAGCCGACGGTCGCGTTGCGCAGCGAGTGAGCGTCGTCTCTCTGCCACCATCGCGCCGTTTTGGGCGATGTTCGTGGTCGACACCGGGAGGGGACTCTTGCACTCGATCCGTCGAATGCAGCGCTCGTCCAATCGATCACCACGGACCGCATGACGATGGCAGTGGCCACGTAACAGTGTATGCTCACAGATCCCTTCCGGGTCCGCGGATGGTCACCTCCAGCGGAACAACTCCCGACACTTCGACGGCAGGGTAGGTGGTCGTGGAGCCAGAGTCGTTCAGCATCGTCGAGAATGGCCTGGTCAAAGTAGTACTGATACTGCGGGGGAATTCTCTGGGCACTTGGCAGCTAAAAAGAGGGCCGGGTGTGTGCGATTAATCTCTACTGGAAGTGAAGAGCTGAAGTTGACGGTTACCGTTCAACGCTCTTCTAGAGAATCCGCTGAAGTCCTTCCGGAAGTCCGGTTCTCCATCCTTAGCTGTGTACCTTGCAGCGAATCTGCGCGCAGCAGCTGGGTTTAGCCGTACCAAGCTTTTGAAGAGCAACTCTGCAAGGGCACCAGAGGTAATGAGATCTTTCCCGAGGACTAAAAGATGTTGTTCAATCTCCTGTAGAATTTCTCGAGGCCTCTTGTCAACAATTATTCATATAAATTGACATTGAATGACGAAAAATAGATGTTTTGGCAGATCTATCAAATTAAATAGCTAAAGATGCTAAACCTGTCTTCGTGGCGGTAATAAGGCGCTAGCGATGAAATAGAGACGACGTTCAGTGCGGAAGCCTTAGAGGCCCAGTATCGACGACGAGCTGTCGCCCGGTGATCTTTGCGACGGCGCCGCCCCGGCGCTGACTCTGTGCAGCACGGGCTAACAGTTCATGATGATTGCCCACATCTACCACTCTTTCGCTGTGCGATGATGCAGGGTATAGCCTTCGCCGTCAGCGACTATGACGTGTGCTCGGATGAGGGGTTAGGCGGTCGTTCGGTTATCCGGGTCACAGCTAGGGAAGGGCGTCGGCGTGTGGACTTTCAACTTCGCGATCGAACCCTTATGGTCCGCGGATGAGAGAGAATTCGGGTTCTCGATTACGGATAGAAACTGATTCCGCCAGGTGGCGCCAGGAGCGCCAACCGCCTCGGTCAGAGCGGCGACACCGAGGGGCTGTCGTCCTGATTTGATTTCGAAGGCTAGCAGCTCTTCCCCTTCGCAGGGTGTCAGCTCGGGTCCTACTTCCTCGAGAGGCGAGTCACCAGTCTGTTCAATCACGGTCTTCCAGTTGCCGCTGTAGTACGTGGTCAAGGGACCTACATAATGTCCAATCCCATCTATGGGCTCCTCGGAGCGCAGCGGGAGACGCTCATCGTCGTTTCAGGAAGGTCAATCGGCGGTGTCTAAAGAAATGAAGTCTGGATGAGCCCTGCTCATCTATATGACGGCTGCTTTAGGGCGGCGATGGCCACCCGGATCTCCTCTAGGAAAGGATCTGATCCCAGCGTCTTCTACTTTGCAACTCCTCGAGTTGCCCAGGTGAGGTTTGGACGAACGTGAGGATGGAGAGCATGATTGCGAGAATTCTGTCGATGGCTGTCGCTTCGTATCTGATGATCGAGGCTTCGGTGAGTGGCCAAGCCCTGATCTTTGCTGATGACCTCGAGTCTGGTGATTTCTCGGCCTGGTCGTCCGTGACGACCGGCACGGCAACGCCGGCCGGTGTGGTGAGGCTGCCGGTAAACGGCGCGTTTGCGGGTGATCTGGGGCTTTCCCGGGTGGGTTCGCTCGACGGCGTGACCTGCGTCGAGATCCGTGACGATCGTCCCTTCGAGCGCGGTCAAGAGGTTGCTTTCGCCGGGATTCCAATGCCGGAGGGTCTCGGTTCGACCTCCACCGATGGTTTGGTGTTGATCGGTCCCGGTGGCCGACGGTTGGCCTCACAAGTCGACGTGCTGTCGCGGTGGGGAGGACCGTTGGACGATACCAGCCGGCCGATCCGCTGGCTTGAAGCCAGCGTCCAGCCGCGGGTGGCGGCGGACGACTCATTAGTCTACGCGTTGCAGCGTTACGACAGCCTGGCCCCAGCCTTGGATCCTTTTGCCGCCACCGTCACGCCAGCTGGGGAACTGTTTGTGGTCGACACCGGGTTGGCGACCTTCACCCCTCGATCCGTCGAAAGAAGCGCTCTTCCAGTCGATCACCATGGATCTGGGTGGCGATGGCAGCGGTCGCACGACGGTACTACAACAAGAGGATGCAACTGGCCTACTTCATCCGCCCCAACATCGCCCTCCCTGAAGGTTCGGCTAGGCGGGGCGCACCGTGGTCGATCGCTACAACATCCCGCAGGGGGGACGAGGGAACTCGCGACCCCTTCGTCAATGGCGTCAATTTGGAGCGTGGCCAGATCCAACACTTCGAGCGCCTCGCCAATTGTGCCGAATTTGCGTCTGGTGCCCTCGGCGTCTCTTGCTACGCCAAGATGATCGAGTTCCTTACCCAACTCATCGACGACAAACTGTCGTCTGGAGTCCAATGCGGTGGCGACATTTCGGCGCCGAATCCGTGCAGTACTCCGCAGCAGTTCATGCTCGCGAACCGCTTCCTATCAATGATTCGTCGCTCGCGGGAGGGATAGCAGGGATTATCCAGGAAAATCGGACATCTCTTGGCCGATTTTCCTGTATTGTTGTGTCTATGTTAGCTCGCCACCGACATCTTGCAGCTGTCGAAGAGATGCTCGGCCACCATCCAGTGGTCGCGATCATCGGAGCGCGGCAGGTCGGAAAGACGACCCTGGCGCGTCAGATTGTCGCTCGTCGCGAGGGACCTGTCACCGTCTTCGATCTCGAAGATCCTACGGACCTTGCTCGGTTACATCAACCCAAGTTAGCTCTAGAGCCCCTCGAAGGGCTGGTTGTGATCGATGAGGTTCAGTCACAGCCCGAGCTGTTCCCTTTGCTGCGAGTGTTGGTTGACCGACCCGACAACCCGGCGCGATTCTTGGTTCTTGGCAGCGCCGCGCCAGAATTACTCCAGCAATCTTCAGAATCGTTGGCTGGTCGCATTCTTTATCATCCGCTGAACGGGCTCAGCTTGGACGAAGTCGGCTTAGACACACTGAACGATTTGTGGTTACGGGGTGGATTCCCGCGTTCCACGTTGGCCGCTTCCCTACAAGAGAGCGTCGCGTGGCGTCGTGGCTTTGTACAGACGTTCCTGGAGCGCGACCTCCCCAATCTCGGGGTGAAAGTTCCACCACCCATGCTGCGGCGTTTGTGGTCGATGTTGGCTCATTACCACGGCCAGGTGTGGAATGCTGCGGAATTGGCCCGCGCCTTCGGCGTCTCGAGCGCGACGGTGCGCAGGTATTTGGATCTGCTAACCGCGACATTCGTCGTCCGCCAGTTGCAACCTTGGTTCGAGAATTTGGGTAAGCGACAGGTCAAGTCTCCGAAGATTTACATTGCCGATAGTGGCATGTTGCACACCTTGCTCGAAGTCAGCACGGGTGCCGAGCTCGAGCGGCACCCCAAGATCGGGGCATCCTGGGAGGGGTTTGCCCTCAACGAGGTCGTCACCCGCCTCGGAGCGCGGCCTGAAGAATGCTACTTCTGGGCCGCACACACTGGTGGCGAGCTGGATTTATTGGTCGTCCGTGGCCTCGAACGCCGCGGTTTCGAGTTCAAACGCACGGACTCGCCGCGTTCGACAAAATCGATGTATTCTGCGTTGGAGAATCTGAAGTTGGAGCGTCTCGACGTGGTGTATCCGGGGGACCACACCTTCCCGATGTCAGGGCGAATGCGTGCCGTCGGGTTGTCGCGTTTGCTGGAAGATATCGACCCCTTACAGGGCCTGTGACAGCCTGAAGCCGTAATGTAACTATGGGGCGATCGAACTCCAAGCCGTAGCGTTTCCTGACTCGAAGCCATCGGCAAAAATTGCCTCCAGCTGGAAGGTCGCGCGCCGCGGTGGCAAGACGATGGGACGCATTCCGTCGTCGGCGGTGACTAGGAAAACGTCGGTTCCGGGACTGCCGTCCCAATCGAGTTGCACGTCGTAGGTGCCATCGCCGTTGTTCGTCGGTGTGTTGATCGTGGTGATGCCGGCGCTGTCTGCGGCGTGGACGACGGTGAAGGATCCTACACCGGCTCCGATCGAACTGCCCTGCCAGTCGTTGAGCTCGACGGTGAGCAGGAAACCTTGCGCGTTGGGGGTGAAGTCGAGAGTGCTTGCCACCGCGTCGGGCCGGCCGAGATGGTTCGTCCTGATGGAGTCGAAGAGAGTCTGAAGCTGCAATACCGGGTCGGGGTCGACGGAAGTTTGGTTGGCAACGTTGAAGTCGAGAAAATAATCGCCGTCGGCACAACCGTTACCGGTGCAAGCGGCATCGTCCATGTCGCCGAAGCGTGAGACGATCATGAAGCCGATATCAGCCGCCTTGTCGAAGCTGGCCGGTGGCGAGCCGCAGCCGTCCGGATCCCCGGGCGAGCAAGAACAACGTCCGTCGCCGCCGAAAGATCGTGCGGTCTCCATCGCGGCCATCATTTTTGCCGGCAGATCCCCAACCGTGTTGACAAAGGTCTGCGTCGCCATGTTGACGACCGGTGGCCCGGTGAGGACGTTGCCTTGTATGGCGTAGTAAATATTCCCGACAGTGCCTGTGTTGCCACCCGCCCAGGCGCCACTATTTGCACCAGTCTGGGTGGCTGAAGAGCCATCACTCGCTGTTGCACCGGTTTCGGCGACTCCATGCTGATGGTTGTCTGAGCTCGACAACGCTTCTAGCTGGGTGATGATCTGCTCTGCTGTCAATCCGTTGACAATGCCGTCGTGCATGATCTGGCGTCGTTGACCGGAGGTGTCCACGAAATACTGCGCGGCGCCGCCTCCCTCGCCCACAACCACCACGGGCAGAACAGCTTTGAGGTCGAGTCCGGTGACACAAGTCGCTCCACTGACCGCAACTTCTTGTGTCTCAGTGTCTACGGCGACGATGGACCAGGTGGCGTTGGCAGGGGGGCCGAGGAGGAGGGCGGCGAGGATCGCTAAAAGTGCGAATCGAGGATGACGGACGTCTTGCATGGGGCCTCCGAGTAGGGTCACAATCAATTCTCGACCTTCAAGCTGCGAATACAAGCGTTTCGATGAGAACCCGCCAGGTGACTAGTCGACCGCGGAGTCCTCAGCGGCTTCGGTCTCGAGTCCAGTCCACCGAACCGTCTCGTCGAACCACTCCGGATAGGCTTTGTAGAGCAGTCCGTGCCCCAGCCCGGTTTCCGTCACGATGCTCTTTGACGTCGTGATGCCCGGTGAGCCATCGAAGAAGAGCTCAGGAGAGACCGTAAATTTGTCGTTCTTGTCGTGGATGGAGAGAACCTTGCCAAAAAGCCTTACGTCCGCTTTCTCGAAAAGGCTTGCAAAGAGTCCTGCCAAGAACACATACCGAATCTCTTGGTTGCGAAGACGATGCGAAACATGTGACGCGATGACGCCGCCTTTGGAGGCGCCCACGACTGTGATACGACTGGGCGGAACGTCAGCGCTCAGCAATTGACGGATCCAATCAGAAACCTTTTCTGCATACTCCGGAACGTCTGCGTCTTCCTCTCGAATCTCGCTGATCGTGACGAAGCCTTCCTGCGAAAAGCGACCAACAATGTCGAAGTATTCGTACGGACCGTAGTCCGGACTTACGGGGCTGCCGTCGGACCCTTCGACGATTCGTCCGTGGAGATAGAAGAGGTAGTGTTGACTAGGGTCGGGGTTCTCTGGAGGGGTCGTGAGTACTTTGTTGGCAGGGGCGTGATCCGAGGCAACGACCGTGTTGCACCACGCTAGGAGCATCAGGCCGATCAGGATCAGACGTGCTGTGGAGCTTCTCATTGGATGTCAATCTTCGTCATCGCCGCGAAAGCTTCTTGCGCAGTCGGGCTTTCGGTCGAGTGGCGCCGCCCGCCGAGGCCCGGTCGGTCGGGGCTGCCTCGGCGAGAGTTTGGCGGTCGGCCTGGTGTGAGTTGTCGAAGATCATGTCATCGTCTTCGCCGGACCCTGGTGCACCACAGCCGGAACAAACCGTCGACAGCCCACGGTCGCAAGGCGTTTCACAAAACGGGCAGAGGACGTGACGGTCCGATTCGGGGTGTGGATGTGCTGTCTTGCGCATGATTCATGAAGCGTAGCATGGCCGATTTGCGGTGGCATGATCGAAACCTCGGCTTGGCTGGTACGTAACTCTAGAGACGTAACATTCTAGGGAGCTGCCATGACGTTTTCCCGTCGATCGTTCGTCCGCCGTTTTGGCCAAGCCAGCGTTACAGCTTGGCTCGGTGCCGCTTGGATCGGCACGGAGACTACGCTCGACGCTTTGGCCGCTCCGGAAGTACCCGCCAGTGTTGGTACCGAGCGAGGCGTCCTACGCGCGACCTTCCTGGCGACTCGACTCGATGCGATGCAGGCTTTTTATGGTCGGACGATGGGTTGGCCGGTGGCGCGAGTTGGGACATCTCTGCGAGTCCAAACAGGGGGCACCGAGCTGTTGTTCGAACCGACTCCCGAGGACGATACGCCGTACTACCACCTCGCGTGGGCGATTCCGTCGAATAAATTCGAGCTTGGCAAGGCCTGGTTGGCAAAACGTCTACCGTTGTTGCGTCATCCGGATGGTCGCGAGGAGTTTCACTTCACCACCGCTCGCCGCCGGGCGGTCTACTTCGCTGACCCGGCGGGCAACATCCTGGAATTGATCGCCCGTGACGATTTGGGCGATCACAGGGATGGCCCTTTCAGTCTTGCCGATCTGCTCTACGTCAATCATGTCGGTCTGGTGGTTGCAGATATGATGGCCGCGATCCGAAACATCAGTCAAAGCCTGGGCCTTCAGCCGACGGCGCCGCCGCGACCGACCTTCACCAAGTTGGGGGATGTCCACCGTCACGTGGTCTTGGTGCCGCAAGACCGGCTGTGGCTGCCGGAAATGAATCGTGGCGCCGAAGTGTTCGGAGCGGAAGTTGTGTTACACGGTCCGCAACCTGCGCGAATGGAGCTTGCCGGCCATCCCTATCGGATCGAGATCGCCTCCTGAGTGGTATGCTCTGGCTGCCCCGCAGCCGCTGTCACCACCAGGAGAAGATGCATGCAAAGACGATGTTTGACACTCGAGGCCCGTCCTACGCCTAGACGAACTGCGTTTGGACGAGCGCTCCCTACACTCGCCGTGGTCGCCAGCTTCGCTGCCTTGATCGTGGCTCCGAGTCCGGCTCTGGCTGCCGATGAATTCGAAAAGCACGTCGGCCGGATCAATGTGGTGTGGGGGGATCCATCTCCCGGTTCGGAGCTGGCGCCGCTGCAAGTGTTCCACTTGACTGAGGAGACTGGCAGAACCTTCGAGCTCGAGGTCAGTGCCGCGTTGTTGCGTTTGCATGGCGGCCTCGCGGCTTGGGATGGGCGCTTGGTCGAAGCCACAGTGGTGCCCGCTGGCGCCAGCGAAGGCGTCCGTCGGGGTACGGCGGACGGGGCTCCGCTGCGCGTGCGATCGGTGGTTTTCTTGGCGGATGGGACATCCGACGCGGCGCGTGGTGGCGTCTCTGGCTCCCAGCCTTGGGTGTCTATTCTGTGTAAGTTCCAGGACATTGGCTCGGAACCCGAGAATCTGGCCTATTTTCAGAACATGTACGCCAATCAGCCGGGTGGCCTCGACCACTATTGGCGGGAGCTGTCCTACGACACCATCGACATCGTCGGTAGCACGGCCATCGATTGGGTGGTGTTGCCGAATCCACAGACGTTTTATGTCCCAACTCCCGGCTCGGGATCCAACGCCAATCTTGGGGTGCTGTTCAACGACTGTACTGCGGCGGCTGATCCGTTCATCGACTACAGCAACGGTGGTAGCGCCTTCCAAGGCATCAACATGATGTTCAATGGGCTGCTCGATTGTTGCGCCTGGGGCGGCAGTCGATTCGCTACTCTCGATGGCCTGTCCAAGTCCTGGCGAGTGACTTGGGAGCCGCCCTGGGGTTACGCCGACGAAGGGGTGATCGCCCATGAGATGGGGCACGGTTTCGGTCTACCCCACGCCACCAATTGGGATAATGACGGCAACCCCTATGACACACCCTGGGATGTGATGAGCGCTGCCACGGGTTATGCGGTCAACGATGCGACCTATGGTCGGCTAGGCAAGCATGTGCTGGCGTACCACAAGAATGATCGCTTGGGTTGGATTCCCGGAGCGGAGATCTTCGTTCCGCCGGGAGACGGTAGCTTCAATATCACCCTCGACCACATGGCGTTGGCGACAACCAGCAACCACCGCATCGCTCGCATCGAAATCGAAGGTAGCAATCGGTTTTACACCGTCGAATCACGCAAACGCGTTGGCAACTACGATGGCAACGTGCCAGACGACGCGGTGATCATCTGCGAAGTGGATCCCGGTCGCAGTGAGCCAGCTTGGACCGTCGACAGCGATGTGCCGCCAGCGGGCTATGGCGACAACGAGGGTACGATGTGGAAAGTTGGCGAGACGTTCAGCGACGCTGCTGCAAGTATTTCGATCGCGGTGACCGGCGAGACCACGGATGGCTTCGAGGTTACGATCACCGTCGGCCCGGTCATGATCTTCGGCGATGGCTTCGAGAGTGGCGACCTCTCGGGCTGGAGCTGATCGACGCCAGCGAAAGGCCGTGGCAAGAATCAAACTGGCGACCGCCGCGGCCGTCCTGCTCGTCGGCACGTTGACGTTCGGCTTCGTATTCCACATCTCGGATGGGTACCTCTTCCGCCATGACGGTACGGGGTACTTCCTCTACACCCATTCGATTGTCACCGACTTCGACACCGAGGTGACGGACGATTATCTGGAGCTCAACGCACGCGTTCCGGCGGACTCTCCAGCCATGTCGGGACTGCGCACGCGCCGGGAAGCGGTGCCGGAAAATGTCTCGCTGCCGTGGCCCATCGGCCCGGGGGTGGTCATGGCGCCGTTCTACGCTGCAGGTTATGGCTGTGAGTGGTTGATCGCCGAGGCCTCGGGCCGCGATCCCGACCCCTTTGGGTTGGTTCCGCAGTTCGCCTTTGGTCTAGGGTCGTTGTTCTACGGTTGGCTGGGGATCTGGGCGACGTTCTTGTGTTGTCGTCGCCTGGCGGCCGGTTCGATCGCTTGGGGAGCGACCCTGGCTTTGCTGGCTGGCGGTCCAGCAGTTTTCTACATTTTCTTCCATCCGACGATGGCCCATGCTGCTTCCCTTGGATTGGTCTCGCTGTACCTTCTTCTTTGGTGGCGACGGTGGGACGGGGAGCCTCAATCAGGCGGGAACCGGTCGATCGCGATTCTGGGCCTGCTCGCCGGCCTCATGGTGATCGTTCGATACCAGAATGCCATCTTCGGCATTCTGTTGGCGGCGTTGCTGTTGCGGGAGGCGCGCCGGACGTCTTGGCGAACAGCCTTCCATTCCGGAGTCATTGCAGGTCTGGCTTGCCTGGCGCCCATCAGCTTGCAGGTCATGCACCTGACGATGGTCCAGGGTGTCGCGGTCCAAGGGGAAGGCGCGCAGGATTGGCAGTCGGAAGACCTCACCTTGGGGCGCAATCTGATGGACGTGAGCTCGCCGTATTTCTTCGACGCTCTGTTCTCGTGCCGGCATGGCGCGATCTATTGGGCGCCGATCATCGGCGTCGGCCTGTTGGGTTTGTTGGTAGCCGGGCGTAGCGCCGGTTGGGCGCGCCTCTTCGTATTGGTGATTCTGGCCGACGTTTACTTGATCGGTTGCCTGCGTGGCCCGCCAGAGTTGATGGTGTCTTTGACCGCGCCACCGAGTGCCGACGAGACCAATTGGTCGGGAGGCCACGCCTTCGGCATGCGTTACCTGACCGAATGTATGCCACTCCTAGCAGCCGGGTTGGCAGCCGGGCTTTCGTCGTTGTCCTCTCGGTCGAGACGCGGGGCCAAGGTTCGCTCAGGGGCATGGTGGGCAGCGGTGGCTGGCGTCGGCGTGTTGGTGGCGTTGAATAGCCTGCTGCTGCTCGCGTACGGTATGGGGACCATCGACCGCGTCGAGTGTGTCACTTGGGGTGAGATGGCGGTGGGGGCTGGCCAGGCGTTGACCGAGTTGCTCGGTGGCGGTGGATGATGCCGTTCGCGCAATCGGAAGCCGACCCTGAGACAGGTACGTAAATGATGAGGGGCGCTCGTTCGTCAGCAGCTCGCTTGCTGCCACTCTTGATTGCTGCCGTTCTGGTTGGGTTTACCATAGGGGCATCTGAGGCGGTGACATGACCGGCCGATTAGCGGAAACTGAAGCCCATCCTTTGCTCGATCCTCGTCCGAAAGGGGAATCGCCTCTGCCGCCCCTTGGCCGAGTGCGGAATATCGTGCTGTTGGCCTCGCTTGGCCAAGGCGGAATGGGGGAAGTCTTCGTCGGCGAAGATGAGGTTCTCGGTCGACGGGTCGCAGTGAAGTGCATTCGACCCGGCCTCTTGAACAGCAAAGTCGCCTGCGATCGTTTCTTGCGCGAAGCGCGTCTGCTGTCCGAGCTCGAGCATCCGAATATCTGCCGGGTCTATGACTTCATCACCACCCACGAGGGAGACTACTTAGTGATGGAGCTGGTGGATGGGTGTTCACTCGAGGAGGCGGCGCCGGACCTCGACACCACCGCCAAGCTCGAGATCGTCATGCAGATCTCGAAGGCACTCTCGGCCGCGCACCAACAAGGCATCGTACACCGCGACCTGAAGCCGCAGAACGTCATGATCGACGCCCGGGGTGATGCAAAGGTGCTCGACTTCGGGCTCGCCCGCAGGTGGGACGAAGATCCGGCCGAACCCAATCCCCGGTCGCAAACGTTGTCTGAGCTCGAGCTCGGTTTCGAGACTGAGGCGGGACACATCCTGGGCAGTCCGGCCTATATGTCTCCAGAACAGGCCCGGGGCGAACCCTTGACGCCGGGATCCGACCTTTATTCCCTCGGTCTTTTGCTCCAGGAGTTGGTCGAGGGTGTACGCGCCTACGAAAGCACCGGACTCCCTGCCTTGATGGTCAAGGTCCAATTGGGAGAGGCCCGGCAGATGGTCGCCGGAGACTCCGAACTCATCGATTTGGTCGAAGGGCTCAAGGCCCTGGATCCTGGTGCGCGTCCTTCGGCCACAGCCGTCCATGAGCGGCTGCGATCGATTCTCGACAAGCCTCGCCGACGGAGAAATCGAATTGTCGCCGCCTTGGTCGGTATGATCGTGTTGCTCGGCGCCGTCAAATATACGGTCGACTTGCGCCGCGAGCAGCAGCGCGCCATCGAGGCCCAGACCCGAGCCGAGAACCTGATCGACTTCATGGTCGACGACCTCTATCGTGGGCTCGAGCCCTTGGGGCGCCTCGACCTGCTCGAAGCCGCGGCCGATGCCGCTCGCGGCTATTACGATGAATTCGGCAGCCACGGAGGGGACGTCGACCGATGGTTCGGGCGGGCCAGGGCCCTGCGAAATTCCGGTCGTGTCCTGGAGTATCAAGGGAAGTATGAGAAGGCTTCTTTGGCCTATCGACAGAGCGCCGAGAGCCTTACCGGTTTGATCTCTTCTCTCGAGGGGCATCCGCAGGGCGAGGACTGGCGACGGGCTCTGGCTGAGACGGAGGCCCTCTTGGGTCGGGCTCTGCAGGAGCAGGGGAAGCTGAGCGAATCCTTCGAGCTGCGAGCTCGCTCGTTACAGCTGAGGCGTCAGTTAGAAGCAGCGTCGAGCCCAGAGCGGCGGTCCGAGCTGCGCCTCGAGCGTCTCGAAGAGCAAGCCGAGCTGGCTTGGCTCTTGCGTGAAATGCATCGTTATGAAGACGCGTTGAGCGAGCTAGATGCGATCCTCGAAGAAGCCGAAGACATTCCGGGTGATGCTCGCCGGTTTCTCTCGGTGATTCTGTCGTACCGCGGGACGACGGAATTCGAGCGGGGTCGCTGGCCGAGAGCCTTGGCCGATCTCAGCCACGCCAGAGACCTCGACCTCGAGCTGTGGCGGGAGAACCGGGATCCTGGCCGCCAGCTCAATTTGTTGATGACCACTTCCCAGATCGGTGAGACGCTTGTCCATATGGGGCGCGGCGACGATGCCGTCGAGGCCTTTCGCAGCGCCCGTGGTCTTGGATTGGATTTGGTGTCGAAAGATCCCCTGAACGCGGATTGGAAGCGCGAGCTGGCCGTGGCCCACGCCAATCTGGCCACGACATGGCGCGACCAAGGGCGTTTCGACGCGAGCCGCGAGGCGTCCGAAGCGGCGCTGGAACTTTCACGAGAACTGCTCGCTGGAGATCCGACCAATGCCTCTTATCGTAATGACGTCGCGGCCGACTTGACCGCCGTCGGTGTCGCTCTCGAGGGAGTTGGCGACACCGCAGCGGCGAGGGCTAAATGGCAGCAAGCGGTGAAATTGCTGGAGCCAGCTGTCTCTGGCCTCTCAGAGGCGAGCAGCTACTACGTGGCAAGCCTGGCGGAAGCCCAACTACGCCTTGGTCACCTAGATCAGGCCAGCCGGCCCCTAGCGATTCTCACAGCCCGAGGCTGGAAAGATCCCGCACTCGAGACATTGGCTCGTGAGCTCGGCTGGAGCCCCCCCAGACCAGGAGGCCGGTCGTCCCGGTGAAGCCGTCCGTGTGTCCGAAAATATTAATCACCACAATCCGTCCGAGAGAACTGACGATCGCGACATTCTATTCGGTGGATTCAGATAGCACCCGCCGGGCCTTTCGCCCGCTATCATCTGACGATGAGCTCTCTGCCGACCCGTCTCTGGGGCCGTCTCGCCGACTCCAGCATCTACTTTTCGTTCGACCGCACCGGGTTCGAGCGCCATCAGCGAGCGTTTCGCCCCGACGATCTGGCGGTCGACCTTACCGGCAAACGTTGCCTCGTGACCGGCGCAAACTCCGGACTCGGGCGGGCGGCGGCCCATGCCTTGGCCCATCTAGGCGCTGAAGTCTGGTTGTTGTGCCGTTCAGAGGAGCGTGGCAAGGTGGCTGAACACGATATCCGTGAAGCGACCGGCAACCCGCGGGTCCGCCTCGAATTGCTGGACTTGGCCAGCCGGTCGTCGATTCTGGCGTTTGCCGACCGCCTGGGTGAGACGCCGGTGGACGTATTGGTCAACAATGCCGGGGTGCTGCCAGACCGTCGGCTCGAGACCGAAGACGGCTGGGAGCTGACTTGGGCGACCAATGTCGCAGGTCCCTTTCTGTTGACGTCGAAGTTGCTGCCGAACCTCCTCGGGGCGTCCGGCGCGCGGGTGGTCAATGTCTCCTCGGGCGGCATGTACAGCCAACAGCTCGATCTGCGAGACATCCATTGGCGGAACAAATCCTTCGATGGGGTGGCGGCCTATGCCCAAACCAAACGCGCCGAGGTGATCTTGACCGAGCTCTGGGCTGAGCGGTTTCCCGACCGCGACATCGTCTTCAACAGCATGCACCCCGGCTGGGCCGATACGCCCGGAGTGAGCAGCTCATTACCTCGATTCTGGCGCTTTACCAAGAATCGGTTGCGTAACCCACGCCAAGGCGCCGACACCATTATCTGGCTGGCCGCCTGCGAGCGGATCGTGGGAGAGAGCGGCAAGTTCTGGTTCGACCGCCGACCGGTATCCACCCATTTATTGAAGCGCACCCGTGAACGTTCGGGTGATCGCCAACGCTTATGGGATCTGTGCTTGGAGCAAGCTGGACTCGAACTGCCAGAAATAATAGGGAGGCGAGAAGCCTCCGGCTTCCCAAAGCTGATCGAAAATTGATCAATAAGGCTCTGGGACAGCTCCGTGAAAGTAATCGTACAGTCGCGGGCGCTCCGGCGCACCGGACCCGTCGCCCTCTTGCAGGCGATAGTCGTTGCGACAGTTTTCCGGATCGGTCAAGTGGTCGTTGATTCCGAAAAGATAGTGGACATTCAGGATGTGCCCCCACTTGCCCTGCTTGACGTAATTTCCACCGTCGATGGCGATGCGGTGTTTTTCCTTGTTCGGGGCCAACATACCGGTGCGGGCGACGAGATCGTATTGATTGCCAAAGTTTTCGATCCAAGGAACCGGGTTGCCACCGGCAGTGGTCTCACCTGGCATATAACACATCAA
>JAJCXQ010000342.1 GCA_029263355.1 Acidobacteriota bacterium | reverse complement strand
CGGACCTCGCCATCGCCGGTCGTGTTCTGGTCGGGGTTGTCGATCCAGACTCGGCGATCCAATGAGTCGTAGGCGATTCGGTTGGCGACGCCTTGGGGGTTGGCTGCCGTCGGCGGGTCGACGACCTCGATCAGGCGGCCGATCCGGTCATAGGTGAAGGTCGTGGCCGGCTGCCCCACCTCTGTCAGAGTGATCTTCTCCACCTTGCGCACGCCGCGGAAGTAGCCGTAGGTGTAGACCTTGCCGACGGCGTAGGGGTCCTCGGCCGCGAGGGTGATGGTGGTGGTGTCACCCCTGTAGGCGAACGCCGTAACGGTCGTCTCTTCACCGTCGGGTCCAGCCGGCATGACGAGCTCGACAGGCCGACCATAAGCGTCGTAAGTGGTGTGGTTCCAAGGCAGGTCGGCGCCGGCATCGCAGCTGCCGGTGAGAGTGTCGGTATAGACCGGCAACGATTCCGCGGTGACGCGGTCGTTCTCATCGTACGTGCGGCAGGCCAGGATATCGCCCTGCTGGTGGGCGCTCTCGAGAGCAGTGCCGTAGACGCGACCGCGGGCGTCGTAGAGCAGCAGTTGTCGACGGGTCTCGCCAGGGATCCAGTCCTGGCGTCGCTCGATGTCCAGAATCGCGCCGAGCTTCGCTTCGCTGCGATGGACCAGTGTCTGGGTGGTGAGTACTGGTGCTCGCTCGAAGATGTCCCGCGGGCCGGTGACGGCGCCAGGCACGCAGCTCGGGTCGGGATCGGCACGGGTGCCCTCCGGGATCGGAGCCTGGGTCGCGGCGAGGCGGCCGAATTCATCGAGACAGGAAATCCGGACCCGCTGGTTGGCGTCAACGGTCGCCACCAGCGCACCGAAACGAGGATCCCAACCGTAGGTCTCGATCAGCTCCCGACCGGCGCGGTTGGGTGGCGACCGGCGAGACAGCGGGAAGGTGTAGTAGGTATCGTCGTAGGTGAAGCGTGTGGCGCGCTCTCCCGGTTGAACGATCGAGCTCAGGTTGCCCAGCTGATCGTAGGTATAGATCGTAGTCAGGTCGACCCGGTTACCGTCGTCGTAGCGCACGTGCGTCGCCAGATTTCTCCGGTCGTCGTAGGTGACGTGCTCGAGCGCGAAATCGATCCCGGTTGTGAAGGCTTCGAAATCGTGGCATGTCGGAAGCGCCGAGGTCTTGATGTCCTGGAGATACCCCAATTTCCAGGGCTCAGCCGGGCCCGAATACTCGTCCACGTACGCCATACAGGTGTAGACGTTGTCCTCTGTCGTAACGTCTTTGAAAGCCTGGCCAGGCTCATCAGGCGGGGTCACATAGCCGAAATCGGACTCGAGCTCGACCTCGCCCAAGGCGTCGTAGGCGTAGGCCCGGCCGCGAGAGAACTCATACTCCCCATAGGAGTAGTGATCGAAGCGGATGTGGCTCCGGCGGACCTCGTAGATCGCCTGATTGGGAAGCGTTCCCTGTGCGGTCTTCGCGACTTGGTAGGTTGTAGTGGAGGCTGAGAGTGGGGCGTCGTCGAGCTCTTCCGAACAGCGTGGATCCTGCCCGCCGCCCACACATCGGTGCTCGATCCGGTGGACGGTACCGGTCAAGGGGAAGTCTTGGTTGTAGCTCGTTACGGTCCGCCGCCCGCCCCCTGGGTCGCTCCGCACGACCTCCTCGAAACCGAGCCAACCCCGCCCTTGGCGGTCGATCTTGGCCCCGGCATAGCTCATCTCGAACCGGTAGCGGAAGGGGGGGCCACCTTGGCCCTCCGAACGGCTGTGGCTGTAGGCGGAGACGACCTGCATAGTGCCGCCCGACACCACCTGGTAAGGGCGCTCGGCGGGCGTTGCCAGGTAGCTGTGTCCTCTGGCGTCGGTGCGCGGATAGTCCGCGGTGCGGCTACTGTACACCTCCAGATCCGCAAGCGACCGGTAGGCGATGTCGATCTGCTGCCCGAGGCCGTCGGAGATGCTTGTGATCAGGTCCGGCACCGCGCCCCGCACCAGGTATGCCGTGTGCCTGAGAACGTTCTCGTCGGCCCAGCTCTGAAGCAGGTCGATCCTGCCGTCGCCGTTGAGGTCGAGGGGCCAGACGGTGGGAATGTCGGCGCCGCTCAAAGCGGTGTCGATCTGGCTGCCCTCGTCGAAACCGTCTCTGCGATTGCGATAGACCACCAGCCCCGGTGGCTCTCCGGCCCCTGGACTCCAGGCTTGGACGATGTCGGTCATCGCGTCGCCGGTGGCGTCGAAGGGCCAGAAGGCGAGGAAATCGATGCCGCTCAGCTCGGTGCTACTGCTACCGCCAGCTACGAAGCCGCCGATGCCGTCGGAGATATAGGACGAAAGCTGGAGAAACTCGTCGGCGTCCAGCCAACCCTGGACGAGGTCCATCTGGCCGTCAGCGTTGACTTCTACCGGCCACCATGGTGTCGAGTCGGCACCGGCTTGCTGTGGGCTGTCGATGGCCTCTCCCAGTTGGCTGCCGTCGGACAGATAAGAGGTCAGCACCAACTGCCCTTGGTCGCGCCAGGCCTGCACCAGATCGATCAAGCCGTCGGCATTGACGTCCATCGGCCAGAGTCGGAGGGTCGCGGAGGTCAGAGCGATAGTCGAGCTACCCGCCAGCTCGAAGCCGTCGCCGAGACTGCGGATGACCTGCAAGCGGGCGACTTCACCGCTTCCTTCGCTCCAGACGCCGAGGATATCGGTGCGGCCGTCGCCGTCGACGTCCGCTGGCCAGAGCTCCCCTGGTGGCAAGGGCTGGCGGGTATCGAAGTCGTTCTCGGCGGGCTCGACGAAGCCGCAGTCGTCTTGTGACGCCGTATACCACGACATGCGCAGGGTGTCGACGCCCTCCCAGAATTGCACGAGATCGGTGCGGCCGTCGCCGTCGATGTCGGCGGCCTGCAGAGGATACTCGGAGACGCCGAACCGCAAGGGGCCTGGGCATTCCTCGAGATCCTCTCCAGTCGACCGATAGGCATACACCTCGTAGAAAGACAGGGTCTTCGCGATGTAGATCAGGTCGCCCCGGCCATCCGCATCGATGTCGGCTGGTAGGATCTGGTAGTCATCCTGGGCGATAACCGGCGTCAAGTCCACCGTCTCGAGCTTCAGCTTGTCATCGCCCTGCCACGCGACTAAGGTCGGCCCCAAGCAGAGCGCGTCGGCCGCCGGGCCGGCACACTCCTTCACTTCGCGCAGCAAGCTACGGCCGGTAGCTGGGCTGGTGAGGTAACTCAGCCGATAGTCTTTGACCGGCGTCTCCCCGACAAAGGTCCCGATGTTGGTCAGTCGGCCGCGGGTGATGACCGGCGAGCCACCGATATATATCGTTTCGACGTCCGGCCGATCACCTCGATAGCCAAATCGGACGGAGCGATTGGCCTCTACGCTGGCGGCAGCGTTGGCAGTGTAGTCAATCCGCAGCGGATAGAGCTGAGCGTCCTCTGGCTCGCCCGCCACGATC
Source organism: Acidobacteriota bacterium (assembly GCA_029263355.1). Lineage (GTDB taxonomy): Bacteria > Acidobacteriota > Thermoanaerobaculia > Multivoradales > J023 > JAAELT01. The sequence continues at coordinate 10,796 of JAJCXQ010000342.1, read as the reverse complement.
TGTTCGGTGTAGGTGAAGCGCACGGCATTGCCGTTGAGGTCCCGTACTTCGTTCAATGCCCACACACGAACATCCGGTCGCCCTATGGCGGTGACCCGGCTGTCTTCGCTGGTGCCATAGGACCAAGTGTCCCCACGTCGCGTGGTGACGGTGAACGAGCACGGCCCCACGCCGCAAGTGGACTCGGAAGCCTCGACCAGCCGCCAGGTGTCGAGCTCGGTACGGTACACCGAGCCAGCGGCGCCATCGGCGCCCGAGACACTGATAAGTCGTTGGCCGTCGAGGCAATAGCGATCCTCGGGCCCGTAGCTGACACCGCCTCGGAACCCGTCGATATCGGGAATGGCGCGGCAGCGACGGACCGTCGACAGGCCGCTCAGCTGCCATCCCACTCCGATGATGCCATTGCGCCCAAGGCTGCCGTAGGCGAGGCCCAACATGGGCTCGGCGCCGGAGATGCCGGGCGGCACCTCGATCTGAAGATGATAGGCGGCGTCACCGTTGTGACCCACCGAGAAGCTGCTAGCTATCGCACCGGTTGCGGTGTTGGCGCCCGCGGACTGCGAACTCAGGAGCATCACCCCGACGAGGGCTAGCAGTAGGCTCGCGGCGCCACCGGTTCGTAACTCCGGCCGGGTGGCAGCATGAGGCCGTCTTGCTGGTGGCGAAGTTGGCGCGGCGTTCATGTAGCCACCGTTATGCTTGCCAAGCTCTGACTATGAGGTGTGATCTCCCTCCTCCTCAAGTCTTGCGCCGTCGCATCCCTGCCCGTACCACTGCGTGCGGCGACGTTTCCCACCAGCGTGGTATCTCGAAATTAGCTCTCCCGCAGATTCTTGGGGTAGTAGGCACTCACCGGCTTGCTGTTGCCTTCGGAGTACATGGCTTGGGTGCCTCGGATCCTGAACATTTTGAAGGGGTTCCCTCGCATGTCACGACTGAAGTACTGGTCTGGCTTGCTGTCTTGTTCTGCCTTGTCCTGTCGTAGGCACATCACTTCTGTGGGCAGAGGTTTGTCCGGCGGGACATCGAGTTCGTTATTCCACTTCTCATTGGTGGCTACCATGCCCAAGGCCACGTAACCTGCGGGTGGCGTGGGTGCCCAGAACGCGTGAGTTCTGGTCGTTGGAGGGTTAGAGAGTCGATTCCTCGGTGGGCTAACGTAGGTCAAGCTGTAATCGATCGGATTTTTGAGTAGCGGCTGAACCTGGTTGTCGTTCTGTACACTCAGCGTCACGATCGAGCCGCTCGGCGAACTACCGCTTTCTTGAACGTAGAACCCGATAGCGTGGTAATCTTTTTCAAGAGTTGGTTTGTAGATCGACCCCAAGTCGCCCGGCTCATCGATCGTACCCTCACCGATTCGAAGGACAAGCTCGAAGGTGCTGACTCTCTTGAAGAGTAGGATTGGAGGTGATTCGGTTTTGGCTGGCATGGTGCCTCCTTCAAAATCTCAGAAGTGAACCGGATTATGAATCTCGCTGACCATTCGGCGTGCCTTCACGCCCTAACAAGTCTTTATGAGCTTATCACCTGTATTGTCGCACTGTCGCGGTTCGATCGCAAGGAAAATGTAAGTAGAGCATGAATGTAGGCCGTTGCTTGTCAGTAGTTCCGATATGTCAATTTATAAATGTGATAAAATCATGATAGAGAGAGCTAGCTGCTCAGCGCCCGAGTTGCTCAACCGATTAGGCAACCTAGAGGTTGGGTCCTGAGAGCAAGCTATGAGTAAGAAAGCTGGTATTAGAGAGTTGAAGAATCAGACTTCCAGGATCGTTACGACCGCTCGTGAAGAGATGGCCGAGTATGTGATCACCTCTCAAGGGAAACCCGTCGCGATGCTCCGCCCATTTACCCGCGATGATGAAGAATCGATACGTTTACGCCGGGTTGACGAGGAATTGTCCGAGATGAAGAGCTTGGCTGTTGAAATCGGTGAGGCCTGGACATCACCCCACACTTCAACATATCTGATTGACGAGCAGCGCCGTTGACCGATGGCGGTGGTCGATGCCAGCGTCTATATCGCTCTGATTAACCCGTTAGAAGAATCTCACGAAGATTCATCTTCGATGAAGATGTCTTCGATCGGCTGCTCGAACAGACGGGCGATCTTGAAGGCGAGGGGCAAGCTGGGATCATACTTACCAGTTTCGATGGCATTGATCGTCTGTCGCGAGACGTCGAGCCCGGCGGCCAGTCGCGCCTGAGTCCAGTCGCGTTCGGCACGCAGCACCTTGAGGCGGTTTTTCACCAGTATCGCCTCCAACCGACGATGCTACCGATTGAGTAGAGAACCGCCATTACGGTGATAGCGTCGGCGAGATCGGCGCGTGGTGCACCGAGTCGCTCGCAGATCGCATAGGTGGAGATCGCCAGGAAAGTACCGCCAAAGCCCAGCGCCAACGCTTGCAGCTGAACGATGCGCTGCAACTCGTCGCTCTCACGAATAAAGCGGCCATAGGCCAGGAGCACAACAACGCCGAAGACGGTGGGCAGCGCCGCGATCAGGTACTGGGCGGGCCCGTCGGGAAGCAGCCCTCTCTTGAGTAGCTGTGAGGTACCGGCGAAGCAGATGGCCCAAGCTAGAATCGCTCCTGCCGCCCGTAACGAGTTATTGAGGTTGCGCTTAGATTCTCCACACCGCAGCAAGAGCGGCTCGCTTGTAGTTTCACTCATGTCGTATGTCCTTTTCAATATGTCGTGTTTGCTTGACTCTTAGAGAGTAGAGTCTCGTCGACATAATGTCAAGGACAATTGACTCGATGTCACGCGCGCAACCGACCGTCGTTTTAAGACGGTGCGGTCGCGCTGTTGGTTTGGCGGACCGTCAGTCGACGATCAAAGCGCTATCGATCGACGAGCTGACGTTGCCGTTCTCGGTCACCGTGAAGGAGACCGTCGTATTCTGGCAGCCTTGCGTGTCGATGTCGTTGACGACGGTGATTTCTCCGGGCTCCAGAGGGATGGAGCCCAGACTGTAGGAGCTGCCACAAATATCGAGGGTCGGCTGGCTGAGCATCCCTGCAAAGGCGGGATCGATCTCGATGATCAGACGTTGAGTCTCCAGATGCACGCGGCACGGTGGGCAGGCGTGAGAGCTGGGTTGGGGGTGGACCCAAGGCGTCGACTGCACGCTGATGTATTGGCGATCGGGGCAAGGGTCGTCGGCGGGACCGTTGGCAGGATCGTAGTAGGATACGCTGGGATCGCAGAAAGCGGTATCGGGTGTGGGCTGGTTGATCGTCGTCAACGCCAGCTCGAAGTCTGGATCCAACTCGGCGAGATTCTGGTTGAGATCAGGTGGCGCCAGGTTCCAGGCTGGACACGCCGCGACCGAACAGGCGTAGGGCTGCTGTGAACAGACTGCCGCGACGCTGGGGCAGACAGAGATACGTCGCGCCGCAGGGCACGTGGTGTTTGGGCTGTAGCAAAAGTCTGCCTCGAGGGGCAGGGCATCACCTGCGTTGTCGATCAGGGCCATGAGTTGTTCCCCCGGTATGTCGGGAGCGTAGTACCAGGCTGCCGCCGCGGCGGCCGAGGCCACCAGGGTCGCGACCGAGCTACCGGTGAGGAGTGCGGTCGGGGCGTCATCGGTGTGGGCAACCACTACGGCGTGATCGCCAAAGGCGACCCGTTCCGGGACACTATAAGCCCTGGAGTTGACGAGGGGCTCGCCGTCGGACTCGACGCCGCCGACGGCATAGAGGAGCGGCTGATTCAGAGGTCCTGAGAAGTTCGTCTTGGACGGCGAAAGGCCGCATGCACCCGCCCATGGGACACTGCGAACTGCCCAGGCCGCCGGCATCATCGGCCCAGTGCCCGAATCCGGGCCGCCGGTGCGGTTGCCGGCCGCGGCGATGACGAGCGCGCCGCGACATCGAGCGTCGACGATGGCATCGTAAACCAGTCGCACCGGCATCGGCATGTCCTGAGGGTCCGCTTCGAGGCCACCGAATTCCGGATTCCAACCGACTGACATATTGATCACGAGGTTTTGGCCCGGCAGAGCCGCCGCCCGCCAAGCATCCACTTCAGTGTGGATCGCCTTGGCCAGGTCGAGCAGGCTACCGACATAGCCTCCCATCACCAGGTCCTGGATCGATGCCGAGGGATCATTGGGGGCGTAGCTGACATAGGACAACGCCAACTGCGAAGTGAGTTGGACGACGCAGTCCGTCATCGTAGGATCTTGGTGCTCACACAACGCTCGGTGGGCCATGTTGAGCAGGGTATAGCCGTGAGGCGAGTTGGCGGGCAGGTGATGGGGGTTGGTGTCGGCGGTTGGCTGGGTATCGAGCACCGCCATCCGTACCCGCTGGGTCCCAGAGATCTCCGGTAGATCGGCTGCGCCAGCCTGCTCTAAGAAGTGTTTAGTGAGCGGGTGCCACAGACTCTTCGGGAGCCCTGACGGGGGAGCGAGCGAGCCAATACTCATCAGGTCGGCCGCGAGCTCGTCGAGTTGCCCTGGGACCAGCTGCTTCAACGTCGCCAAGTCCGCCGGCGTCACCGGGCGCGCTGCGTTGAGGGTGTACGTACAGTACGAGGCGAGCTTGCCGGGGGTGGGTGTGAAGAACGTGGCGGCGCTGACCCATGACCCTCCCGGACTCGGACAGGCTAGAGCCGGGTTGGTTTTGGTACCGATCCATCGCCAGTTGATCTGCGACGGAAGAGTGGCACCGCTGGCCTCCAGGCTCGGTAAGCCAGCGACGAAAGACAGCAAACATATTCGCGTTGCGAAGAGGACAATTCTCATAGTGGGGCCTCCAAGAGAGTCAAACCAGAATTGGCGCCGGTTATTTTTTGTAGGGTTCATTGGTGAGTTGCTTTGATGTTCGAGACCGGGTGCCTATTTCTGACAGGTCTCGAGTCGCGGCCCTGGCGGCTCGCGACCCTGCTGCGGTAGATATCCTTCAAGGTTCCAGAAAACGAAAGCTCGCCCAATCTGACTCTGGCTGCTGGCTACGGAGCTTTAGTTGAGCTTGCCGCAGCGCATGGGAGGGGGGCTCGCCGCCGAGCCATGCCTGGTAGTAGTAGCGCACCAAGTCCGCGGCGAGCTCGTCTTCGACCGGCCGGACGGCGGCGATCACACCGAGGCTGCCAGAGGTCAGGAAGGCGTGAGCCAATCCGGATGCGCTCTCCACCGAAGTCCTCTCCGGTGATCTCCCGGTTTCGCATCCTGATAGGACAACCCAGCGAGGGACCCGCTCGAGAGCCAAGATGTCGGCCACCGTAAGCAGTGAATCGCCCGCCAAAGGGAGGGCGCTCTGCAAGCCGGTAGAGTCATCGAAGAGGCCATGCCCGGCATAATGCAGGACATCCGCAGACGGCATCAGAGCGCGAACGGTGGGGCTGTCAGCCTCGTCGCCGAACAGCAGCTGGGTCGTCCAGTCCGGTGCCTGTCGTCGGATCTCGTCGGCGACCGACCGGCCCTCGGCGCGTGCCGACTCGAGGTTCCCCGATGGGTCAGCGACCACCAGGGCTCGGTGGGTTGGCGAAGCCGGCTCGTTTTGACTCAGCAAGTCGAGGCCGTAGATTACGGGGCGGTCCGCCAGCAAGATATCGCCTGCGAACGGGAGCATATGGAGATCGATCTCGCGCAGCCAGCCATAGGGTAAGAAACGGACTCGATCAGCACGTTCGACGATGGTGGCGAACGGCTGAAGCAGCTGGCGAGCCAGAATGGCCGGGGTGGCCTCGGGAGAAAGCTCACCGAGTCTGGCAACGATCAACTCATGTTCATCTTCGGCGAAGCCGACCCAGCCGTCTGCCAATGGAAAATAAAGCAGTCGAGCTTCGCCGCGCGGCGCCGCTGTCAGGGCGGTCTCGACGGTGGGGGTGAGGGCATCAAGGGTTGTGAAGGCTGCGTCGAGGGCTCGTTGCAGCAGCTCACGCTCGCGGCGTCGAGCGTCTTGACGTCGCCGGAGTTGATCAGCGGGTAGGCGCCAATCCTCGGCGGTCGCGGTCTCGAATGCTCGCCGCTGGCGTCGGTAGGCGGTGATCGCCACATCCCACTGGGCTTGCTCGTCTGGGGAGAGCTGCGACAGCCGACTTTGCCACTGTAGAGCTCGGACAACTCTCGACCTAGCCCGTCGGCCCAGCGCATAAGCCTCAGCAACCCGGCCTCGCCGCAAGAGCAGATCGAGATGACGTTGCGTCACTTGAGCTCCGCGATCGACGAAACCCTCGCGGCCCGAATCGATCGGTACCTGCTGGCTCGCTCTTTCGAGCAGGGCTTCGGCGTTAGCGTATGCGGAGAGCGCCTCAGCATGACGCCCGAGGGTATCGAGGGCGACGGCCTGACCCGCCGCCGCTTGCCATAGGTCAGAAGGTGACAGCGCGGCCTGTGCCACGGTCTCGAGGTCCTGATAACGGTCGAGAGCGATGGCGGGTTGATGGTTGGCGAGGGCGATGCGGGCTGCGATATCCAATCGCCAGAGCCTGCTGCGAAGTGTTGGCTGTGGGGCCAGAGCTGCCGCTCGTTTCAGATGAGCTTGGGCATCCGTCACGCGCCCCTGCTGCACGGCCGCCAACGCTAGGTTGATCGCGGTGTTGGCGCGTTCATCGATCTCGCTGCACGGCTGGCCTTCGAACAGCTGCCGAGCCTCCTCCAGCCAAGGGGTCGCATCCTCGCCGACGCCGTCCTGGCTACCCTCGCCAATCAATAGCAGATTCCACCCCAGGTTGTTGAGTAGCAGACCACGGTCGCAGGCCGGCAAGTCCTCGGGAATCTCTTCCATCAGTCGCGCATAAATGGCGGTCGCCTCGGAGCCACGCCCGACGGCCTGGAGTTGATGCGCGAGCAGGGGCTCGGCAGCCACGATCCACACCGTCATACCCACCTGCTTGGCGATCTCGACGCTTTCGCGAAGATGAAACAGCGAGCCGCGCAGATCGCCGGTGTTGATCGCCAGGACTCCCCGCAGGTAGGCGAGGTTGTACATTGCCTCCGCAGGATAGTCTGGGCTGACGCGCAGCCCGTCGAGCAGCGCCCGCGCCTCGCCGAAGCGGTCGGCGGTTTGGATCAGGCCATAAGCGAGCTCCGTCGTGCAGCTGGCCTCCTGGCGCAGCAGACCTCGCTGCCGGAAGAGCTCAACCGCACGACCGTGAAGGGCCGTCGCGTGGTCGATGTCGCCGGTCATCTGTGCGATGCGACCGAGCCATCGATAAGCGAGGCCGAGATCGTCTTCCGACAACTGAGGCTGGGCATCGACGGGCAGGTCTTCCTGAAGTACGGCTTCCTGCAGTACGGCTTCCTGCAGTAGCGTGCGGGCGGCGTCTAGCTGGCCACGGATGAGAAGTGTGTCGGCGCGCTCGAGGACTTCGGGTCTCGGGTGCAAAGGCTGTAGCGATAGCTGCCAGACGCTTGCAGCTGCTGCCGGTTCGCGGGCCGTCATCCGCAGGGTTCCATGACGTGACGTTGGGCGTAGCAAAAAGCGGGTACCGGCTCGAGCCTCGCTGCGTTCGACGATCTCGACCGGACCTTCGATGTCGAGGGTCGCGGCGGGGGATGACCGGGCCCAGACTCGCAAGGTGTCCTGCTCCGACAACGAACAAACCGGTCCTTTACGGACCTGTGAGCAACCTGCAAACGTCACTTCGAGCGGTGGTGCAGCAGCTTGCGGGCCGGGGCCTTTACAGCCCGGCAAGACGACTGTAAGCGCGACCAGCAGCGCCCCCTGGATCCTCGACACCACGGAAGGTCAGGTCTCGCCTCGCGACATGACTTGCAGGCGGCAGCGCAGCAACTGCCAGCTCGCGTCTGACGGCTGCCCGTCGCGTCGCCGCTCGATGTCTTCGAGCTCTGGACTGGCGGTGGCGGCGGCGACCACGATCCACAGATCGACATGGTTCGCGCCACCGGTGAGCTGGTGGTCGAATCGCCCGTTGAGGCGGATCGACCCGCTGTCCGAGATCTCGCCTTCGAGCGTGACCGCTTCGAGTCCGTTGGGGCGTTCGGCATAAACGTGAGCCGTCACGGGGTGTTCGATCGCCAGTGCTGGGCGCAAGGTGATCTCGAAGGGATCACCTTGCTCGAGCTCCAACACGTCCTCAGCCTTGGGCACCACGTTACGCATCGGTTGACGCCCGGCTTCGGCGGTCAAGACATAGTCCGGAAGAGTGACCTGGGGTAGTGGCCATAATACCCACAAAAGCGTTGCCGCCAGCGCTGCGACCAAGGGCGCCAGCCAACGACGCCGATCGACGGAGTTTTTCCGTCGAGGCCACGGCACGATCCGCCCAGCATCCGATCGGTCCGCTGGCGGTTGCTCTTTGGGCAACCGCTGCCGTTGCGATCGGGGTGGCGTCGTCGATTCCTCCGAGTCCTCCGGTTTGTCGCCATTCGACGCGTCGTCCGAGGATGGCGTCCCGCCGACAGAGCGGGGAGTCTCGAGTGCACCTTTCACCCGTTCGAGAAACCGCTGACGGGTTTGACGATCGATTGGGCGATAGGCCTCCAGGTGCTCGGCGGCCAACGCCGAGGCTGCCGCCTCGGCCTCGAGAGCGCCGATTTCGTCACGGCTGGCGGTGCCCAAGCTGAGGGCTTCCCAGCGACTATGGTCCGCATCACGGGGCTCGGTTTGGGGCGTGGCGTCTTGTAACAGCCGTTCGACTCCATCCAAGATTCGATCATCGTTCATGGCTCTCTCCTCCCCGTCGCTCATGCGGATGGCGCCATCACCGGTTCGACATCTGAGCGATGCATCAGGCGTCGAGTGGTGCGACGTAGTCGGCTACGCCAAGCATAAATCGCGTCGTCGCTCAGGCCGGTTTGTTGCCGAATCTCACTCACTGAAAGTTCCTCCATGAACAGCAGCCTGAACATCTCGAATCCCTGCGGGCTCAGGTCCTCTTTCAGTTGCTTCAACACCCAACGCAGCGTTTGCCGGGCCGCGGTCTGTTGCTCTGGGTCGCGCTCGGTGGTCGGCCGGTCCAGCGACTCGGTGGCCACGAGCTCGGCTGGCCAGGTCTTCTTGCCGCTCTGCAGGATCGAGGAGACCAGCCTTTCCGTTACCAAGCCGACATAGTTGAGGAGTGACAGACCTTTATCCTGATTCCAGTTTCGTAGAACGCGAGCGTTGTTGGCGAAAAGCGAGACTAGAACGTCTTGGACCAGATCTTCGATTTCCTGTCTCAAGCGGGATCGATCTGCGAACCGTTGTCGACGCAAGATCGCTCGCGCCGCCCGAACCTGGATGATCGGTGTCAGTCGGTCGATCAAGTCGCCGAGCGCCATCTCGTCGCCGCCCAGGGCTGATTCGAGATTAGTGGCCGTCAGATCTTCGCTCTTGATCGACATTCCCATGAGGATAGGGGCACCGGACCACGAGCCAACCCATCTGGGAACCGGAGGTGCCTCGAGTGGGAACATTTTAGCTTGTTGTTGATTTCATCACTATATCTCTAGGATCTGTCGAGGAGTTGCTGGTCTGGAAACTTTGCGCCCATTTGACGGCGCTAGATCCGGAAGTCGCCAGTGGCGATGAGGCAAGTGAGGAACTGGCAAGACCCGCGGGGTGTTGGACACGCCGCGGGTCCCGCGGTCTATTCACTTAGCCGAAAGGTGTCTACCGGTCGCTGGCGGCGGGATAGACCTTGGCGTCGAGCGCCACGGAATCGATACCGTCGCCGGTGATCGTGACGCCGGTCAAAGCATCGGCGGAGATCGCGGTTTCGACTCCAAAGACGATCTGGTCAGCCGTCACTCTTTGACCTGCGACGGTGATCTCGGCTGCCTTAGGCAGACTCAGAGACATCGCGCCGTCGCGTCCCTGGAACGCCAAGCTCGATGGCCACGTGCCTTCCGGCAGAGTGACCACATTGCGGGCGTCGAGGGATGTGCCGAGGATCGCTTTGCCCTCGAGGTAGAGCTCGACCCCTCCGACCCAGCCGAGTGCGGAGTCCATCGCAACCTGCGTGCCGTCGCGGCCGGAGCTCAAAGTGACACCACTCAGCACCGCCTCACGACCCTTGATCGCCCCCGATGCCTCGAGTCGCAGATAGGACCCGGCCACCGCTGCGGAATCTGCAACTCCAAGAGAGACCACTACACCATCAGCATTCTCAGCCGGGATCGTCACGCCGTGGCCGCTTGCGCCGAATCCGCGGACTTCGAAGCCGACTTCTAGGGGTGAGACGAAGATCTCTTTCGAGTAGACGGGCCACGGGTACGGTATCGGCTTCCAGAAGCATTTGTAGGGGAGATCGATTTCGTGCCTGATCGAGCAGCAGAAGCCGTCCTCGTTGTGAGTGCTGATCAGGAACTCAACGTGCTGGCCTTGAAATGCTGCCGGGCCGGTGACCTGCACCGTATTGTTGGTGGTGCCAGCGGTAGGCGGTGGCAACAACGACAGCCCACCGATGATGTTGGGAAAGAATTCGATCAACGGGAATGATGGCGAGACCGGCGTCAAGCGGATCTCTTCAACAGTTTCCGAATACAGATTCTGGAAGGTGAAGTTGAAGAAGAAGTTCGGCGGCGGTGGCCAGGACCAAACACAGTAGACCTTATCGTTGAGCACCTGGCCACAGTCACAGTCCGGCAGATCAATGACGAAGATCTCTTCACAGCACGGTTCGTAGTCTTCGTCGTGGAGCTCGAAGCTGAACTGTAATTGGCCGCCGTCCGGCGCGCCGAATACTGTGAACGAGATGGTGCGGGTCGGGTCGACACAGGCAGGGTCGGCCGCTGAACAGATCGGGTCACCCTGAAACGAGAAATAGTTTGGGGACACCGAGACCACTGCCCCTGGATCGCCGACCAAACTCGGTTCGGTAATCCAGACGTGCTC
>JAJCXQ010000341.1 GCA_029263355.1 Acidobacteriota bacterium | reverse complement strand
AGGTGAGGGCATGGACGGCGGGCAGCGACGCGTCCCAAATGGGCTTCTGGGCAAAATGGTGTAGCAACTCGGGGAATCGACTACCGGCGGTGAAGCTCGTGCCCACAATCGCCAATCGCCCGAAGCTGGGACCTGACGTCGAGAGTGTTTCGCCTGCAGAATCGAAGACCTCAAAGTGTTTCAGCTCGAGGCTGCGCAGCTCAGCTTCATAGGCCGGGTCGAGCTCAACCTCGAGGTACCGCAACAGATCGCGACGACTGGCCCGGGGTCTCAAACCCACCATCCTGAGCTCCGTCCGGCGCTCGACTTCGGGCGCCAACAAACCAGCATGCTCGATGACGGCTTCGGCCGCCACCACTTCGCCGGTTTGAGTCCAGTGGGTGCCGGTTGGATAATAGAGGATCTGCGCCTGCTCGCGCCGGAACAGGGCCGGCAGGTCGACCGCATCAACACGCCGCTTGGCGAGCTCTTTCATAAAGAGGTCTTCGATCTCGCCGCGGGGCTGAACTCCCCGCGGCAAGAACCGTTCGTAGACCACACTTTTGCGTGGTATCGGCGCCACCAGCAAGGCGGAGCCCAGGCGACCCAATCGACGGTCTACAGCAGAGAGCACCGCCGCACCGCGCTCCGCCATGACAGCGCTCGACAGCTCAGGCGGCCGGGCCCGCGCTGTTAAAAAAAGCCAGCCCTCCCTACCCAACAACGCGGTGCCGCGGACCTCTTGCAGATGTTTGAAAAGAAAGCTGGCATAGGGTTTTGACACCAACCGTCGCACTCGCGAAGTGACTCGCAGGTCAACTTCGACCCAACGGGCGAAGGACCCATCACCCAACCGGGCCGAGGCTCGCATCTTGGCCTGCTGGTTCTTCTCCTCGCCGATCAAGTTGGGGTCCGGCAGCGGAAACAGAGCATTGACGATGGTTGTTCCGACCACCACCAGACCGCAGAGGGACAGCACCAGGGTCCGAGTCAACCGATCGATGGGATCACGACGGGAATCGTCCGGCACACGGATCAGGTCGCTGTTAGACAGGTCACTCACTGCCGAATCCCCTCTCAAAACTGGAAGTACAAAAAGGGAACATGATCTTCATAATGCAGTTGCAGCACCGCCAACAAAAAAGCGACCTGTAGTGACAACACCCAAGCTGGACGCGCCCTGGCCACCAACTGTTGAGTCGTGGGAAAGAGCCAAACCACAGCGGCGCCAGCGACAGCCGCCAAGAGATGGATCGGACGCAATGTCAGGACATGTTGGGTTGTGTCCCCAGCACCACTGCTGAAGTCGAAGAGGCTCGACAGAAAGTGTAGCGCAGAGCTCAGATCAGCGGCGCGAAAGAACACCCAGCCGATCATCACCACGACAAACGTCAAAGCGATGCGTAAGGGTTTGGGCGCCCAGCCGTAGACCGCCTGCTTGCCGCACAGCCGCTCGAGCACCAGCCAAAAACCTTGATAGCCACCCCAAACGACGAAGGTCCAATTGGCGCCGTGCCAGAGCCCACCAAGCAACATGGTCACGCTCAGGTTGAGGTAAGTGCGGAGGGTACCCTTCCGATTACCACCCAGACTGATGTAAAGGTAATCCCGCAGGAAACGAGACAAGGAGATGTGCCAACGACGCCAGAAATCGGTGATGCTGACCGAGCGATAGGGTTGATTAAAGTTGATTGGCAGACGAAAACCCATCATCAGCCCAAGCCCGATGGCCATGTCGGAGTAGCCGGAAAAGTCGAAATAGATTTGAAAACTGTAGGCGAGGATTCCGACCCAAGCGTCGAAGGTCGAAAGGGCGGGATTGGCGAAGGCTTCGTCGGCGACGTTACCCAGGACATCCGCGATCAAGATCTTCTTGGCCAACCCGGTCTGGAACGCGAGCACCCCCCGGTAGAACTTATCGAGGGTGTGCCGGCGATCGTGAAGCTGATCAGCAATCGAGTTGTAACGCACGATCGGACCCGCCACCAGCTGCGGAAACATCGCCACGTAACACATGAAGTCGCGAAACACCTTCACCGGTTTGGCGACGCCGCGATAGACGTCGATCGTGTAGCTCAGCGTCTGAAACGTATAAAACGAGATGCCAACCGGCAAGATGACCTTACCGAGCTCCAACACGGGGCCATCGAACGGTAGAAAAATATGATTCAGGGTGTCGACGGCGAAATTGAAGTACTTGAAGTAGGCCAATAGCCCCAAATTCACCGCCACTGAAAGTACAACCCAGCGTCGCCCGCGCTGACCTGCCGCGCGATCGCGCACAATCGCCTGGGCACAGTGGTAGTCCAACCCGGTCGAGATCCACATCAGGACGACGAAGTCCGGGCGCCACCAGGCATAGAAGACATAGCTGGCCACCGCGATGGTGGCGGACCTCCAGCGGCGCGGGCTGGCGTAATAAAACAGCAGGAAGAGCGGTAAGAAGAGATAGAGAAAGATGCCGCTAGCGAAAACCATCCCTTCACCCCATGTGAGCAGGGAGCCGAGCCGTCGAAGAGGCTCCACTCGGTCTCAGTGGTTCGGCAGCTGTAACTTCGGCTAGCAACAGCTGCGCCTCTTTCATCTCCCGGTGCGACGCCGGGAGATACCCTTCCAGAACAGCATTGGCGCGACCAATGAGCTCTGCAGCTTCATCGCGCCGGCCCCGAGCGAGCTCGATCCTGCCCAGACCCAGCAGTACATTCCCGGTAAGACCATACTGGATGCTCCTGCTTTCCATCTCCGCGAGCAGTGTCTCGAACGCAATCTTGCCAGCTTCCAGGCGACCTTCGTCTATGGCGAGAAGGGCCTCCTCGGTCCGACAGACCATGAGCGTCCAGGGTCCGCCTTCCCCGACCTCGAGCATCTCCCGCCCAGCTCTCAAGGTAGCGCCGGCTTCGTCCAGGCGACCTTGGCGCCGGATCGCTTGCCCCAACAGCACCAAACTCTTGCCAACCAACCGATTGGAATCACCGTGGGCAACGCGCTCGATTGCGAGAGCCCGGCGATACAGGGTCTCGGCTTCCGCGTCACGCCCCTGGGAGTAACGCACGAGGCCCATGTTGTAGTCGGGAAACGCCAACCAACCGTGCTCTGGGCTGAGCGACTGCTCCCAGACCAACCGTGCACGGTGAAAAAGATCCTCAGCCTCTTGCCACTGCCCGAGCCGGCGCTTTAGGTTACCCATGCTATTCAACGTCAAGCCGACGTGCGGATGCTGAGGACCGAGCACCTTTTCTCGCATGGCGAGCGCTTGTTGATAGGCGATACCAGCATCTTCGAACCGCTCCATTTCACGCCAGACATCACCGAGGTTGCTCAAGGTCATGGCGGTGGAGGGATGGTCGGGATCGAGGGTCCGGTCTTTGATCTCCAACACCTGCTGGTATAAATCTGCGGCGCGTTCGTAATCGTCGATACGCCAGTAGACGACCCCCATGTTGTTCAGAATATCGACCCGGTGGCGAGATTCTTGCCAGCCACCTTCGTCGATCAGGGCCAAGCCTCTCTCGTAATAGTCCAGGGCTTCCTGATAGCGACTGGTCTCTTCGTGGATGGCGCCTAGGATCTTGAGGGTGCTGATCACCTCGAGGGAGACCTCGCCATGAACTTGTTCACCAAATGCCAGCACTTCGTCCAGCAGCGCTTCGCTGCGTTCGTAGTCGCCGACCTCACTCTCCAAAATCGCAACCTGTTGGAGGCTTGCGCCGATAGCAGGATGGTCTGGTGAGAGCTCCCTGCGACGGATCTCCAAAGCGTCATCAGCCAAGGCCAGCCCCGTCTCCAGATCGCCGAGAGTCCACAGCACTTCAGCCACCGTTTCCAGCAACCGGGCTTGCACCCGGGGCGATTCGTCGAGCTCACGGTTGGCGAGACGATCGGCCCCCGCCTGCAGGATCTCGCGGGCTGTCGGCTCCTTGCCCAGGGTTTGTTCCGGACTCGACGAGTCGAAGAGGTTCACCAGGAATTTGACCACTCGCTCGGTCTCGTCGCGTGCGCTACGCGCCTCGACGGCTTCACGGTTGGCGCGGGTCGCTTCCACACTTCGGGCCACCAATCCGCCGATCAGCGCCAACAACAACAGGCACGAGAAAGCCACCCCCACACGATGCCGCCGAACCAACTTTCGCAGTTGATACGCCGCCGACGGCGGCCCGGCAAGCACCGGCTCATCGTTGAGATGACGTTCGATATCCCCGGCCAGCTCGGAAACGCCAGCGTAACGATCGGCCGGGTCACGGGCGATCGCTCGCCGAACGATCCAGTCGAGATCACCTCGAAGGTGACGACTCAGTCGCTGAGCATCACTACCACGACTGCCCGCCAGCAGGTGGCGTTGTTCACTATCGAGCTCGCGCCACAGGCGACTCAAGCTCACCGGATCCTGCTCGGTCTTGCGGCGCCAATAGGCCAGCGGCGTCTCTCCGGGTTCGCGACAAAAGGGCTGCGAACCGATCAGCAGCTCCTGCAGCAGGACGCCGAGGCTGTAGACGTCGCCGCGAGTATCCGTCACCGCTCCACGACCGGTGGGAGTCAGGACCTCTGGGCCAAGATACGCCGGCGTACCGATAATCCGTTCGCCGGTCATCAAGGTTTGATCCACCAGTGGCTGATCGAGCGCCTTGGCGATCCCGAAGTCGATGATCTTGGGTACCGGTGAACCATCGATCTCGGTGACAAGGATATTGTTCGGCTTCAGATCACGGTGCAGAATCCCCTTCTGATGGGCATGTTGGACTCCCGCACACACTGCCAGAAACAATTGCAGGCGCTGCTCGAGATCGAGGGTGTGACGGTCACAAAACGTCGTGATTGGCAACCCGTCGACGAGCTCCATGGCAAAGTAGGGATGGTCGTCTTCGGTACTGCCCGCTTCCAGCACCTGGGCGATGTTGGGATGGGACAGCCGCGCCATCGCCTGCCTCTCGGCAGCGAGGCGCAAGCGTCCCTCGTTGCCAAGCCGCATACGAGCCACCTTGATGGCGACTCGCCGTTCCACCGGCGATGTCTGCTCAGCGAGGTACACCGTGCCCATCCCGCCGCGACCCAACTCGCGCAGGACGTTGAAGGAACCGATCGCCCTGGGCGAGTCGGACGTCACATCGCCGATCGGTGTGGCACCCGACAACGTCTCGTCGGGTGGTGTGTTGCGGGGCGGCGTGTCATCAGGGTTCGCAGCCGCTGTGTCGCCATCGTCGGCAGTCGCCGGATGTGACTCCGGACTCCTGCCTTCGAGTTGCCGATCGACAACGGCCGGTGACCACCCTGGAGTGACGATAGCCTCCGCCTCGGCGCTCGCCAACAGTAAGTCCAGCACCTGCTCGAGCTTCCTCTCGTCAGCCCGGCAACGGCTGACCAGAAAACTTGCACGCTCAGCCCCTGGTCGACGCAACGCTTGGTCCACCAGCCCTTCGATCTCTCGCCACCGCTGTGGTGTCATCTCCATGCTTGCGGTCTCCAAGTGCCCCCCTGCAGCCGCCAGAACCGGCTGGTACAGTAGCAGACACGCAGCGTGGTAGAGCCTCCTTCTGAGGACCTGAGTAAACCTGACGCCGCGGTTCGCAATCCATGCTCTCAGGAGTCGACAATGAGGTTGGCTACAAACCGGCACGATCCGCCGTCGGCAACCGCCGATGCTGACCAAGATCCCCGCAACAGCGACGAGACCACCATGCTGCTCAGGGCTTGGTCATCCGGCGATCAAGACGCGGGTGAAGCGCTCTTCGCCCGTCTCTACGACGACTTGCGAGGGGTTGCCAGCAGACGGGTAGCCGTTGAACCGAGCGGCACCATCGACACCACGGTACTGGTCCACGAGGCGTTTCTCCGACTGGTCGATCAACGCCAGGTTTCGTGGCAAGACCGCGGTCAATTCTTCGCCGTCGCGGCCCGGGTCATGCGCCGGATCTTGGTTGATCAGGCGCGTGCACGAGGAGCCGAGAAACGGGGGGGCGGCCTACCGCCGATCGCGCTCGAGAGTATTGGGCAAGTCACCTTCGGCGAACGAGCCAACGAGGTGCTGGTGCTGGACCAATGTCTCGAAGACCTCGCCCATCTCGACCCCGACAAAGCCCGCCTTGTCGAGTTACGTTTCTTCGCTGGACTCTCGCTCGAAGAAACCGCCAAGGCCCTGGGCTCGTCACGGTCGACGGTCATCCGTCAATGGCGCCTCACCAAAGGCTGGCTACATCGACAGCTGCAGACCCGCTGATCTTCGCGAGGATTCCCCTGCTCAACCCCGGAGGGACGACATATCGTAGCGCGGAACTCGATCCCTCATGAAAGTGGGGCTGGGCAAGACTTTCGACTCTTGACGAAAAATTTGAACCGGTTCGTGTGACGATTCCGCGTCTGGTGTTTGACGATCTCTCCCTGAGCGGGAGACCCACGAACATCAGGAGGAAGAACGTGACAAGAACCGCAGCACCTACAGAACGATCCATCAGCCTCCGCTGGCAACGCCACAGATGCCTTGTCCTGGCGCTGATGGTCTGCCTAGGGTCGCCGACGACCGACCTCACCGCGCGCGAAATCACTCCCGAAGCCTTGGAGCAAATCGCGACTCTGGACCGCGAGAAACATTCACGAACCGCAACCCAACACAAGATCGATTCTCGGCTGCTCCTCGAGCTGGCGGCGCGGCGTGGCGACGAGCTGCTCGAGCGCCTACCGAAGCTAGCGGTCGAAACCCATGCCGACGCCAATGGCGGCGTGCTGCTCGATCTTCACACCGTAGTCGACGACGACCTCCTGGACCGGATCGAAGCCCTCGACGGGACCCTCCACAGCGCCTTCCCGCGCTGGAACGCGGTGCGGGCTACCTTGCCGATCGACCGGGTCGAGGCCCTCGCTAGCCTCCCCCAGGTCAGGTCGCTGAGGCCAGCCGACGTCTTCATGACGCAGATGAATACCACCGAGGGAGACATCGCCCACGCTGCCGACACCGCCCGCGCCACCTTCAGCGTCGACGGCACCGGCGTCAAGGCCGGTGCGATGTCGGATAGTGTCGACGCCCTCGCCGATCTCCAGGCGTCCGGTGATTTACCCCCTATCGTCACCGTGCTCCCCGGTCAGTCCGGCAATCCCGGCAGCAGCGAGGGAACCGCGCTGCTCGAGATCGTGCACGACATGGCGCCGGGCGCCGAGCTCTTCTTCGCTACCGGCCGGGGCGGCCAGGCCCAGATGGCGCAGAACATCCTCGACTTGGCCGCCGCTGGCTGCCGGGTGATCGTTGATGATGTGCTCTACTTCTCAGAATCGGTCTTCCAAGACGGCGTCATCGCCCAGGCGGTTGACGCCGTTGCGGCCCAAGGTGTTGCCTACTACTCCGCTGCCGGCAACTCCGGAAATCTCGCCGCCGGCACCGCCGGGGTGTGGGAGGGTGACTACGTCGGCACCGCGTTGCCGGGCCCTCTCGCCGGTCTCGGCCTTTCGGCGCATGATTTCGGCGGCGGTCAAGACTCCAACGAGCTGACCCAAGACACTCCCTTCTTCATCTCGCTGCAATGGTCGGATCCGTCCGGGGGCTCCGCCAATGACTACGACTTGTACTTGCTCGACGCCGCCCTCAGCAACGTCATCGCCTCGTCGACCAGCACCCAGAACGGCACCCAGAGTCCATTCGAGGTCCTCGACTCGATCGCCAGAGATGACCTCGGCAACCGCATCGTAGTGGTCAAATTCGGCGGCGATGACCGCTTCATCCACGTCAATACCCATCGCGGCCAGCTGGCGACGGCGACCGACGGCCAGATCTTCGGCCATCCCGCCGCCGAGGGTGCGATCGCGGTTGCTGCGGTCAACGTCGCGACCGCTGGTGGTGGTGTCTTCACTGGCGGCGCCGCCAATCCGGTGGAGCCCTTCAGTTCCGATGGCCCGCGACGGATCTTCTTCGAGGCCGACGGCACTCCGGTCGGCGGCGCCGCTGCCGTGGATGGCGGACAGCAGAGCGAAACCCGTGACGTCCCCGACGTCGCCGCCGCCGACGGTGTCACCACCGCGACTCCCGGCTTCAACCCTTTCTTCGGCACCTCGGCCGCGGCTCCCCACGCCGCCGGCATCGGCGCCTTGATCCAACAGATCCTGTCAGCCCTCGACGCAGTCGGAATGTCGCAGCGGACCAAACGAGACGCTCTCGACATCGAAACTCCGGGAAGCGACAAGGTCAGTGGCTCAGGCATTCCATTAGCGGACAACGCGATCGAGGGCAAACGAGGGTTCCAGAGCGACACCTTCTCGGTCCAAACCAAGCTAGCGAAGAACAGCGGTCCGCCGTGTTTCGACGACCACGCGTCGGGTACAAATAGCAACACTGCGAGTTTCGACGGAATGCCCGAATCTCTAGACCCCTACACCGACGGCACCGAACCCTTTGTTGTCGAGTTCGAGACCGATCCCGACAACCTGGAAGGCGACTCGGGCCGTGCCGCCAGAGGACTGAACCAGTTTCTTGAAACGACGATCAACATCTTCGCTTCGGACTCCGCTAACGACCTCTTCCCTGATGGCTTTGAAGATCCCGAGACTGGAACACCTCTCAACGCTGCTTGCATCGAGATCGGCATCGACGACATCATCGAAGGCGACTGCCCGGTCGACGTCACCTCGGCCGCAGTCCAGTTCTTCAATGCAGATGGGTCGCTCGGTGATCCGATCGACATCACCGAGGCGTTCTCACCCAATCTCTTCGACGGCGCTGCCTTCATCTCAGTGCCTAACATGGCCGGTCAAAACATCAACGCCGCGGTGATCAAGCTTCAGATGAACGAACCGCCACCAGCAAACATCTTCGCCGACGGTTTTGAGAGCGGCGACGCCAGCGCTTGGCAGTAGCCGCCCGGGTCGGCCCATAAAATAGTTCTGTTGACTTTCGACAATAGTTACATTACCCTTATGTCGAAAGACGACATAAAGGACTTGATGTGATGGTCGACCCAATCGGCACAGCCAATCCAACCGGCACAGCCAACCCAACCGCCGCCGACAAGCACGCGTCGGCGGCCACTCAAACTCAAGAGGTACTGCGCGGTACCCTCGACCTACTGATCTTGAGAGTCCTCTCTCTCGGGCCGATGCACGGCTGGGCGATCACTCAGCGCATTCAGCAAACGTCCAACGGTCTCTTGGAGGTCAATCAAGGCTCGCTCTACCCCGCCCTACAGCGTCTCGAGCGGCGCGGTTTGATCGGTGGCGACTGGCAACGCACGGAACAGAACCGACGCGCCCGCTTTTACTCTCTCACCGCCGACGGCGAGAAGGCCTTCGATCATGAGAAGGACTCGTGGGCGCGATATGTCCATGCCATCGAGTCGGTTCTGGCCACTTGAAGGGGGTCGCAATGAGCTGGTGGAATTCCTTTCTGTTTCGGATCAGGGCATTTCGCGACCGCCGCCGGGTCGAACGAGAGCAGCGGGAAGAGTTCGAGTTTCATCTGGAGGCTGAGAAGAACCAACGCCTGGGCATGGTTCCATGGATCACCATCGTCGGCGTTGTTGCAGACTATCGACACTTCGATCTGATCAGGCCGATGCGCCCCGCGGTCTACCTGCCCTGGTCTGCATGGTCGCCACGATCCGCCGCTCTTGCCATCGCCACCCGTCGAGATCCGGAGAGCCTCATCCCGGAACTGCGCCAGGCCCTCGCCCGCGTCGCTCCCGACGTGCCACCCTATGAGATCGAGCCCCTCGACGAAGCCGTGAGACGAGAGACCTTCAGCGCCCGACTGGTACGCGACCTGCTTGCCGGCTTTGCCGGGATTTCGGTGGTGCTCGCATTGATCGGTTTGTACGGCGTCATCAGCACCACCGCGTCGACCCGACGGCGCGAGTTTGGCATCCGCATCACCCTCGGAGCGACCCCACCACGGCTAGCTCGAGAGATCCTGCAACAGGGCGCCGGCCTGTCGGCCATCGGCATCGCAATCGGTCTACTGGCAGCGCTTGGTTTGACTGAGTTTCTCAGCAGCCTACTGTTCGAAGTCCAGGCCCAGGATCCAACAACCTACGTTGCGATCGCCGGTGTGGTGTTGGCCCTCTCCACCCTCGCCACCTGGTTGCCGGCGCGCCGGGCCGCGCATCAGAATCCGGTGGCGGCGATTCGCAGCGAGTAGTCACGTCTCGGTATTACTCCAGATGCCGGCGAGACGCCGGCGCTCCGACCAAAAAGCTTCGCTGAGTCCCTGCGGCCGACCGCGGCAGAGGTTCGCGGTCGACCCTGTCACATCGCAGACCCGTCACATCGCAGACCTGTCACATCGCAGACCCAGTCACATCGTCGCCCCTGTCACATCGCTTGCAGGGCGATCACCGTCTCGGTGCGGGAAGCTCGCAACGCCGGAAAATAACCGGCCAGACAAGCCACCAACAACAACACGACCGCCATCAGCGTGAACGTTGCTGGATCTGTCGGTTCAACTCCGTAGAGCAACGACCCCACCGAACGGCTGACGGCAAACGACGCTACCGCCCCCAGAACCACACCGAGGCTGGCAAGAACCAGAGTCTTGCTGATCACCCGCCACAGAACGCTGCCTGCTGACTCTCCCAGAGCCATCCGAATACCGATCTCTCGTGTCCTCTCGGTGACCGAATAGGACAACACGCCGTAGATACCAAGAGCAGCGAGCAGCAACGCCGTAGCGGCGAAGGCGCTCAGCAGGAAGAGGGTAAAGCGACGGGGCGACGTCGATTGATCCACCACCTGGGTGAGCGACTGGTAATGAGTTATCGGAATCGTCGGATCAGCACGCTGGATTGCGGCGCCGACGCTTGGCGCCAACACGTCGACCGGTAGGCTCGAACGTACCACCAGCTCCAGGCTGGAGAAGTTCCAGGCTTGACTGTAGGGCAGATACATCTCCGCCCCAGCCTCGGACTCCAGAGACAAATGGCGCACGTCCGCCACAACGCCAACAATCGTTGCGAGACCGCTGAACATTTCAACCTGTCGCCCAAGGGGATCTTCCCCGGGATACAAAACGCCCGCCGCACTTTCGTTGAAGATCACCACCCTGTCGCGAGACTCGTCGTCTTCGACAGTGAAGTGACGACCTGCAACCAAGGGGATGTGCATCGTCTGGAGGTAACGACTGTCGATGATGTGTGGAAACACCCCCACCATCTCACGCTCTTCACCTTCCATACCAGGCTGCCGGATGGTCCAGCTGCGATTGGTGCCGAAGGGAATATCGTCGGTCAAACCTGCCGCTTCCACCCCCGGCAGAGCCAGGACGTTTTGAATCAGCTGGTCACTGTGAGCGGTGAGCTCGGTCAGCGTCTCGAAGTCACGGGCTGAGTTGATTTTCCACGTGACCAGCTCCCGTGGCTGGAATCCAAGTTCAACGTCCAGCAGTTGCTGAAAACTCTTGAGTAGGAGCCCGCCCAGCACCAGTAAAACACAGGCTAATGCGATCTCTGCCACCACCAAGGCTTCACGTAATCGGTTACTGGCCCGACTCGCGCTCGCGCCGCGAGTCGAACCGCCGAAAGCCGCCGCTACGTTGCCCGTCGACGCCTGCAGGGCTGGCACGATGCCAATCACCAACCCAGTGACCAAGGCAGCTGCGACGGAAAAGACCAACGCACTGCCATCCACCGACACCGTCCTCAACAATGGAATACTGATCGCGTCAGCCGCGGCCACCGCACGGGTGATGAGGATCGCAAGACCCAACCCGATCACACCACCTCCTAGAGAAAGCAACAAGCTTTCGATCAACAGCTGGCGTAGCAGGCGATGTCGCGGGGCGCCCAGGGCACTGCGGACCGCCATCTCCTTGGCGCGTTTCGGACCCTTGGAAAGCAGCAGATTCGACAGATTGACACAAACAATCAACATCACAGCCCCCGCAGCTGCGGCGAGCAGCCACATCGCGGAACGATACGGTCCGGACACCTGCCGCTGCAGCCCAACCACATTGGCGCCTAACCCCCAGCGGTCGGGATCATCTTGTTGTAAGCCGGCGATAATGCGATCGAGGTCAGCTTGTGCACTAGCGACCGTTGCCTCGGGCTTGAGCCGACCGATCATCGACAACGTATTGCCCCGTCTATCGGTCTCTTCACTAATCGGGAACGGCCTTAGGAAATCGACCCGCGAGCTAGGTTGGAAAATTTCGGCAAAATCGAACGAAGGCGGCAACACACCCACCACCTCATAGGAGGTGCTATCGAGGGTGATCGCCGTTCCCACAATGTTTCGCCGACTGGCAAAACGCCGCTGCCAAAATCCGTGGCTCAGGATGACAGCGGGGCGTCCACCCCAGACACCTTCTTCGTCAACAAAGTTACGCCCCACCAGGGGAGTCACCCGCAAGACGTCGAGAAAGTTCTGCGCCACGCCGACGCCAACCAACTTCTCGGGCTCGCCATGACCTACCAAGGTGTAGCTGCCCTGCTCAAAGAACGCCATGTAGCCAGTGAGCCCTTCGAAGGATTGGTTGAGGGCCCGGAAGTCCATCAGATTTGAGGTGCGAGACGTCACCGCTGACAACCCACCTTCACCGTCGTTGGCGACCCAGGCCAGCCGGCCGGGCTCATCGAACGGCAGTGGACGCAACATCAACGGGCTCATCACACTGTAAACCGCTGTCGTGGCGCCGATCCCAAGCCCGATAATCAGCATCGAGAACAGATAGAGTCGAAATTCCATTCTCAGACCCCGCAGCGCGTAGCGGGTGTCTTGAACGATCGCAGGCAGGTTAAAAGCACTCTTCATCATGGTCTCCAAAGTTTCTCCATCTCGACTCGAAACCAAGCCATCGAGAGCTCGCTGTCCTTTTAAGCTTAGGCTCAACAACACCGCTTCCCACCAATAGAAGCGCTGAGCCGCACGTGGTCCGCTACGTTCGACAACCTCCGCGAAATCTTCGGCTAAATCGCCAAGAATGGCACAGGTCTCGCCTCCTGGACCGAGAGTACGCTGCAATAGCTGCTCGGCACGTTGTGGTGGGGTAACCGTCATCCGCGGTCCGCCAGCGGACCGAGGCCCTCGAAAAAGTCGAGCAAAACAGCCCGCGACGCACGGGCCGCGGCCAACCCCGCTTTGGTCACCTTCAGCCGTCGCATTGGATGACCGCCCCGCTCTGGAACCTCACTCGGTTGCATCTGCCAGTCGACGTAACCCTTGTCACGAAGTCGGCTCAACGTCCGGTAGAGCGCGCCGCGAGTCACCCGTCGATCCGCGTTGTCTTGGAGATCCCTTCGCACCCGATTGGCGTAGGGTTCATCACCCGCACGCACGATCGCCAGGATAACTAGCAACTCAAACTCGCCGATCTTCGCCAATGATGTCGTCGCCTCGTAGGGTAGTTCTCGGCTAAACGAAGTATACAAAGTAGCCTACGTGCGCCTCAAACTAAAGTTATTAGCAATTGTCTCTGCGGTGGCAGAAACAATCGCTCGGGAGGAGCGAAGACGCTAGATCTCTGGCGGCCAAACCTAGAAAGAACTAAGGGGGCATCGAGCTAGCAGCCAGCTAGCGGGTCTTCGCCCGTAGCCCCCCAACGATCACTCGGAAGCTCCTGATCCTGCAACTCCTGGCAAAGAGAAGGTCACGTTTGCTGCCGACCACACATTCGTATTCCCTAGATCACATTCGAGAGCCGAGTTCATCTGCCCGAATTGGAAGGGGCCCACGTAGGTGGGGCAAGAGCAGTCCACCAAGCTCTCGCCGTTGGGGTCGGTATAGGGCTCGCCGCAACCGGCTGTCATGCAGCCAGCGTACCGCAGATAGGGTTCATCACTGCAGTTGGTGGAGTTGATCGGGTAGCGCTCCGAGTTGACCGTCGAGAAGGTCGAGATCAGCGTGCTCTCGGGGTACATGGTCTGGCCGGTCCCCGAAGCCACGTTTCCCAAGGTGTCACAGACCGGGGCAGGCGAACATTCCTCGGCCCCCGGGTTGTCGGCGCAGGCTCGGGTCTCGTTGTACATGTTCAAACAACCCGAGCCATCTTCGTGACACGCGGTTTCGGTGGCTTGCCGAATGTCAGGATTCAGGATCGACGGCAAGGCCACATAGTTGGTCGACGTTCCGTCCTGCAGCGCATAACACGTACAGTTGGCGACCAGCCCGCTGTCGTCCAACTCGCAGGGCAGCGCAGGCACCGGGTAGGCGGTGTCGGGCGGCGCATCCTCTGGACCGGAGTAGTAGCACAACGCGTAGGGATTACCATTACAAGAGAGGAATTGGGTCAAGGCGGTGATGGTGTCCGAGCGCGGTGGAGGATCGGACGTCTCGCTCGGCGCCGGATCCGACGCCTGCTCTGACGACGTCTGCTCGGACGTTTGATCCGGTGTTCCACACGCCCAAGATAGCATCAGGATCGAGACGGTGACAGGGAGCAGCGCAACCGAGCGGTGCGAGCGGTGCGAGCGGTGCGAGCGGTAAGCGTCGAACATGGGTTATCCTCCTGGTGATAGCGAAACGGCGACCCACCCGGAATCGGATCGCTCAACCTTCCCCTTCATAAACACAACCCGAGGTACAGGTCTCGCGGACGACGATTCGACAGAGACCCGCCAGGCGCGGCTCGAGACGCTGCCACATCCAGCGCGCGAGGTTCTCGCTGGTCGGATTCTCGAGCCCTTCGATTTCGTTGAGATAATGGTGATCAAGCTGCTCATGCAAGGGCGCGAAGGCCTGGGCAATGTCGGCAAAATCGATCACCCAACCGCTGCCGGCTTCAACCGGGCCGCGGACATGGACCTCAGAGCGGAACGAGTGACCATGGAGCCGGCGACATTTGTGGCCGGGCGGAACGTTGGGTAGAAGATGAGCCGCCTCAAAGGAGAACTCCTTGAACACGGTCATCACGTCTCGGGTCATGGGCTCGGCAGTCATGCGATATCCAGATATTTGTGGGTCTGGAGACTGAGTCTCCACTGCGGGTGCTCCAAACAGTAACGGAGCGCCAATCGGGTGTTCTCGTCACGCTTGGGGCCATCCAAGGGTTGTAGCAGGAAGTTCTCGAAGCTTAGGCTTTCGAAGCTGCCGGGCTCAACCCCGGGCTGCGGAAAAACGAGCTTCAATTCATGGCCGTGCTGCAAGGATAACGCGGTTCCTGCTTTCGGGCTGACACAAATCCAGTCGACACCGAGCGGCGGCTGGCGAGTGCCGTTGGTTTCGATCGCCACCGCAAAGCCGCGGTCGTGGAGCGCGGCCACCAACGAGTCGTCGAGTTGCAAGAGAGGTTCGCCGCCGGTACACACGACGAAACCTCGATCGAGGGCAGGGCCGGGCCAAACTTCCACAACGGCGTCCGCCAAGTCAGCGGCGGCGGCAAACCGACCGCCACCGGGACCATCGGTGCCGATAAAATTGGTGTCACACCACGCCGAACAACTACCCGGACCGGCAGCTCGATCCGCCTCGCGACCACTCCACAGATTGCAGCCGGCAAAACGCAAAAAGACCGCCGGCCGACCGGCGTTCACGCCTTCACCTTGGAGGGTGTAGTAGATCTCTTTGACGGCGTAACTCATGCGAGTATGCTCACTATGAATGAGGTATCCAGCAGGGTTCCAAATCGTCAGCCGTTGACAGGGCCATCGCAGGCGCTAGACAGGAACGGCCTGTAGGGACTCTATTCGAGAGGATGCCTGGTCAGCCGGGGAGCTTCTTCCGTGTGTTCAAGATAGTCGACAAGAACCTCTTCAAAAGGCTCTCTCAAGCATCGAAACGACGTCTCTGCTCGCGTTGAAGCTCAGGTTCTTTCCATAGCGCCCGGTCTTCAGATCGATGAAGATCGGTAAGCAGTCGTCACCCACGACTGCGAGCAGAGAGCGTCCGACGACACTGCGCGCTCGGATCCGAAGCTTGACGACAGAGATCTCAATCCCGCCGAAGACCTCCTTCTTGAGCTCACACTCTCCTCTGCCAAAAGCGGAGCCGACGAACCTCTTGATATCTTTGAGGACATCGTCTTCGCGGAAGGGGCGCCGGAAGGCCTTGAGTCTCTTTCTGAAGCTGGCTGTGAGGACGGCCTGCTTCATTCCGACTCTGTAGCCAAGCCTCTCTCCGAACCGTGCTTCTGTGCCACTCTTTTCAGCAGATCTCGAACTTTGTCCGATTCCATCGCCTGGATGGCGCTGGCTTCGAAGACCTGCTCGTCCCAGGCTCCTTCAAGTGCTTCTTCGAGCCGACCCACATTCTCCATCATGAGATGCGCGAGCCGGTCTTGACTGGCAGGGCTCAAGTTCGTCGCCACGGTCGTGAAAGCTTGTTGGAGAAGTCTTGTCATAGTGTTTCCTTTGCCGTTCTCCTGACTTGGATCCAGAAATCCACGCACTGACACCGTCAGCAGAAGGGCACGACATTCCTCAATCAAGATACCATATAGCGACTGCGTAGTGCTCCGTTTCTCCTGGCCGCGACTGATGTGGTGACTGCCTCGGTTGGTGGCGGATGGTTTGGCAACTGCACGCAGAAGCCTCTGCAACCCTCCTTCGATCTAGCGCGCCAGCGCCTCGCTGGCGCCTCGTCACCTACCTTGTCGAGCATCACGACGGCCTGGCCTTCCGCGGCTTGATCCGCACCGAGGCAGCCCACGCCAGCGGCGGCCTGCAGCCCAACTCAGCCGACGATTTTGCCGCCGAAGCAGTGTGGGTGCTCAAGCTGGCTTGGCAAGGCGAATTGGTGCGAGCCGAGGGAGCCGAATGGCGCAAACGGATGCATGCCGGCACAGTTTCCGACCGTTGGCTGCACTGGGCACCGGAACGCCGCACCCACGCCTGGATCAGCCACTGCGTCGAACTGATGACCTTCGTTACCACCCTCGACCTGCCGCCAGGTTGGATCTCGCTTTTGGCCCATGCCGGACTGCTGCGACTGCTACGGGCAACACCCAAGTTGGGACCATACGCTGAAATCTCGACACTCGACCACAATGGGCGGGCAATAATGGTCAAGGCCTACCGCCGCGCCCTCGACGAGGCTCTACCCGCAGGAGAAGGCCGCCACAGGCTCCTGGCCGCGACCGACGCGGTGGCAGACTCGGTAGTGGCGGATGGACTGGAGACTGGACTTTGAGTCGCCTGCATGCCAGACCATAACGCTTGACGTCATATAACGCACTGCGTTATAGTCAGCCTGTGATTCGTTCGTTTGCTGATCGAGAAACGGAAAAAATCTGGCGCGGCCAGGTTTCAAGGCGGCTGCCACAAGACGTTCAGCATACAGCCCGGCGAAAGCTCCGCATGTTGAACAACGCCACGAATATCAGCGACTTGCGGATACCACCTGGAAACCGACTAGAGTCTCTGCGAGGAGATCGAAAGGGCCAGTACAGCATCCGCGTCAACCAACAATGGCGCATCTGCTTTGTCTGGCAAAACAACGACGCCCAGGGCGTCGAGATGAGCGACTATCACTAAGTCAGGTCAATCGGAGGCGAACGATGGCTGAAACGCTACCCAATATCCACCCTGGTGAGGTGCTCCTCGAGGAGTTTCTCAAACCCTTGGAGCTGAGCCAGAATCAAATTGCTCGCGAGTTGGGAGTTCCTCCGCGGCGAGTCAACGAAATTGTTCTTGGTAAGCGGGCGCTCACAGCCGATACGGCTTTACGTTTGGCCCGCTATTTTGGGACCTCTGAGAGGTTCTGGGTAGGCC
>JAJCXQ010000340.1 GCA_029263355.1 Acidobacteriota bacterium | reverse complement strand
ACTACTGGGATCCGCACGACTGGAAGTTGAGACCTCCGGAGGAGATCCAGCGCAAGTTTGGGGTTCTCGAACTTCCCGGAGAAGACGCAGAGCAGTCGGAGAGTACGCGTTTCAATCGTGGAACAGACCAGATCCATGCACTCTACGATGCGGAGCTCCACTACGTTGACCAACAGTTCGGCCGCCTTGTCGCCGGACTCCAAGAGTCCGGCCGCTACGACAACACCATTTTTGTTGTGGTCTCAGATCATGGCGAGGGGCTTGGCGACCACGGCTGGCGTGGTCATCGGATCCTCTACCAGGAACAGATCCGGGTACCGCTCATCATCCGACTTCCGGGCGGGCCCGTCGGGCGAACCGTCTCGGCGTTGACCCGCACGATCGATATCGTACCCACGGTGCTCGACTGGCTCGAGCTCGATGGACCCCAAATGGAAGGGCACACCCTGGTGCCTTCGATGACCGGTGAGCTCGGCGATCCGCGCATTGCCTATTCGGAGCAGATCAACCTCTTCGACAAGGCGGATCGTACGGTGCATCGCCGTCCGAAAGACGATCTTCTGTACAGTGCGATGGATGACCAGTGGAAGTTGATTTTTCGGCCTCGCCATCCTGAAGCAAACGAGCTCTACAATCTCGAGGAAGATCCACGCGAGTTACAGAACTTGTTTGCCAGCGAACCGACCGAAGCGAATCGGTTGATCTCATTCCTGAGACGTTCCGGAGGCTTCGTGAACGAACCGTTCGGCGAAGGGGCTGACGACACAGATGCCCGGGAGCGCCTCGAGGCGTTGGGCTACATCGGGGAATAGCCGGGGCATTAATCCCTGGTTGACTTCATCCACCCGATTTCGTCGATGACAACATCGTTTCGAGCTCTCGGCAGGCTCACGGCATTGGCCAGCACCAGGGAGTATCGGCCCGCTGTTGGGACGTCGAACACCGCGACGAACCGGCCTCGGTCAGCGACTTGGATCACTGACCATTGGTCGTAAAGGGTGGTCGTGGGTGTCGGTCCCGCCTGCGCGAAGACGACGGTTTCGATCCTATTCCAATCGTCATCCCGAACCAGATCCAGGATCCGACGGTGTTTCTCATAGAACCCGAGGGTAGTCCAGGAATCCTTCCCCACCACGATCTCGCTGCCGTCCCAGGCGTCTTGGTGCGTCAGGCCGAGTACGAGACCGCCCTTGCGCACCTCGCCTTTGATGACCAGCCGGCTGTCGCGAGCTAGTTCGACCTCGTCGATTTGGGCCAGGGGTGAGAATCGCCCTTCGGCTTTCCCCCGGATACGCCAGGTATCGCCTTCGAACTGAACGCTTTCGGTGTGCACCGAGAGCTTCGACCCGGGCAACTCAGCCAGCGCGCTCCCGAGCTCACGATTGGAAATCGCCAGGTTCGAAGAGGCGGTGTAGACCCGCTCCTGTTCGCGGGCAGCGGTATCCCGTTTGGAGAGAAACTTGTAGAGCGGTTGGTTTGGCCAATCCGGCAGCAGCTTGATGATGAAGCCCACCGGCAAGGGCAACGACCCGATGTCGTCAACCCGAGACAGGCTTTCGAGGCAGCCAGCTTGCGCCTTGGGTAGCTCCAGGCCACCGAACAGGACCCCATTCGAAGATGCCTGATAAATGGGGAAGATCACCTTGGACACTTGCCCCGAGTCCGCGGGAACTTCGATCGTCAGCTCGTGGGATAGGTCCCAAACCGGCAGATCGAACCTGAACGAGCCACGAGCCGCGATGAATTCGGCAGGGGCGCTGTAGTACGCTACAAACTCGACCGTGGAGAAATCACAGGCCTTCGAACTGAATTCGGCCACTAGGTATTCCGCATGAAGCGGTCCTTGCGCCGCCAGCGAAGCTAGAAGCTCAGGCGATTCGAACCTTACTGTCTCGCTGCTCTCGGAAACCTCCTTCAATTCCAGGCGATTCAGTTTGGCGTCGGCATAGGTTTCCAGCACGTCGCCCAGATGCCACGTCTGGACGCCGCGCAGCATCAGCAAGGGCCCCAAGAGCGCAACAGCGAGGGCGACCAGCGGAGCCAGCACGAGCCGCGGGAGGGGGCGCAAAAGCTTCGCGAGGCGAGAGAGTTGTAGAGGTTTAACGGGCCAGCAGTGGGCTGCGATCAGCTGAGCGAAGCGCTGGATGACAAAGCCGAGAGTCCAGAGACTGATGAGCTCGAGATGGAAGAAGTGCCGGGTCTCGAACTGAATAGCGGGATAACCGCCGAAGTAGAGGATGCAGCATAGCAGGAAGGCCGCGAGGCGAAGATTCTGGGTCGCGATCAGTAGCAACGTCGCCAGTGCCAACGTGAGGCCCATACCTTGAAACGATGTCAGCACACCAACCCAGAAGCGATACAAGGATTTGATCGTTTCGCTTTCGATTCCTGCTGGAAAGGGCTGATTCGGTAACAAGACCCCCGTGTTCGGCAACGACGCGTAGTCGACCGGGTTCATGAACGGGAGCTCTAGGATCTTCAAGGTACTGGCATAAGCCAGGAGTAACACGTCGGCCGGGAAGTGACGACCAATTTCTTGGTAGTACTCGGCGGAGATCCGTTTGTAGGGAGGACGTTCCTCGCCGTGGGTCCTGAGGGCGTTCGCGTTGACGGTGATGGAGATAAAGCGGTCTTTCTGCGCACCGTCACCGCCCAGGCTGTACAACGGGTTTGCGACGCCGATTCCTGCCAGGCGATCGTCAGTGAGGCCGACCAGCGCGGCATGGAAAAGCCGATGGCTCGAACTTCGTCGCTCGATCATCGGCCAGCCTGCGAGCAAGAAACACCCTAGGAATAGGATGATACCTGCTGCCTTGAGTTTCACTCGGCCCAAGATCTGGCCCGGCAGGAAGATCAACAGGGTCGCCACGAAGGCGGGAATGACGATCGGCATGTCGGCGCGAAAGCCGAATCCAAATCCCAGCAGGGTACCGGCGACAACCGACAGGCCGAGCACGGCTGCTCCATTCAGGGCTCGGGTAGCCATCCAGCCCATGATCAGGAGTGTGGCCAAGATGAAGGGCGCCTTGGAATAGTCCCGAAGGTTGAACAGATGGGCCAGGTGGAGAGGCGAGACGATCAAGGCCAAGCTGCCCAGAGTCGCCAACAGGCGCCCCATGCCCAAGCGGAACAGGGCGTAGGATAGAACGATAACGGTGCCGAAAAAGAATCCAAAAAGGGGGGCGAGCGCGGCCCAGGAAACAGTTCCGGCGACGATCCAGGTCAATGCGATGCTGGACAGCAGGTAGAGGTGCTTGTACGCCATGCCCGCCGGCTCTCGGACCTGCAGGTCTGGCGGTAGGTCGGTGCAAGCAAATTGTGGGGCTCGCATCCGAACGAACTGGGTGAGTGGCTCGAGCTTCTTCGCGGGCCGCATGAAACCTTGCCCGCAAACCAGCAGAACCGGGACATCGATCTGGACTGCTGGCGGCCGCATCGGCGTCCGCTGCCGGTCCTCGAGCTCGAGATACAATCGGTAGTAGAACGACCCTGCGGCCATCGCCATGCCAAACAGCAAGAAGGCGATGAGAAGGTCGAGCCGCCGACGCCGCACCTGGCCTGCGATCTCTCTGGTGATCTTCATATCATCGAGCACGTCGGGGGAGGGCGGAGCATACCATTATCAACTGCGGAAACCCGGCGCATACGTCAAAAGTAAAAAGGGAGCGGGCCGATGCCCACTCCCTTGGAGTTGCTCCAGTGATGGAGCCGCTGTGGTTCGTCTTAGCCGCAGGAGCCACAGGCGCAGAGCTTGCCGGCGGAGTCGATGCATGCTGCGGTGCCGGCGCCACCACCGGTGTTGGTGTCGCCGAGCTGCAAGGAGCCATTGAGGGTCATGTTGCCAGTGGCGTCAACGGTGAGCTCGGTGTTGCCGGTGCCGTCCTTGGAGATGCGGAACTCTGAGCCACTGGCCTCGTTGCCGAGCTGCCATGTGGAGGAGTTGGCGGTGTCGGTGAGGGTGAAGCGGATGGTTCCGGAGTCGCGGGTCAGTGCCAGGGCGACCGCGTTGGTGCCTCGGACGTCGAGTCCGGCGGCCGGAGAGTTGGTGCCAAATCCGATCTTGCCGGTGGAATCGATGTAGATGGCGTTGTCGCCGGTGCCGGGCTCGATGCGGAAGGGGAGCTTGGACGCGTTGGTGACGTCGCGGATGAAAAAGTTGGTCTCGTTACCGGCGAGGTCCCAGGTCTGCGGAGTGAAGCCCGAGGAGCCGTCTTGCTCGAGGCGGAAGGTGGGGGTGTTGCCGTCCACAGCGTGGACTTCGACGACCGGGCTGGCGGTACCGACCCCGACGTCGCCTTCGGCATCAACATAGAGCGCGTTGACGATCGCTCCGGCCTCGACCTTGAAGACCTGGCGGCCGGCGGTGGCGTCCTCGACGGCGAAGTAGTTGGCGCCACCGTTGTCGGAATCGTTGGCGATGATGCGCCAGTCGTTGCCGGGGAAGCTAGCGGAGGAGGAGGTGTCGTCGAAGTGGATGCGGAGGTTGTTCTCTTTGAGGCGTAGGGTGTCGGAGCCAAAGCTCTCTGAGGAGCTGCAGTCGAAGCCGATGCAGCCCGAGCCCTGGACGATGAGGTCGGTGGCGAAGGTTTGAGCTTTATCGAGGTTCTCGATCAGGTTGGGGGTTGCGATGCTGCCGTCGGCGACGATCGTGAAGTGTCCGGATTGGCGCAGCGCCTTGGTGGCGACGGCGGCGGCGCGGTCATCCTGGGCGACGGGGTTGTGGGTGAGGGTCCAGGTGTAGGAGCCGGCCTGGAGAGTCTGTCCGAGGCTGTCGAAAGTGCTGAGGTAAGGAGCTTGGCCGCCTTCGAAATCCTGCTGGGTGTAGTAGCCACCGGGGCCTGAGACGGTGAGCGAGAGCGAGCCTTGCAGGCTGGCTTTGAGGCTGAAGTCGATGCCGGCGGAGGAGAGGTGGGCGTCGGCGATAGGTGAGCTCGCCATCGCGGGAGCCGTGGTGAGGAGAAAGGTGCTGAGGACTGCGGCTGGGATCAAGTGTTGCTTCTTCATGATGACCTCTGGAGTGTTCGTGATCTTGCGTGTGTTTTGATCTTCGAGAGAGCGTTTTCTGTTGCTTTCATCAGATCAATGCGCAGCTCTTGGTCGTCATGAATCAAACAAGTCGAAGTTTTTTCCGAGAAGCTTGGTTGTTAGCTCCGACGAGTAGGTCAAAAGGTCCCAAAACAAAGAGAGCCCGGCCGAAACCGGGCTCTTCTTGGCGTCTTGCGTTTGGATGATCTACGGGCAGGTGCCCGCCACGCAGTTAAAGGAGCCGACCGAAGCCGTGCAGGCGAGGTTTGCTCCGCCTGTATCGAATTCGATGCAGGTCCCTGCGATCGTCACATTACCTGAGTCCTTCACGCTGAACTCGGTATTACCAGTATTGTCTTTGGAGATCCGGAACTCGGTTCCATTGCTCTCGTTGCCGAGCTGCCAGATAGAGCTGTTGGAGTTGTCCTCCAACGACATTCTGATGGTGCCTGCTCTCTCGATTCGCAGGCCTTGGCCACCGGACGAGAGGACATGTAGTCGGGCTTCCGGCGAGCTCAGACCAACTCCGATGTCACCGTCCCCCTGAATGTCGATTGAGCTCTCCGGCGCGCCGGGACGGATGCGGAAGGAGAGCTTGGAACCGTTGGTGACGTCACGGATGAAGAAGTTGGCCTCATTACCGGCCATGTCCCAGGTCTGGGGGGTAAAGCCATCGGAGCCGTCCTGCTCGAGGCGCACGGTCGGGGTGTTGCCCTCCACGATATGGAGGTCGACCACCGGGTTGGCGGTCTTGATGCCAACATCCCCATCAGCCTCGGCGTGGAGTGTGCTGACGGGCGCACCGGCTTCGACAATGAAACTCCGGCGGCCGGTATTGGAATCTTCGACCGCGAAGAAGTTGGCGCCGCCGTTGGAGGTGTCGTTGAAGACAAGTCGCCAGTCAACCGTCGGAAAGCTGGCCGAGGTGCTGGTGTCCTGGGCGTGGATGCGCAGGTTGTTTTCTTTCATGCGGATGGTGTCGAAGCCGAAGCTCTCACCGTTGACACAGTCGAAGCCGGCGCAGATCGAGCCCTGAACGACGAGATCGGTCACGATGACCTGGGCCTTGTCGAATCCCTCGATCAGATTAGGATCGGCGATGCCGCCGTGCTCCAGGATCGTGAAGCTGCCGGTCTGGACAACGGCTTGCTCGAGGCTGCCGTTGTCGA
This sequence comes from Acidobacteriota bacterium, assembly GCA_029263355.1. GTDB lineage: Bacteria > Acidobacteriota > Thermoanaerobaculia > Multivoradales > J023 > JAAELT01. The sequence continues at coordinate 4,174 of JAJCXQ010000340.1, read as the reverse complement.
GGCGCTTGCCTTCGGCCGCACGGTTGGCAGTCAGGGAATAGGTGTAGAGACCAGGGGCTAGGAAATTGCCTGCTTTGTCGAAAGCGCTCAGGGACGGCGCCGAGCCAGCGTCAAAAGTTTGTTGGAAGTGGAACTTTCCGGGGCCCGAGACCACCAGCGTGGTCTCGGCGGCGCTTTTCATGCTGAAGCTGATGCCGGAGGAGTCGACATTGAAGTCGGCGATCGGCGCAGCCGCGAACGCGGTGCCGGTGCTGAGGAACAGAAGAGTGAGAATTGCCGTCAGTGCGCGCTTTTTGCTCATTGGGGATCTCCACGCTGGTTGATGAGAGCTGGCTATGTGAGACTCGAGTTGTTCGATCTCTGTAGACGATGGCTATCGTGCTTTTGGAGATTCTGTGAAGGTCGTCAGAAAACTGGCTGCCGCTACAGTCTTCTAAAGTAGACGCTTACTGCGATACAGCCGTTGAACTAAAAGGTGCAGTGAGTTCTACGACTGCTGGAGAATCAATGCAGGAGTATAGAGCCATCAGGAGACTAGTCACTTTAAGCCGATGCAGGGGTACTGTCAAGTCGCTGGTTGTCTGGGCATTTGCGGAAGATCTTTGCCTGCAATAGTTACATTGTGGTTTGAATATATCCTTTATTTTGTATGTATCTATGGTTCGGAAAGTGGATAGAACAGACCGGAATCAGGGCCCAGGCCCTGCTAGTGGCCTGAGAGGGCGCGGAAGCATGGTGGCGGCGAAGAGCAAGGGGAGTGGGAGGGGCGCGTTCAGGACATTCACCTCGCTGGCCATTCGGAAACCTTTTGTGAATCGCGCCGCAAAGCAAACAGGGAGCGAGCTGATGCCCGCTCCCTTGCAGAGTTGTCCCCTCGCGTGGCGGAGCAGTAGATGTGGGTTCTGTTTAGCCGCAGGAGCCGCAGGCGCACAGCTTGCCAGCGGAGTCGATGCAGGCGGAGGTGCCCGCGCCGCTGCCAGTGTTGGTGTTGCCGATTTCCAGGGTGCCGTCAAAGGTTCCGTTGCCGGAGGCGTCGACGATGAACTCGGTGTTGCCGGTGCCGTCCTTGGAAACCCGGAATTCTTGGCCACTGGCCTCGTTGCCGATCTGCCAGGTCGAGCTGTTGCCGGTATCGGTGAGGGTGAAGCGGATGGTTCCGGAGTTGCGAGTCAGGGCCAGGCCAACTGCTTCGGTGGTTCTGACATCGAGGGCCGCGCTCGGGTTGTTGGTGCCCATGCCGATTTTGTTGGTCGAATCGATGTAGATGGCGTTGTCGTCGGCGCCGGGCTCGATGCGGAAGGGGAGGGCGGAGCCGTTGGTGACGTCGCGGACGAAGAAGTTGGTCTCGTTACCCGCGATATCCCAGATCTGAGGGGTGAAACCGTTTGAGCCATCCTGCTGGAGACGGAAGGTTGGCGAGTTACCATCGACGGCGTGGACTTCGACGATCGGGTTGGAGGTACCGACACCGACGTCGCCATCGGAATCAACGTAGAGCGCGTTGGAGATGGCCCCGGCTTCGATCTTGAAGGGTACCTTGCCGCCGGTGACGTCATCGATCGAGAAATACTCAGCGCCACCGTTAGCGGAATCATTGGCTGTCAGGCGCCAGTCGTTACTAGGAAAGCTGCCGGTCCCACTGGAGGTGTCGTCAAAGAGCAGGCGGGTATTGTTTTCTTTGATGATGACGGTGTCGAAGCCGAAGTTCAGGCCGTTGGCGCAGTCCATGCCGGCGCAGAGCGAGCCGTCGACAATGACATCGTCGTTGAAGACCTGGTCCTTGTTGAAGCCACCCTCGATTAGATTCGGGTTGGCGAGGCTACCGTCGGCCTCGATGGTGAAGGCGCCGTCCTGCGTCTGCCCGGAGGCCTTCGCGGCCGTAGCGCGGTCGCCGTTGACGGTTGGGTTCTCGGTCAGCGTCCATTTGTAGAGGCCGGCCACGAGGTTGTTGCCAGCGTTGTCGAAGATGTTGAGGTAGGGTGCTTGGCCGGCCTTGAAGTCCTGTTGCACGTAAAAATCGCCAGGGCCAGAAACGGTCAGGGTGACCGCGCTGGAGACACCAGATTTCAAGGAGAAGTCGATTCCGGAGGAGGTGTAGTTGGCGTCGGCGATTGGGCCGGCAAAGGCAGTGGCAGAAGTGAGGACGAGAATCGTGAGAGCCGCGGTCAGAACAGAATACTTCTTGGTCATTCGAAAACCTCGTGTTGTTGTGGGTCCCGGGCTCGTGGTGAGCCGATGGGGTCCGTTGGTTGTCTTCTACCCCTACACGCGCAGCAACCGGATTCCAGCTGTCATAAATTTTTGAAGTTTTTTGGCGAGCTCAGTTCGAGGCGAAGTCTCGAGGTCATGGGAGGCTTGGGCTAAGCACCAGAAACTCTGGCCGAAAGCCGTACAAGGGGTGTGATATCCTGACCCTACGAGGGTTCTCGCAACTCTCGACCCAACTCGACAACTTGTTACGCGCCGACTCGGTCGGCCGAGGAGGATTAGGTGTGAGCACCTCTGGGGAGTTCTACAAACCCGCCGCCGATGGTCAGGAAATCGACTTCGTCAACGGTCAGCTTGTCGTGCCGGATCGGCCGGTCGTGCCGTTCATAGAAGGTGACGGCATTGGCGCCGATATTTGGAAAGCCACACAACGAGTTCTCGACGCTGGCGTCGAGAGTGCCTATGGCGGCTCAAAGTCCATCTCTTGGATGGAGATCCTGGCGGGTGAGAAGGCCCAGGAGCACACCGGAGAATGGCTGCCGTCCGATACGTATGATGCCATCCGTCATTATCGCGGTGCTATCAAAGGACCGCTGACGACGCCGGTCGGCGGCGGTTTCCGCAGCCTCAACGTCACCCTGCGTCAAGTGCTTGATCTTTACGCTTGTGTGCGGCCAGTGAAGCACTATGCTGGCGTACCGTCGCCGGTCTCGGCCCCTGAGAAGGTCGACATGGTGCTGTTCCGCGAGAACACCGAAGACGTCTACTCCGGCGTCGAATGGGAGTCCGGGTCCGACGAGGCGGCCAAACTGGTTGCCTTCCTGGCCGAGATGGGGAAAACCATTCGTTCCGACAGCGGCATCGGCATCAAGCCGATTTCCCCCTTTGGCTCCAAACGGCTGGTGCGTAAGGCGGTGCAATACGCCCTCGATCAGGGGCGCTCCAGCGTCACTCTGGTGCACAAGGGCAACATCATGAAGTTCACCGAAGGCGCCTTCAAAGAGTGGGGCTACGAGCTGGCTCGCGACGAGTTTGGCGACCGGACGATCAGTGAGCAAGAGCTGTGGGACAAACATGACGGCAAAGCCCCCGACGGTCGGGTGATCATCAAGGATCGCATCGCCGACGCGATGTTTCAGCAAGTGCTGCTGCGACCGGCGGAGTACGAGGTGATTGCGACCACTAATCTGAACGGCGATTATCTATCCGATGCTCTCGCCGCCCAGGTCGGTGGCCTCGGCATGGCGCCGGGCTCGAACGAGGCTGACGGCTTGGCCCTGTTCGAAGCCACTCACGGCACCGCACCCAAATATGCCGGCCAAGACAAGGTCAATCCCGGCTCGTTGATCCTCTCCGGGGTTATGTTGTTGCGTTGGCTCGGTTGGGGCGAAGCAGCTAACAAGGTCGAGCAGGCGTTGGCGAACACCATTACCCAAAAGCGGGTGACTTACGATCTCGAACGCCAGATGGACGGTGCGACCCTCCTCAAGACGTCAGAGTTTGGCGAAGCGATCGTCTCCAACCTGTAGACGGATTCGACCGCAGCGGTAGCGGTCGAGCAGTACAGTCGAGCGGCACGGTCGAGCGGACCGGTGCCGCTCGATCCGTTTCAGGCTGTGTCCCGAGATAGCGTGTGTCCCTCGACGACCGGGAAACAACCCGGCAGGGCCTGCGTAGTGAGTGGAGACACGTGTTCCTGTAACCCGGAAGAACTCCAGAGATGCGCAATTCCCGAGAGCTGTTGATCTGGTCGGCCGTCGCCGCGGTGGGCATCGTATTGATCTGGTGGTCCTTTCCGCGGGTGTTGCCACTGCAGCCGGTCGAGTGGGAGATCTCACGCGCCGAGGCTGAGGCGATTGCCCTCGAGCGTCTGCGTGATCTCGGGCCGCCGGTGGAAGATCCCTACATTGTCGTGCGACTGGCCAACGATACCCAGCTCGAGCGACGCATGCAGTTGTTGGTCGGC
>JAJCXQ010000339.1 GCA_029263355.1 Acidobacteriota bacterium | reverse complement strand
TCGCGTGATCTACCTCGGTGGCTTGGGTGATACCGACGAGACCCTCTCGCCCCACCTGCGCAGCCGCCACGAGGTAGGCGAGATCTTGAAGCAAAAGGCGATCCAGGTGATAGAGCTTCGTGCCTCCGTGGTCCTCGGCTCGGGCAGCCTCTCATTCGAAATGCTCCGTGCCCTAGTGGAGCGGCTGCCAGTGATGGTCACACCTCGCTGGGTGAATATACTTGCGCAGCCGATCGCGATCACCGATCTGCTGGCGTATCTCACCGCCACATTGACTCTCGATGTCGAAGGCAGCCGAATCTTCGAAATCGGCGGCGCCGACCAGGTGTCCTACGGAACCATGATGCGTGAGTACGCCCGGTTGCGCGGCCTGCGTCGTGCAATGATTCCGGTACCGGTGCTGACGCCGCGGCTCTCGAGCCTGTGGCTAGGGTTGGTGACGCCACTTTATGCCCGCGTCGGGCGCAAACTGATCGAGAGTATCTGCCATCCGACGATCGTGCGCGATCCAACTGCCCTAGAAGTTTTCGATATCCGCCCGCGATCCTGTCGTCAGGCGCTCGAAGAAGCCCTGCGTAACGAGGACGAGGAGATCGCCGCCACCCGTTGGTCAGACGCGCTCTCTTCTTCCGGTGGTGAGCCGGGTTGGGGCGGTGAGCGTTTGGGCAGCCGCCTGATCGATTCGCGATGCGTCGAGGTTGCAGTCTCACCGGAGGTCGCATTCCGGCCGATCGAAGGCATCGGCGGCAGGAGTGGTTGGTTTTACGCCAACTGGCTGTGGCGCTTGCGCGGCCTACTTGACTTGCTGTTCGGCGGTGTCGGCGTGCGCCGCGGCCGTCGTGACCCCGAAAAGTTGCGGGTTGGGGATGCGCTAGACTGGTGGCGAGTGGAAGAGATCCAGCCCGCCGAATGCCTGCGGCTCGCAGCCGAGATGAAAGTGCCGGGGCGTGCGTGGCTAGAGTTCACCGTGCACGGCAACGAATCTGGTTCGACCATCCGTCAGACCGCCATTTTCGACTCGGCGGGAGTGCTCGGCTTGCTCTACTGGTACAGTATTTACCCGCTGCATGCTCTTGTATTTCGAGGCATGTTGCGCGGGATCGCTCGGCGGGCTGAAGCCGACGGGGGCGCGTGAAGAAACCTCAGTGCGCCACGATACGTGAGACTGGTCGGGGTACCCTCGCCACCCAGGGACGCATTTGAGACCCCCCACTCGGGTGGTCCGTGGTGGTCGGCTCTCCCATATCGTTCAATAGGCAGGGTTTGGTGTCGATACAACGATACCCGCCATCATCTTTCAACCTGCCAGGGACGGAGGGCAGATGCGAATCCTCGTCTACGGTGCCGGCAACATCGGGAGCCTCTACGCAGCGCTACTGAAGGAGTCTGGACAAGATGTTTCCATCCTGGCCAGAGGGAAGCGTCTAGCGGATATCCGTGAGCATGGTATCGAGCTCGAAGATTTTGTCACGGGAAAGAAGACCACCGCGCATGTCAAAGCCGTAGCGCGACTCGACGCTGCTGAAGACTATGACGTTGTTCTGGTCGTCTTGCCGAAGAATCACATCTCGGAAGTACTGCCGCTGCTGCGCGAGAGTCTGTCGCAGAAGAGTCTGCCGCAGAAGAGTCTGCCGCTCAAGAGTATGCAGACGCCAAGCTTCGTGTTCTTTGGCAACAACGCCGCGGGATCCAGGGAGATGACCGAGGCGCTCGGCCGCGAGCGGGTGCTGCTGGGATTTCCCGGCGCCGCAGCAGTTTCAGACAACCACACCATTCGCTACCTGATTCTGTCGAAACGGGAGCAACCGACGACGCTAGGTGAGCTAGACGGCGCGAGCTCCGTGCGCATCGAAGCACTTGCGGATGCCCTCCGAGCGGCTGGTTTCCCGGTGTCGATCTGCTCCAACATGGACGCCTGGCTGAAGACTCACGCCGCCGAGATCAGTCCTACAGCCAACGCTCTGTACGCGGCGGGAGCCGATATCCATCGATTGGTACGCACCCGCGATGCGCAGGTGCTCATGCTGCGAGCGATCCGCGAGGGTTACAGCGCTCTGTCCAAGCTCGGCATCCCCATCACACCGCGTAACCATGTGGTCTTCCGATGGCTTCCTGAACCCGTGCTCCTGTTCTTCGCCAGACGAATGCTCGCGAGCGCCATGACGGACATCAAGATCGGCCACGCGCTCGGTGCCCGGGACGAGTTTCGCGCCCTCGCCGAAGAGTTCCGTGAATTGGTCCGAGAAGCCGGTGTCCCGGCGCCTTCGATCGACATTCTGAGCCGCCACCTCGATCTCCAGACGGAGCCTCTTGCCGACGGCAGCTCGCAGATTCGGAGACGTTCAACACCGTCCCGATCACGGCCGGGACAAATCGCGATGAAATGAAGCTCTTCTATGCCGCGAACCCCGCAATGACCAAGAAAGCTGTCGGCCTTCTGTTGGTGCCGTGCGACCACGAGTCCTGTACAAGCTCGGACTTGCACAGGTAGGCTTCGGTGTGTTTTGGTCCTCCAATCTTCACTTCATCGTTGGTCGACTCAGCGTCGAGCTATGTCGATTGAGGCACTCTTCCGGGGCTCGTGCGGGGATCGCGCCGAGCTTATCTGTGAGCGATGACGTCCGGCAAGACGATCGGTTTCAGCTTGGTGTGTTTGTTGATGGCGGCGGCGTGCTCGTGGGGTGCCGTACCGATGATCGCAGCAAGTGACACCGGGTCAGCGAGCACCCGCCTAGATCTTGCTGATGGTTGGGCGATCCAGTCATCGGCCAACGTCGAGGCATCCGGAGCCGAGCTGTCCCAGCCAGGATTCTCGACCGCCGGCTGGCATCCCGCCACCGTACCGTCGACGGTGGTGGCGGCGCTGGTGGCGGACGGCACCTATCCCGACCCCTACTTCGGGATGAATCTGCGCTCGCTTCCCGGCGCCGACTATCCGATCGGCAAGATCTTCTCCAAGCTGCCGATGCCGGAGGGCAGCCCGTTTCGTTCCTCCTGGTGGTTCCGCACCGAGTTCGCGACCTCTGGCGCGTTTAGCGAAGCGCCCGTGCTGCACTTCGACGGCATCAACTATCGCGCCGAGATTTGGCTCAACGGCGAGCGCCTGGCCGACCCCGGCGAGATTGCGGGCGCCTACCGGACGTATGAGCTCGATGTCACCGGCCGTCTTCGATCTGAGGGACTCAACGCTCTGGCGGTCGAGGTGTTTCCGCCCCAGGTGGACGATTTGGCGATCACCTGGGTGGACTGGAACCCGATGGCTCCAGACAAAGCGATGGGCATTTGGCGCGATGTCTACTTGACCCATAGCGGACCCGTTTCCCTGCGCCATCCTCACGTCGTCTCTGATCTGGATCTGCCAGGTCTCGATGTTGCTCGGTTGACGATGAGCGTCGAGGTTCGCAACACTACGGATCGCCCCGCGAGTGGCATGCTGAAGGCTCGCATCGACAGCCTTCGCATGAGCGAGCCCGTCTCACTGCAGCCGGGAGAAGAACGTACCGTCGTGCTGACTCCCGAGCGCTACCCGCAGCTTGTCGTGCGTCGGCCCGAGCTCTGGTGGCCGATCCACATGGGGCCGCAGAATCTCCACAACCTGGAACTTTCGTTCGAAATCGACGGCGTGGCGTCTGACCGTGTCCACAGCCGTTTCGGTATCCGCAAGATCACCTCGGAGCTGACCGCAGAGGGCCATCGACTGTTCCGAGTCAATGGGCGCCCGGTGCTGGTTCGCGGCGCTGGCTGGACCCCGGACATGATGTTGCGATTCTCGCCCGAGCGTATGGCCAGCGAGCTGGCCTATGTTCGGGATATGGGACTGAACACCATTCGCCTGGAAGGCAAGATGGAGCCGGAATCGTTTTTCGAGCTGACCGATGAGCTCGGCATTCTGGTGATGGCTGGCTGGGTTTGCTGCTCACACTGGGAGCGTTGGGACAACTGGAGCGACGAAGACTACGGCATCGCGATGGAGTCGCTGCGCAGCCAGATCCGGCGCCTGCGGCAGCATCCCAGTCTTTTGGTGTGGCTCAACGCCAGCGACATGCCGCCGCCGGCAAAGGTCGAGAAGGGGTACCTGGAGGTTTTGGACGAGTTGCGCTGGCCGAATCCCGTGTTATCGAGCGCCAGCGCCAAACCTGCTGAATACAGCGGACCGTCCGGAGTCAAAATGAACGGTCCCTACGAGTGGATCCCGCCATCGTATTGGCTGAGCGATGATGGCAAGCACGGCGGCGCTTGGGGGTTTGCGACAGAAGTTGGGCCGGGACCGGTGGTGCCGCCGCTCGAGAGCTTACGCGAGATGTTGCCGGAATCGAGTCTGTGGCCGATCGACGAGCAGTGGCTGTTCCATGCTGGCAGTGGCCGATTCGACAATCTGGACATCTTCACCGAAGCGTTGACCGCACGCTATGGCACCCCAACTGACGCCCCTGACTACGCCTTCAAAGCGCAACTTCTGGCCTATGACGGCTTGCGAGCGATGTTCGAGGCTTACGCCCGCAACAAGTACACCGCTACCGGAGTCATTCAGTGGATGCTCAACGACGCCTGGCCGTCGATGATTTGGCATCTCTACGACGTCTACCTACGGCCCGGTGGAGCTTACTTCGGCGCCAAGAAAGCCCTCGAGCCGATCCATGTGCAGTATTCCTACGATGATCGATCGGTGGTCATCGTCAACGGCTTCAATCGTATTTTGGATGAGGTGAACGTCAGCGCCCAGATCTACGATCTAGAGATGCGACAGCGGTTCTCCAAGCAACTGGCCGTCAACGTTCCCGAAGACAGTGCGTCGCGAGCCTTTGTCGTCCCTGAAATCGATGACTTGTCCACGACTTACTTTCTCCAGTTGACTCTCGAGGACTCGGGCGGTGCCCTGTTGAGCCGCAATTTTTATGCTCTTTCCACCCAAACCGACGTGCTCGATTGGAACGCCTCAACTTACTACCACACCCCGGTGAAGACCCATGGCGACCTAACCGGGCTGGTGACCTTGCCGACCGTTGAGCTCACGATGTCGGCAACCCATGAGATCCAGGGCAACGAGGGCGTCACTGTAGTCAACCTCGAGAACCCGACAGAACACTTGGCGTTTGCCGTCCACCTGCGGTTGACCGCGGGTGAGGGAGGTTCTGAAATCCTGCCGATACTGTGGCAGGACAACTACTTCCCGCTGCTGCCTGGTGAATCGCGGCAGATCGAAGCTCGTTACGACCGTTCGAACCTCGCCGGCCAGCGCCCCACCGTTGTACTGGATGGCTGGAATATGATCAGCGCGACACAACACCCAGCCCTGGCCCCTTAGGTAACACTAACCGCCCTTTGTCGACCGTCGCGCCGACGAACGGATCTTCTTTGATCAGTAGATGACCATCGAGGTCGGCGTAGTCGCACAATGGCGCCAGATGGGCGGCGGCGGTGATGGCGAGAGACGACTCGATCATGCAGCCCAGCATGACTTTCATGCCATGGGCGCGGGCCACTGCGATCATACGTAGGGCCTCGCCGATGCCGCCACACTTCATCAGCTTGATGTTGATGCCGTCGAATGCCCCGGCGAGCCGAGGAATATCCGCCGCGGTATGGACGCTTTCGTCCGCGATGATCGGCAGCGGGCTAGCGTGACGGAGCTCCCGCGACTCTTCCAGTCGCCCTGCCGGCAGCGGCTGTTCGACCAACTCGACGCCCATCTCTTGCAGCCACTCCAGACGTGACAGCGCTTCGTCAAAGCTCCAACCCTCGTTGGCGTCAACCCGGATCGGGCGATTGGTTGCGCGTCTCACGGCCTCGAGGATCGGTCGGTCGTCGTCCGAGCCCATTTTGACTTTGAGCACCGGGAAGGCGGATGCCTCGCGGACCTTGCGCGCCACCGCCTCGGGCCGATCCAAGCCGATCGTGAACGATGTGACCGGCATCACTCCTGGGTCGAGTCCCATCAGCTCGTAGAGTGGCACCCCCAGTCGTTTACCCGCCAGGTCGCGGAGCGCCATGTCGACCGCCGCTTCGGCAGCGGGCTGGCCTGGGACGGCCACTCTTTGCGCTGCCGAGTCGAAACACCGTGGATCGTCCAGGCGACGGACCATCGCGTCGACTGCATCCGCTGCTGAGGCGCAGTCTTGATCGTAGTGGCTGATCGGCGCCGCCTCCCCGAGGCCGATGATCCCTTCGTGCTCGATCTCGACAATGAGATTCTGCCGTCCGTCCGTCGCGCCACGAGAGAGGCGAAACGTGTGATTCAGCTTGAGCTCTACAGTACGGTAGCGTAGGTGGATCATTGGGCCTCGACCACCGGGTAAATATAGTCGTAGCGCCGTTTGATGCGCTGGACCGTTTTCTGCTCAGCATCCATCTCGAATACCACGAGCTCGCCATCAGACATGCGGAACGCGTGATCTGACACCGGCTCCAGCCGGGTCAGTCCGGCGTTCGGGGAGTCTTCCGGCGGGTAGCTATGTTCGTACATCACCAGCTCCTGGTTGAGAATCATGACTCGGTACTCCCACCCCCAGGGATCGGCATAAATGCCGAGGTACTGGTTCCAGGCTGGGTCGATCTTTTTTGTTCTTGGTTCTGAGGCTGTCGCCTTTACAACGGCGGCGCCCAAGACGTCGAAGGCCTGATAGCTGAATTGGCTGGGGCTGCCGTCATCGGCGTTGGTGGCGACGATCACAGCAATTTTTTCGCTCGGCGCCAGCAGGAAGTGAGTGCGATGACCCGCTACCCAGCCACCGTGCGAAACGATGGTTTTGCCCTGGCGGCGGGAGACCGAGAAGCCGAGTCCGCGTCCACCACTCCAGTCGGCCTTGACCCAGTGCGGCCGATGCATGTCTCGCAGGGTGCTGCGTTTCAAGATCTGAGCGCCCTCTGCCTGGGAACCCTCGCTGAACTGCAGCGCTGCGAAACGCGCCAGGTCCTCGATGGTCGAAACCATATTGGCGGCGGGCGCCAGGGCTTCGGTCTCGTAGTAGTCGGCAATCGCCCGGGAGCCGTCGGTCAGGCGTCGGAGATATGCGGTCGTCATGTGGTGATGGTGCTCGTCACCGGGTGCGGCGCTGCTGCGAGACATTCCGAGAGGCTCAAACACGTTCTTCTGAAGATACTCGGCATAGGGTGTTCCCGAGACCGTGGCGACGATTTCGCCGAGCAGGGCAATCCCCAGATTGGAATATTTGTAGCGGGTTGCCGGTGGGAAGATCGCGCTTTGGTTTGGCACGACGGCCTGCAGCTCTTCGCGGCTCGGGAACTCATGGGTTGTCCAATAGGGGAACGCTGCCTCCCGGGGCAGGCCCGAAGTGTGAGTTAGCAAATGGCGAACCGTGATCTCTGGCTCGCCGTCGAACGAGCTTTGGATCGAAAACCACGGCAGATGCTGCGCCACCGGATCGTCCAGACGCAACAGACCGCGGTCGCGCAGCTGCATGATCGCCACCGCCGTGAACACCTTGGTGACCGAGCCGATGCGAAACACCGTCGTTGGCGTCGCCGGCTCCTGCGTCTCCAGGTCGCGGACACCGTAACCCTTGGTCCATACCAGTTCTTGATCGTAGACCACTCCGATCGATAGCCCTGGCAAGCCTTGATAGGCCCGTTGCTCCTCGATCCACAGATCGAGCAATTCAATGGCGGCAGAGACCGAAGGTTGGTGAGCAAGGCTTGTCGGTTCCGCTGCAAGCGGCGAGGCGGCGAGGAACACGACCACGAGGGCAAGTGAGCGAAGGTGCACGTCGGTCTCTCCTTCGGCTGTTTTTACAGCTCGCAGAGCTTATTCTGAGTTGGGAGTGAGGCGTGAAGCATCGTCACAGGTGAAAGAGTATATGAGACTCCAGCGGATCCAGTCGTGACTGAGGTGGGATCCGCAAGAGGACATCACACTCTTCGAGTTGGAGGAGACAGGCGGCTCGCATTTTTGCTAGGCTATTTGGTAATTCAGTCGAATCCCAATCTATTTCAGTGCTGCCAGGCCTCCTTGTGCCGAGACAGTGCGAGGACCTCTCTAGGTCACGAAAGTGGAGGATAGCCATGCGCCATTTCCTGATCATCCTAAGCTTGGTCACCCTTAATGCCGTTGCCGTGTTCGCGCAGCCTGTCGTCGTCGGCGAGCATGTCGACTCGACGTTGGCCTCGCCCCATCCTTATCCAGCCGGCAACGGCGAAGAGGCTCGGCTGACGTGGAGGGACGAAATCTACTTCCCTGATGCGACGTACATTGCTCCGCATTTCGCCCGCTTCGAGCTGGCGCCAGGAGACCGGGTCGTGGTTCGGTCGCGAGACGGGGAGCAGAGCTGGACATATACCGGGCTAGGCAAGGGGAATCGGGGTTTGAGTGAAGGCGGATTCTTCGCAGTCCATATCAAAGGTGACACCGCGATCATCGAGCTGTGGGCGACGAACCACGAGTCGAAGTTCGGCTACAAGATCGATCGCTACGGTCGCGGCTATAGCCTGGACGAGATCC
>JAJCXQ010000338.1 GCA_029263355.1 Acidobacteriota bacterium | reverse complement strand
GCTGGCCGGGCCGGACTGGCGCGCTTATGCCCTGGGATGTTTCGCCATGGGTTTGGGGGTGATCACCAAAGGTATCGGTTTTCTACCGCTGTTGATGCTCTTACCGTGGGCATTCCTGCGCGCCCGTCGCTGGCCGCGTCTGCCACCACTCCAAGCAGACTGGCGCTGGCTACTCGGCCCCATCTTTCTAGTGGCAGCGATTGGTCTGTGGTTGGCGCCGATGTTGTTTCTGGTCGAAACGAGCGATGACCCAGGGCTCGCCGCCTATCGCGACGAGATTCTGATTGGCCAGACCGCGGAACGTTACACCAGTCTCAAAGGCCATCAAAAACCTCTGTGGTACTACCCCGGCGAAGTCATCCCATCATTGTGGCTACCCTTGGTGCTCTTCTTGCCTTGGCTGGCGCCCGCGTGGTGGCGACGGATCCGTCGTCGTGATCCACGTTACGTCCTGTTGCTCGGCTGGATCGTCTTGGTGGTGCTGTTCTTCACCTTCAGCTCAGGTAAACGGGGTGTCTACATCCTGCCTGCCGCCCCCGCCCTAGCTCTCGCAGTCGGCCCTCTGGCCGCCGGCCTCGAGAGGCTTCGCGGTGTCCAGCGGACCGCTTTCGGCTTGTTGACGTTCATCACCATCATCGTGCTGCTCGGCGCCATGAGCGGTTGGCTCGGCCTCGAATGGGCTCTGGACCTGGAGACACGTCAAGGATTCCGACCGTGGGCTCTGCTCACCGTCCTGGGACTCATTGGCCTCACCGCCGCGGTCAGCTTCAAACCCCGTGCCGGCCTCGCCGGCCTCGCCGTCTTCTTGTTCAGCTTCTGGCAACTCTACGGCTGGTGGGTCTACCCGCTGATCAATCTCCAGCGCACACCGGCAGAGCTCATGCAACACGTTGGCGAGCATCTCGGCCCCTCAGGCGAGCTCGGTATGGTGGGTTGGAAAGAGCAGCTCATCCTCTTCGCCGATCGCCCGGTTACCCACTGGGGCTTCGTCCCCGATCACCTTGCCGAACTCGAGAGACAACCGCTGCAACATATGGCAGCCGCTTGGCTCGACGGTCCTTCAGAGAACCGCTGGCTGATGCTCCCCGAAAGCTGGCTCGCGCCCTGCTTTTCGTCGGAAACCGGCCACGATCTCGGGGAACGTCATCGCCGTCGCTGGTTCCTGATCAATCATAGGAGCCTTACCGGCGCCTGCGGCCCCGGTACAGAAGGCTGGCCAACCCAAGCACTACCTTCGTATCGAACGGATTGGATGGCAGCCCAACCCTCCCCTGGCCGATAGCGGTTCTCGAATCCCGCCGGTCACTTCGACATCGTCGCCAGCGAGGATCATGATGCCGGTTCCTGAAGGGACACCGGCGCTCCAAGTTGCTAGATCCCGTCCAGTCTTGCCGTTTTCAGCCCACCGAGGGAGAACTCGTGGAGCGAGCAAGCAGCGAGCGTGTTCGAGCTAACAGGATCTTGGCTTCTCGTATCGAGTTGTAAAACATGGACTTATGCGTCTCGCAAGAGGGCCGGCGAGTTCGGAGCTGCGGCGCAGCCCACGAGGTCGACCGAGCCCTCGATGCGTTCCTGGATGGAAACTAGCTAGGGACGCTAAGACCGCGTCAAATGACGCGCAATCACCATGCGCTGCATCTCGCTGGTGCCTTCATAGATCGTCGTCACCCGGACGTCGCGGTAGAGGCGAGCGATCTCGTAGTCCTCACAGAAGCCGTTGCCACCATGGATCTGCAACGCTTCCCAGCAGGCCCGGTTAGCGGCCTCGGAGGCATAAAGTTTGGCCTGGCAAGACAGTCGACCGGCCGCCGGTGTTTCATCGGAGATTGCCGCGTTATAGGTGAGGGCACGCGCCGCCTCGAGCTCTGTGGCCATCTGCGCGATCTTGAATTGGATCGCTTGGTGCTGGGCGATCGGCACCCCGAACTGGACGCGGTCGCGGGCATATTCCACCGCCAGCTCGAGAGCCCGAGAATGGATGCCGACCGCCTGAGCCGCAATGCCGAGCCTGGAATGATCGAGGGTGGCCATCGCGATACGAAAGCCATGTCCTTCCTCAGCCAACAGATTGCCGGCAGGGATCCGACAATCGGTGAAATAGAGCGGCGCGGTCTTCGACGCCTTGAGGCCCAATTTCTCTTCCGGTGTGCCGACCGAGAAACCCGGCGCGTCCGCCGGCACCACCAAGGCGCTGATTCCCTTGTTGCCAGCCGCTGGATCGGTGCGCGCCAGGACCACAAAGAACTTTCCATAGCCGGCGTTGGTGATCCAAGCCTTCTCACCATTGAGCACCCATGAGTCGCCATCGCGGACCGCGGTAGTGCGCATCGCACTGGCGTCCGATCCAGAACCGGGTTCGGTCAGTCCGAACCCTCCGATCGCCTCACCGCGGGCGAGCTCCGGCAACACTCGACGCTTGAGCTCTTCACTGCCGAAACGAGCGATCGGCCAGCAACACACCGAGTTGGTCACACTCATTGTCACCGCCGTTGCCGGACAGACGGCAGCAATCTCCTCAATTGCCAGGGCATAGGTGAGGACATCGAACCCAGCCCCATCGTAGGCCTCGTCGACCAACATTCCGAGCAGCCCGAGCTCTCCCATCTCGCGCAGGATTTTGGCCGGAAACTCGTGATTGCGATCCCGCTCCGCCACTCCCGGACGAATACGCTCGAC
>JAJCXQ010000337.1 GCA_029263355.1 Acidobacteriota bacterium | reverse complement strand
CCCGCTAGATCTTCCAGATAGAGGTCGCAAGGGGGCTCTACAGGGCCATCGTGATCCAAGCACGAAAGAGCGATTTTGGACCGCTCCGGCACGTCCGAATCACTGCGGGCATGTGTGGCGGCATGGAGCACTCGGTAGTTTGGTGCTCCCGCCAGGAAGCGCGCTCGTGTGGCCTCCTCGCCGAGGAGAAGAGACGCACTCTGCGAGTAGAGCTGAGCGATGCTCTTGGCCTCTTGCGCACTAGCCTCGAGTCGGTTGAACACCAGGGCCTCGGCGCTTGTTCGTGGATCTGTGGCTTTCTCCTTGGGCCACCGCTCGTCTTGTGCGCTAAAGATCGGATCGCCGAGCACCATGATTTCGTTCGCCGGTTGCGGGCAGTCGTTTGCCCTCTCTTGCAAGAATCTGAGCACTGCGAAGGATGGCGCATAAGAAATCTCGTGGCTCATGATGAGGTGCTGCCCGGTTCGAGGATGGAGGAGGAGCTCGAACGGTAGCCTGGCGAGCGGCGCGTCAGCGACGATGACGAGTCGGCGGGTGTCGTCGAGGCGGTCGGCAATCGGGCTCAATAGGGCGTCACTGAGCTCGGAAATGGTGGCCTCGAGTCGACGCGGCCGCCTGACGGGCCCAGCATCGAGCTTCGCGAGGAGGTCGGTCACCATGCCCTCTATCTCTCGGCGCTTGGTGGGTAGAGGCGAGACAGCGAGACCGTGATGAGCATCGAGGTTGAGGAGGTGGACATGTTGGCGACCGGCGGCGAAGGTCAAAGCCAAAGTGTCGCTGCCGAGCAACTCGATCGCCTCTTTCGGCGAAACCGGCAACAGATTCATGGGGTGAGCCGCAGCGACCTTCTGCTCGGTCCGCAGTTTTTCGAGACGCCGTCCGCGCAGGACAACCTCGCGAAAAATCTTAACGGTCTGATCGGTCCCAGGTTGCCAGAAATCGAGTTGTTGTAGGGCTGCCACCAGGTTTCGGCGCCGAGCTGCCATCGCGTCGTCAAGCGTTCCTTCCCCAGTGCTGTCGAGATCTTGGTCTCGAGGGCCGAGGCCAGCACCGAACGTGCGATCTCGGTTGCGCTCGACGGTGGCCCAGGCGTCTTCTGTGTCGTCTAGCGCCACCGCCAGATCTAGCCGGTGCCCATAATATTCTTGGCGCAGGGCTATGAACTGAATACTCAGGACCGACCACGAATCCCGGGCGGTTTCTAATTCGGCCAACCCGGCATCTGCGGCTTGCTTGGCCTCTTCGGGCCGGTCAAGGGCGAGCAAGGCCATCGATCTCACGCTGTGGGCATGGGTCAGCACGTTGGCATCCGAAAGATCGGCGGTGAGTGTTAGAGCTTGATTCGCCAGCGACAGAGCACGTTCCCAGTTTCGCTTACGGATCTCGAGTTCGGCACGATCCGACATTACGTTGGCTTGCCAACGAACGCTTCCAGACTTCTCGGCTGCTCGCATCGCTTTGGTGAGAACTCGCTGAGCGTCGCGGAGCCTTCCGGCTTCGGCGAATAAGCGGGCCTGCTCCATGTACAGCGCGATTTTGGTACCCGGCAGGGGATCGTTACGCCAAGCCTCCACGATTGAGTATTGGGCTTCTTGGGGTGCACCTTCGAGTCGTTGGACCCTGGCCAGCCCCAGCAGCGTATCCGCCCATCGGCGTTTCTCAACACCAAACCGTTTCTGGAGCGCGCGGGTGACCTGGAAACGGTCTCGTGCCGAGTCCAGTAAGCCGAGGAGCATCAAGGCGTTGCCGCGATTGTGCTCAAGCGTTGCTCGCTTGGCGCCGATTTCTGGATCTTCAAAGCTCCCGGCATCGGCGAGTGCCCTCAGTCCGAGATCAAACTGGCCCAAGCCCTCGAACGGGCGTCCTTCTTTGGAGTCATGCCAGCCGAGCGCGTTGTGAGCTCGCGCTTTCTCGAAGAAGCATCCTTGTGTCTCCGTCGCGGCAACAATCTCGTTCAGAGCCGTGACGTTAGCCGTGCCGGGTGGATTGAGGGCTTGGTCGATTCGATGAGCCAGCGCCTCGCATGGGCTTGGAGGCGTCGCGGGCGGTTCGTCGGCGCCGCTGCTCCGAAGCTGACAGAGCAACCCAACGATCAGCAACGGTGCAACTCGAAGAGGTCTACTGAGGCGCGGCATGGTCGCCTCAATCGGCCAGGTAGAGTCTAAAGACGAACGGTTCCTCGGCCCTCTGAGCGGGCGGCTCGACGAGTAGCTGGTAGGTCTCTTCATCTATCAGTTGCGACACCGCAACCAGGAAAGAAACCGAGCCTTGTCTCGGCTCGAAGGTGATGCGCTGCTGTCGCACAGGCTGCCCTTTCGAATCCATTAACTCTACGAAGAGTGCTCCGTCGTCCGTGACGTCACTCAGTGCAATCTCAAACTCGATTCCGACGTGTTCGGCTGACACTTCGATCCGCGAGTCGCGGTACACCGCATCGGTAACCATGACCGGGTGATATTGCCCCTCCGGCAAAACCTCTTCGCTCGACCTGAGCAACCAGCCGATACCTAACCCGACGATCAACGCTGCCGCCAGTCCGAGCAGCCTGCGACGTCGAGCTGGCCCGCGAAAACGATCTGCCTCTGTATGCACGACGGAGGAAGCGCCATTTCCCTCCAGTTTCGCCGATAGCTCCTGCCACGCCGCGTCAACGTCAGCGTCGGTATCGAAACCTGAGGTGCCCCCGGCAGCGGATGCGTCGAGATCCGGCAGCTGTTGCAGCTCGAGGTACGTGGCCGCCAACTCGGGATCCACCGCGAGCCACTCGCGGACCCGGTCTGCTTCGGCTTCCGGCAAAACTCCGTCGTTCAGCGCGGCCAGATCCTCCATGCTGGGTGGCTCGCCGAGACCAGCACGCTGGCGCTCGGCCAGCTTGGCCACATCTCTCGAGAACGCTGAGTTTCGTGCCATGGATCAACCTCCCAGACGGTTCAGATCGGCGTCGAGATCTGGGTAATGTTCGGCCAGCTTGGCACGCAAGCGCGGTCGCGCCAGGGACAACTGAGACTTGGCGGTCTCCACCGTGATGCCCAGAATCGCTGCGATCTCACGATACTTCATGTCTTGGTAGACCCGAAGTTGGACACAACGTTGCATCTTTGGTGGCAGATCCGCGATCGCTGACTGCAGCAATTGGAGCTCTTCGCCGTGGATCGCATGGTCCAAGGGCCGCGCTTCGGGATCCGGTGGCGCCAGATTGCCTTCCGGCAGCGGGACCTCGTCGCCAGTGCGTTTGGCCGTCTCGGTGGACCGGAGACGATTGAGCCAGACGTTACCGGCGATGGTGAACAGCCAAGTCGAGCGTTTGGCCTCGCCGCGGAACGTATCGAAGGCGCGATGGGCGCGCAGAAACGTCTCCTGCGCCAAATCTTTGCACTCTTCCTGCGAGCAGCCGCGCTGGGCGAAGAAACCCAGAACAGGGCGATAAAGCTCACGGAAAAGCTCTTCCAAGCTGTCCCTCCTTTCCCGCGAGGACTCTCTGAGTCCAAGGAGACGTGTCGCCGGCCAAATCCGGCACTCTTTGAATCGAAGTAGAAGCTGGGGCTGATTCTATCGAATGCACTCGCTATCGACGTCAGACGGTGTTGAGCTGTCCATTTATTAGTCTTTTTGACTGCTGCTCCCAGATCGGAGAGGCGTTTTCCGTCTTCACAAGGGTGAAGACGGCCTAACGCAGCGCGGGCCACCCCTCACAACTCGACCGAAGGAGCAGACGATGAAGACGAATACGATGAAGACGACTACCGCGAAGATGACGGTTGCAGAAATCATTGCCGCGATTGACTCGCAGAGTGACGACTTGCCACGACGGGCCTTGGAGGAGGCGATGGCGCGGCCCTCTGAGGTGACTGAGCCTTTGCTGGATATGGTGCGCGACATCGCCCGGGATACGGTCACGATCCTGGATCCGAACAACCGTTCGATCGGCTATGTCATCGCGCTTTATTTGCTGGCGCAATTCCGCGAGAGGCGAGCCTATCCGCTGGTGGTGGAGGCTCTTTCCTTACCGGGCGTCGACATGGATCTGCTGTTTGGTGACATGTTGATTGAGGACATGTCGCGGATCCTGGCGTCGATTTCGGGGGGAGACCTGAGAGGACTTCGGGTCCTGATCGAAGACCCCGGCAACGATCCGCGAGTCCGCAAGACAGCACTCGATGCGTTGTACGCTTTGGTCTACTGTGAAGTGACCGAGCGCGCGGAAGTTGTGCAATACCTGACCGGGCTATTCTGTGGCGGGCTCGAGCGTGCGCCGTCGATCGTCTGGACGGCGTTGGTGAACACCACCTCATACCTTGGACCTGAGGAGCTTTATCTGGAGATCAAGCGTGCCCATCAGGAAGGCCTGCTGGTGGACGATCGCATCGACATGCTGATGGAAGATGTCGACTCGAACTATATCTACTGCTTGGAAAGAGGTACTCCGCACATTTTCGAGACCGGCGCCCATGGCCTAGTGGGCAACACTCTATTCGAGATCGGTTGCCACGCGATCTTCAACGAGGCGACGCGACTGAAGCCGGAGGACTACCATGGACGATCATGGTAGATCGCGGGAGGGACGCGAAGCACGAGGCGCACTAGGTAACACGGCGTAACGCGGCGTAACGCGGCGTAACGCGGCGAAAAAATAGCCTTCGACCCTTGACCCGTCTATGACTTCACAGTGCAGGATGGATGGGTCGTGCGACGAAAACCAAAACAACACAAACAAGACGATAGGAGAACACCATGCCTCGAGATCACGTCACTGTCGATCAATGGACCGAGATGTTCCGCGCCATCGGATTGCAGGATCCGGACATGCACAAATGGCACGCGGAGTTCGAGCGGCGCCACCCGGACGGCCACCAGGGTTTCTTGGAGTGGCTCCACTTGCCAGCGGAGAGGATCACCGGCATCCGTCAACGTTCGGCGGCTGCGGCGTCGTAACCTGGAACCCTGACCGGTAAGGAGAGGCGTTCAAAGCGTCTCTCCTTGCCACCATCTCTCATAGTTATGGGCTCAACCTCATGCTGACCATCAGCAAACTCGCCAAACGCTTCGGCCTGTCGCGAAGCACATTGCTCTACTACGACTCGATTGGACTGCTATCGCCGTCCCTGCGCAGCCGCGCCAACTATCGGCTGTATTCCGCCGAAGACGTTGAGCGCATGGAGACGATCGACCTCTATCGTCAGGCGGGTTTGCCGCTCAAAGATATTGCCCGAGTGTTGGCCTCAGGTCGTAGCTCGGCAACTGAGCTGCTGGGCGTTCGCCTCGAAAGGCTGGGTCAGGAGATCCGCAAGCTCAGGCAGCAGCAGCAGATGATCGTCAACCTGTTGCAAAACGAAGTGGCGCTGCGGCAGACGCGATCACTGGACAAAGACAGCTGGGTCGCGATCCTGCGAGCGACGGGCCTGAGCGAAGACGACATGGGTCGCTGGCATCAGGAGTTCGAACGACTGACTCCTGAGGCTCATCAGGACTTTCTGGAATCCCTCGGTCTCGAAGACGACGAAATCGCCAGGATCCGGGAATGGTCGCGGGACGTAGACGACAGGGATGAGTCAGACGACGAGGATGCTGGAGACGGTTAGAATCTTCGGACACCCGCGTCCGGTTTGTCTTTAATCCACAGATCGAGGGCCTCGACATGAACCACCTAATCCGCCTCACCACGATCCTGGTCATGACTCTCTGCTGCGCCACGTTGAGCTCGGCCGAAAACTGGCCGCATTGGCGCGGTCCCAGGTTCGACGGCACCAGCCAGGCGACTGGCCTGCCCACGACCTGGGATGCGAAGACCCACGTGCGCTGGCGATTCGAGATGCCGGGTGACGGCGCCGCCACGCCGGTGGTGTGGGGCGACCGAATCTTCTTGACGTCAACCGTCGACGACAGCACCGATCTGGTGGTTCTAGCGATCGATCCGAGTGGTAAACAGCTGTGGCGTACAACGGTTTCGCAGGGCGCTTATGACTTCCAAGGTGGTCTGGCGCAATTTGCCACCGAGACCAATCCCGCGTCCCCGTCGCCGGTCACCGATGGTAAACATCTCTGGGCGATGTTTGGCAATGGCACCCTCGCCGCTCTCGATCTCGATGGCAAAGAGGTCTGGAAGGTTAGCCTGGAGGAACGTTACGGCGAGCTCAGCCTGTACTTTGGGTTGTCGTCCTCCCCCTTCGTCGACGGTGATCATCTTTTTTTGCAACTGCTCAACACCAACGGCCAATGGGTGGTGGCTCTCGACAAGGCGACCGGCAAAGAGGTGTGGAAGCACGAACGCGCCACCGACGCGCGCGACGAGTGTCTGCATGCCTACACCTCTCCCTTTACCTACGCTGCGGCGGACCAACGGCTGCTGGTAGTCCACGGCGCCGACTACGTGAGCGCCCACCGTCTCAGCGATGGTGTCGAGCAGTGGCGTCACGGCGGATTGAATCCCAAAGACGGTTACAACCCGTCGTTTCGTTTGGTGGCGACACCCATCTTCACCGAAGGCCTGTTGGTGGTGCCGTCAGCCAAGCGCGGACCGGTCTACGGTCTCGATCCGTCGGGCGCCAAAGGCGACATCACCGCGGCTAAGAAGCATGCCATATGGCACCTCGAACGTGGCACCCCAGACGTCCCGTCACCGGTAGTGCACGACGGTCTGGTGTACCTGAGTGGCGAGCGCGGAACCCTCACCTGCCTGGACGCCAAGACCGGCGACAAGCTCTACGACGAGCGTGTCCACGGCGCCCCGCACCGCGGCTCACCGGTGGCCGCTGACGACAAGATCTTTTTGACGTCCTCGGACGGCACCGTGTCGGTGATCAAAGCCGCTAAGACATACGAGCTGCTGGCTCAGAACTCCCTCGACGAGCGTATGGCAGCGTCACTGGCGATTTCGGGTGACACGATCTACTTGCGCAGCCATGAGGCGTTGTACGCAATTGGCGCGTCGGTGGCTCAGGAGTCGAAAACCGGTCGTTGATGTCTACCGTGCGCAATAGTCTGCCGTAGCAACCACCGCATGTAGCACTGCCTCGGTGCCGACGGGGGCGACGAATTCACTGAAGCCCCGGGGGTCGTTGGGATTCCCCCAATCGAAGGTGTAACCGAGCGCGGTCCAGGGGTAGTTGTCGGTGAGCTCCTCGTTGCCGAAGCTGCCGGCCCAGTTGTCGCACATCCACTGTCGATGATTGGGGTTGACGGGCGGCTCAGATGTCACTTCTGGGTTGCAATCCCAAGGCGCCTGGCCGTCGCCCTCGTCGCGTGGGGCGTCGAGTCGACATTCACGATCGGTGATCTCGTCGTCGATACAGGGGCGAAAAAGATCTTTTGGGTCGATCCACAGCTCGATGAAGGAATCTTTGCCGTTGTCTGGCGGCAGGCCGATGCGTTGTTCGAGGCGCAGGGTGAGGGCTGAGCCTTCGAGACCGGAATTGCGGCAAAAGTCCTGCACGGCGTGGGCTGGTGTGAACCAGACCTCGGCGCCGAGTGGAAAGGGGGCTTCGGGGTCGGAGCCTTCGGGGGTTGTGTAATATTTTGCTTTGCTCCAGGTCGACATCAGGATCTTGCCGTCGTCGTTCCACAATAAACCCGGGGTGCCGGGTCGGAGCGGCGTCAAGTTGTGGGCGATGGATTGAGCGCCCGGATGTTGAGCGGCTGCGAGGGCTGCGGTATAAGCGGCGAGAACCTTCGGCGAGTCAGGGTCCTCTTGGCACAGTGCACAGGGCATGCTGGAGACGGTTGGGCCGCGGCTGGCACAGCCTGAGACCCACACACTGATTACCAGAGCCATGACGAGGATCGGCAGGGGACGGCGGATCATACTTGGCTCTCCGAGTCCGTCTTGCGCAACACCGTCTTGCGTAGCATCGTGATTTGTCGCTTGATCTCTTTCCACGCAGTGCCTCCAGCAGATGTTCGGCGTTCGGCGGCGGCTCTGGGGTCGAGCCAAGGACCTAGATCGTCCGGGAAACTGGCATGAAACTCACGGGCGGCGCTGGCTGTGAGGGCCTCGAGCCCGCGACCTTGCTCCTCGCACCAGCGGACGATCCCACCGACGACCTCGTGGGCTTCACGAAACGGCACGCCACGGGCGGCAAGAAGATCCGCCAACTCGGTGGCCAAGCTGAAGTCGCCTTCGAGATCCGATTCGAAACGGTCGCGGGAGACAGTGAGGGTGCGCCACATGCCAGCGGTGATGCGGACCGATGCAATGGTGGTGTCGACGGCGTCGAACAACGGCTCGCGGTCTTCTTGCAAATCTCGGTTGTAGGCCAGCGGTAGGGCCTTGACCAGACTGAGCAGGGCCTGGAGATCACCGTAAACCCGAGCCGATTTGCCTCGTACCAGTTCGGCGGCGTCCGGATTGCGTTTCTGCGGCATGATTGACGAACCGGTGGCATAGGCGTCGCCGAGGCGCACGAAATTGAATTCGACCGACGACCACAGCACCAGCTCTTCGGAGATCCGTGACAGGTGGGTCATGCAGATGGCGCAGGCCGCCACAACTTCCTGCTCGTGATCGCGCGACGCAACGGCGTCCATGGCGTTTTCCACCAAGCCGTCGAAGCCCAGCAGTTCGGCGCTGATGTCGCGGTCGATCGGATGTGGCGTGCCCGCCATGGCGCAGGCGCCGAGGGGCGATTTGTCGACCCTCGCGAGAGCGCCCGCCAACCGTTCGCGATCACGGGCCAAGGGCCAGACGTGGCCCAGCAGGTGATGTCCCAAGAGGATCGGCTGGCCACGCTGGAGGTGGGTGTAGCCGGGTAGCAGGACACGGCCGTCAGCCTCGATTCGGTCGAGCAAGGCGGTGATCAGGTCGGCCAAGGCGTCGTCGAGCTCGATCAGGCGGCGCTTCAGCCACAGCCGTACGTCGGTGGCGACCTGATCGTTGCGAGAACGCGCGGTGTGGATCTTCTTGCCGACTTCGCCGACCACCAGGGTCAGTCGTTCCTCGACCGCCATGTGGACGTCTTCATGTTCGTCACCGGGCACCCAGTCACCCCGGTGGATTTCCTCGCGCACGGTTTCGAGGCCGGCGCAGAGTGTCTCAGCTTCTTCGGGGGTCACGATTCCCACCCGGCCAAGCATGGTGGCGTGGGCGATCGAACCGTCGATGTCTTCGTCGAGCATGCGTAGGTCAACTGCCAGCGACGACGAAAAACGCTGCATATCAGTGCCGGTCGGGGCAGTGAACCGCCCGCGGATCAGATGGGAGCCAGGTCTTCTCATGGTTAGCTCCATCCTACCCCGGGAAGCTCGAGGCCGGTGGTTTCAGGGAAGCCGCAGAGTCGGTTCATCCAGTGCATCGCCCCACCGGCGGAGCCTTTGGTGAGGTTGTCGATCACCGCCACCGCCACCGCTCGTCGGCCGCGGGCGGCGACGTTGATCTGACAGCGATTCGTCGCGACGACGTCTTTGAGCCGCGGCGGTGTTTCGCTGACGGAAACGAACGGTGCCGACTCATAGAAGTTGGCATAATGCTCAGTCAGCTTAGCGGTGGTCATCGGCTCAACGAGATCAAAATGGACCGTGGCGTGAATGCCACGGCTCCAGGGTCCCGAATGGGGCACAAAACATACTTCGGGCGCCTGGCCTCCCAGTCGGCCAAGCAGCATCTCCATCTCCGGCGCGTGGCGATGACTCAAGGGGCTGTAGGCTTTGATGTTGCCGTGCCGGTCGGGATGATGAGTGGTGGCGGAAGGTGTCTTGCCACTGCCGGTGGAACCGGTCACCGCACTGACGCGATAACACGGCTCAGCGACGCCAGCGGCTTGGGCCGGCGCGCAGGCCAACACGGTGGCGGTGGTGAAGCAACCGGGATGCGCCACGTGCAGTGGCGGTGGGTCGGGGCTCAGCTCCGGCAAGCCACAACTGAAGTCTTCGTACCGATGCGGAGCTCCGTGGTTACCGCCGTAAACGGCCTCGTATTCGGCGGGTGACGGCAAACGGAAATCTGCCGAGAGATCGACCAGGTGCACCGGGGTGTCGGAGTCCGCGGCTTGCGACTGTAATCGGTCAATATGCTCGGCGCTCTTGCCGTGAGGCAGACAGGCGAAAACGGCGACCGGCTGGCCGGTGGCGATTAAGACGTCGAGAGCGCTATGGTCGACGAAGGAATGTCCTTCCCAGCGGTGCCCGTCCCAGACTCCCCGCAGGTGAGGAAAGACGTCCACCAAGGGGCGACCGGCTTGGGAGCCGGAGAGGGCGGCGTGCAGCTCGAGCCGTGGGTGGAGGGCCAAGAGCCGCAGCAGCTCACCGCCTACGTAGCCGCTCGCTCCCAAAACCACGGTTGGGATAGTCGCGATCGCCTGCTTAGACATCGACACCCACCTGAGCTCGATCGGCCTGCGTCTGGTGCTCGATGTGTTGCCAGATATGCTGAGTCAGCTCTGTCGACCGGGTGCGGGCATTGAAGGCGGCGACGCCGATCTGCCCGCGGATGAGGTCAGTGCCCGCGACGTTGTCGGTGGTGGGCCCGGTGACGACGGTTGTCTCCAGATCAAAACGCTCGGTCAGTTGCCGGTGTCCTCCCCAGGCGCCGACCGGGTCGCTCGCCGACAGCACGATCGCGGAGAATGCGTCGCGGATATCGGTTGATTCGAGAATGGCGTCAACCCCGTAGTCGCCCATCAGGCCGTCCCCGAGCTCCAGCACGATGACGTCCGGGCTCGACTCGGCGAGACGCGTCAACATGCTGCGGGTCAAGGCGGGGGCGTTGCTGCGTTGCGTGGTGACCACCCCAAAATCGGTGAAGGTCATGGTTTCGCGGGCCCCGGCGTCCGCCATGGCATGGACATCGCGCCGCAGGCTCACACCGGTCGCTTTGGCGGCGTGGACCACCAAGCGTCGGCGCACGAGCTCTTGGATCAGGCTGCTGCAAGCGAGAGTTTTGCCGGAGTTCATGCAGGTTCCGACCACCGCGATGATAGGAACACCATGGGTGTCGAGGACGTCGGCCAGAGGGCTGGCGCCCTGTTGGATGTTGGCCGGCACCCCGATGCGCTCGCCGAGATAGGGAAAGTGCAAAACTTGCCCCAGGACTTCGCACTCGAACGGCGGTCCGATATCGGGGTTGCTTGACGTGCAGATGCCGAGGCAACCACCGATGTTGAGCAGTTGGATCACGTCACCGACCGCCAGCTTTTCGGGTAGGTGGCCGGCGTAACCCATGAGCGCCCGCCGATGGCCGAGGGCTCCGGCGATGACGTCACCGGTCTTGAGCAGCGAGAAGCGTCCGGTGGTGAGCTCGAGCTGATTGTAGGTCGACTTGCGGTTGAGGATACGAACCGCCACCACGTCACCCTCTTGGCAGGGAAAGTCCTGTCCGAGCTTGACCTCCCTGGGCAGATGACAATTGAGGGTCACCGAGGCGATTTTGTCGAGTACGGAGGACTTCATGGGGAGACGTCTTTCGACGAGCTCTCTTCAGACGAGCTCTCCTCAGTCGATACTTCTTCCGGCAGGAGCGACTCCGTGTCGAGCACCACCAGAGTTCCACAGCCTTCGTTGGTGAAGACTTCGAGCAGCAGGCTATCGGTGACTTTCCAAGAGACCACATGCACTCGTGAGACGCCGCCATTCAGGGCATCGCGAATCGCCGAGACCTTGGGCAGCATGCCATCGGCCAGCGAGTCTGCCTGAAGTAACGCGTCGAGTCCTTTGACGTCGGTGTCCGACACTAGGCTTGCTGGATCGGTCCGGTCTTCGAGGATGCCAGGTGCGCCGGTGAGCAAAACTAGCTTGGCGGCCCGCATCTCGGTCGCGATCTTAGCGGCGACGACATCGGCGTTGACGTTCAGGATCTCGCCGCTGTCGTCGGCCGACAACGGGCTGACCACCGGCACAAAACGATCGTCGAGGATGCGTTCGAGCACCTCGGATTTAACCGCGACGACGTCGCCGACATAGCCATAGTCGACTTCGCCCTCGCTCGCAGTCTCGACCGGTGGACGGCGGCGTGCCTGAACCAGCCCAGCGTCAACTCCTGAGAATCCCAAGGCCGGTATCCCGAGCTCACGACAGACGGCGACGATCTGCGTGTTGACATGGCCGTTGAGAGCCATGGTGGCGACATCACGGGTTGCGGCGTCGGTCACTCGCCGCCCTTCGACGAAGCGGGTTTCGAGGCCGAGTCGGGAAGCCAGTTCGGTGGCCTGGCTGCCGCCACCGTGGACCACCACGACGCGAATACCGAGACGATGCAGCAGGCCAACCTGTTCCATCAAGGCGCGGATTCGCTTGCGGTTGGCGACCACGTCGCCGCCCGCTTTGATCACAAATGTGCTGCCTTGGAAAAGTCGCAAATAGGGCGCCGCAGCGCGCAGGGCGGCGACGGCGACATGTCGATCGTGCTCGGTGGTCATGGCGAATCCTTGGAGTTCGACGAAAGTTCAGTCAGCGCACGTTCGAGAGCTTCAACCTCGGATGTGCCGAGGGTGAGCGGCGGCATCAGGCGTACGATGTCAGGGTCGGTCGCGCCGCCGGCCAGGATGCCCTGGCGACGCAATTCGGGCAGCACCTCGCGGGCCGGGCGGCCACACCTTAGGCCGAGGAGAAAACCCCGCCCCTGGATCTCTCGAACCGGTCCAACACAGCAGCGATCCCGGATTCTGCGGCCGAGCTCGGCGACCTGATCGAGGACGCCGGGAGCGCTCAAGCATTGCACGACGGTCAAGATTCCAGCACAGGCCATGGGGCCGCCGCCGAAGGTGGTGCCGAGGGCGCCTTTGGGCAAGGCGTCGGCAAGCTCGGCCGACGCTAGCACCGCGCCGGCGGGGAAGCCGCCGGCCAGTCCCTTGGCGGTGGTGAGAATGTCAGGAGTCACTCCGGCGTCTTCGATCGCGAAGGCTGTCCCGGTGCGTCCCATGCCGCATTGCACCTCGTCGGCGATCAGCAAGGCGCCATGGTGCTCGGTTGCAGATCTCGCCGCCTGCAACACTTCACAACTGAGCGGGTAGGCGCCGGCCAGCCCTTGCACCGGCTCCAGGATCAGAGCCGCGGTGGCGTCGTCAACCGCTGCCTTCAGAGCGTCGGGATCGTCCGGTGGCACCCACTGGACATCGAACGGGGTCCGTGGAAAGGCGTACCACGACTCGTGGCCATGGGTGCACGCACCCGCAGCCGCCGTGCGACCATGGAAACCGCCTTTCAGAGCAACCACCTTGGTGCGGTCCGCAGTGTTGCGTCCAGACATTCTGAACGCGAGGCGTAAGGCGTTCTCGTTGGCTTCGGCGCCGGAATTTACGAGAAACACCCGATCGAGCCCGGGAGGCGCAAAGTTGGCGAGGGCTTCGCAGGCCTGGTGTCGCGCTTCGAGCTCAACCAAGTTGGTCTGGAAGATCAAACGCTTGGCCTGGTCGGCCAGAGCGGAGACCAGCTGGGGGTGGCCATAGCCGAGGGCCGCAACGGCGTGGCCGCCGTAGAAGTCGATCAGCTCATGGCCGTCTCGAGTGAGGACCCGGTTCCCCGAGCCTTCGACAATCTCGAGGTCGAGGCGGTGG
>JAJCXQ010000336.1 GCA_029263355.1 Acidobacteriota bacterium | reverse complement strand
GACCGAGATGCCGAAGTTGCGAAACTTCTCGAACCACCAGGTTTTGGAGAAACTCGCCTGCCAGCGGATGTAGTCCTCCTGGTCGGGGGTGAACTCGGTGTTGCCCGGCAGTCCCCAGAACTCCCAGTCGGTACGCGAATGGAAACTCCCTTGGAGCTCGAGCTGATAGCCAGCCCGCTTGTATTGGAGCTCGGTCTGGAAGGAATGAGTGAGGGTGTCCGTGGGCAGAACGAAATCTGCTGCGGTGTCGTCGGCAGTATCGTAGTTGTCGGTCCGTAACCCGTAGGTAAAGTCGATTTTTCCGAAATTGCCGAGGGGTCGACCCAGGAATGCCGACATCGAGCCACCGAAACTCTCGATCTCCTCTTCCGCCACTTCCTGACCGTCGCGATAAAGCTCGTCACCGGTGGGGATCAGCAGCCCAAAAACGTTGATACCTGCGTCCCAACGGCTGTCGAACAGCCGCGGCTCTGCGAAGTTCACCGTCACCAACGGACCGGCGAAGAAGACGTTGAGCTGATTGCCGGTTTTCTTCCAATCGAGGGATAGGTAGTTGATACCCGCCAACGGGATCGGAAAATCGGTCGACTCGTCCCAGAAGATACCGCCCACCAAAAAGTAACGATCGGTGTCGGGCTCTTCCTGAACAATACGATTGCCCTCGTCGTCCTTGATCAGGTACTTCATACCCTTGTCGGTATCCCGCACCATCGTCAATTCCGAAGCGCGGGTCGCCTCGCGTGCACGATCGAATTCTTCACCGTTGATACGAACATTGGAGAGCTCGGTCTCGGTCTCCACCGGCACCGAAGCGTTGAGTACCGACAACAGCTGCTGACCGACAACCCGCATTGGCAAAAAGAAACTTTCCCGCGACCAGGCGGCCGGCTGGCCAGCAGCGTCGAGCGGAGAGAAGGTCATGGTCTCCTCGTTCGAGAGAACATTGCCTTCGAGACCGAGTTGGACGGCCCGCGTCTTCACCCGTGCGAAGATCTCGCGGTCAACCCACACAGTGCCTTGGTGCAAACTTCGACCCGGAATCACTTCCAGCGGCTTGAAGTCGATCACCCAGCAATCACGGCCTTCAAGAGTGTCGGTACCGCGCAAGCGATAGCTGTACTCCTTCGAAAAATTGATCGTCAGCGGCAACACCGCAGCTTTCTCGGGTTGAATCAACGGCAGCTCGGGAATCTTCTTGCCTCGCCACTTGACGCCATCGACGAAAAACGTTTCCCACGCCCAGTCGAAGCCTTCGCCGCGGCGGTAAAAGAAGTCGCCCTCGTAGGCGGCCGCGATCGATGCGGGTCCGTTCTGGAATCGCAGATGCAAGATGTTGTCCGCCTGATAGTGGCTCAGGCGGCGGGCTTGGTCGTCTTCAAACGCCTGCAACCGGCGTAGGATCTCTTCCACCGGGATTTGACGCTCGTCGGCTACATCGACACGTTCTTCGAGGCCCTCGAGCTCGGCGGCGCTCATACGCGCCAAACGTAGCAACACAACGGGAGCGGGCTCCTCGAACGGCAGTGCTATTCCGCTGGTGGTGCGACGTTGGCCGTAAATCGACCCTTCTTCGCCGCTACCAAGGTCGATGACGCTCGGGCTACGCAGTTGAGCGTCATCGAATATCAACTCCACTCGGTCGCCACCAGCGGGCATCTCTGCGATCACTCGCAGGCCGAGATCCGAGCCACGGACGAAGGTCCAGGCGCGCTCGGCGCCGCGCGGCGTGGTCGCAGGATCGTGGGACAGATCACCTTGGAACTCTTTGGCCAGTAGCTTCAAGGGGGTGAGGTCCGACTCTGGATCGGTCATGTCGAAAAGGGTGACGCCAAAACCGACGGTGGAATATTCGGCGGCACGGGCCAATGTCCGCGCCGGTTCGCTCGGCCAAGCGAGGGCATCGAGCACTGTCGGCTTGCCGGGATCGAGCTCGCGCAAGGTCGCGATGGCCTCCTCGAGCTTCTGCAGTGGCGCCGCAGCCAATGCGATGCCGTCGACATAAGCCGCAATCTCTTCGCCGTATAGGGCGCGCAGCGTATAAGGGTCTGCTGGCAGCGGTCCGACGATCACCCGTGCGTCGTCGCGGCTACCGGTCACCACCACCGCGGCGCGTTTGAGCAAGAAGGCAAAGTCCGCCGGTTGCGTCCCGGCCGCCTCCCAAGCGATCTGAATATGTGCTCGTTCGCCGGAGTCGCGCGCCAGTCGAGCCAGCTCCTTGAGCTCCGCTTCGAGCTGTTCGAGATGCTGAGTGACCGGCGCTGGGGTTTTGAAGTTGGCGATCATCCACGGTGTTCCACCTTGGGCACGCACCGCGTCGAAGGTGCCACTATCGGCACTGCCGTCAAGCTCTACCGGCCAGGCTACATAGAGGCGTTCTTCCCCTGCGAGACGCGGCTCTTGGCCGAGGCTCTGGAGGATCGAATTCGGTTCAGCAATCCGCACGCCAGCGCACGGTTGGCATGGCGGGGATGCCGCTACAGCGACCTGAGCGGCCACTAAAAACAGCAAGCCAGTGAAGCAACTCTGGGAGAGGTGTTTGATTGAACTCATTATCAAGTGAGCATATGGCGAGGTGGCAGGGTTTGTCACCTTTCCGGTGGACCCGTTAGGATGCGCCAAGCATGGAATTCTCTGGTCGCCTCGCTTCGTTTCCAATCGCCGAACTATTGAGTTGGGCTGCCAACGATCGGCGTTCGGGCGCGCTCGTTCTACGACGGACCAGTCGCGAAAAGCGCGTTTACTTCGAGAAGGGCGAGATCGTCGCCTGCCTAACCGACTCGACAACCGAGTTCTACGGCCAGCATTTGCTGCTCGAGGGCCATCTCGACCCCGAAACCTTGACCCTCTGTTTGGTGCGTTGCCAGGAAGAAGGCAAGCGCTTGGGGATGGTGCTCGTTGAGCAAGGCATTCTGACTCGGGAGGTCGTCGAACATACATTGGCGGACCAAATCGAGGATCTGATTCGCGATGTTTTCCTGTGGGATCACGGCATCTTCTTCTTCCAGACCGAGATGCCGCCCAAGGAAGATATTCTGGCGGAGCCGATCCACACCCTGGCGCTGGTGTTCGAGGGCACCCGTTGGATCGACGAGCTGAAGCGACTCCGCGACACCTTCACCCACGACAACCTCTTTATGCGGCGGACGACGAGCCAGGAGCCCGAAGGCCTCGAGCCTCGCGGTGCAATACTTTTCCGCAAGCTCAAGAGCCCTATGACGGTGGGTCGGCTCTACAAGCTCACCGGTGGCTCCTACTTTCGTTTCCTCACCGAAGCCAACGCCCTGGCTCAGAAAGGCATCGTGAAAGTTGTCGATCAAGGCAAAGCGACGCCAAAGTCGACCCACGAGCTACCGTTGTCCAATCTCCTGTTGGAGCAAGCTGCCGAAGAGCAGATGGCCCACATTCATCGAGATGCCATACCTTTCGATGTGGTGGAGCATCTGGTTCCGGTGTGGGCCACCGAGCCCGACGAAGATACTTGGCCCAGTCTCCAGGAGTCGGAGAGTACTTTCCTCAGCCGCATCGACGGTCGGCACCGACTCGGTGAGCTGCTGTCGCAAGACCGCGACGACCGGCGCCTGCAGACCGAGTTGCTGATTGTCCGGCTGCGCAAAGGAGCCTTGGCTCTGATCCCACGCCCCGCCGACGAGCTCGAGACCGCGGCGGACGAGCAGGAGACGCCAGAGTCACAACGGTGGTGGCGGCCCTTTTGGAAACGGATGTGAGCCGCTAGCTTGTCGCATCCAGAAACAGCGCTTTCAAGTCAGTGAGGTCGCGCTGGTGGAGCGAGCACAGGCGCGTATGTTTGAGCAGAATACAAGCTGTTAGCCTCAAAGCATTGTAAACAATGAAATTGGAAGACGCGGCGCTGCCAAGGCGAGTTGCGCAGCGCTGCGCGCAGCCCATCAGCGCGACCGGCAGAATAGGATCTAGCTTGTCGTAGAGCCTTGACCGCTCCAGCGACCGAGCCCGATGACGCCGCCGATGACAATGACTATGCCGAGCACCAGGGAAAGCCCGACCGGCATACCAAAGGCGGTCGGGATGCTGCCGATCAGGATTCCGAGCAGGCCGACGGAGAGGGCGTAAGGTAGCTGGGTCCGGACATGGGCGATGTGATCACTACCGCTGGCCATGCTCGACAGAATAGTGGTGTCGGAAATTGGTGAGCAATGGTCGCCCCAAATCGACCCAGCAAGAACACCGGCAATCGACGTGGTCATATAGAGCATATATGGCTCACTACCGACGGCGTGGCCTTCGGTTAACGACAAACTGTGGCAGATTGGGATGATCAGGGGTTCGAGAATTCCCATCGCCCCCCAAGAACTGCCGGTAGAGAAGGCGGTGGCCGCCGCCAGAACAAAGGTGAGGGCCGGTAACCAGGCGGGGCCGAGATTACCCTGAGTCAAACCCACCAGGTAGTCGGCGGTGTGTAGGCTGGTGCAGATCGAGCTCAAGGACCAGGCCAGGATCAACATGACCAGGGCCATGAACATCGACTTGAAACCCGCCATCATGGCGTCCGTCGACTCACGGATCGTGAGCAGTCGCTGTCCGAGTGCCAAGCCCATCGCCACGAGCATGCCCGACATGCTGGCCCATAGCAGAGCCTTGTAGCTGTCGGCGTTGGCCAGAATCTCGCGGAACGACGCTGATTCCGGCAGGCCACTGGCGCCGGAGACATAGAGCCCCAGAATCGTGATACCTACCACGGTCAGAATCGGTAACAATGCATTGATCGGCCGTTTGGGAATCTCCGCTCCGGGCTCGACGTCGTGCGACGAGTAGTCAGCGATCGGAGCAGCATCCTCAGCCAGCAACAGCCCATGCGCCTTCGCCCGCTCTTCGGCACGGCGCATCGGGCCAAAATCGAGGCGGGTGACAATCAAGACGCCGACCAACAAGACCGCGAAGATCGAGTAGAAGCGGTATGGGATAGTGGCGACGAACATGCTGTAGGGGTCGAAAGGCAGTTCCAATTGGGTGAAGGCGGCACCGATAAGACCAATCTCGAAACCGACCCAGGTCGAGATCGGGACCAGGGAGACCATCGGCGCCGCCGTGGAGTCGACAATGTAGGCGAGTTTCTCGCGGCTGATGCGCAGCTTGTCGGTGATCGGCCGCATGGTCGGTCCGACGATCAACGCGTTGGCGTAGTCGTCGAAGAACACCATGATGCCGAGCACATAGGTCGCCAACTGGCCGCGGCGCCGGGTGGTGGCGTACGGTTTCAGATACTCGACAATGCCGTGGGTGCCGCCATTCTTGGTGATCAGCCCCACCATACCTCCGAGCAGCAGAGTAAAGATCAGGATCGAAGCTTGGTTGGTATTGGCTAGCGCGGGCACGATGTACTGGTCGATCGTGCGGGCGAGGGAGATCACGGGATTCCACTCGAAGAGAATCAAGCAGCCGCCGAAAATTCCTAGAAACAGCGCCACCAAAACATCTTTGGTTATCAGCGCCAGAACGATAGCCAGAAGCGGCGGAACCACGGAGATCCACCCCGGGAGAATCCGCAGAGCCGCTTCAGCCTCGAGCGCCGAGCCGTCGCTGGTGCGAACGATCACCCGATGAGTGCCAGAGCCGAGATCGAGGTCTTCGAAACTCAGTGCCCCATCCTCATTCAGATCGTGCTCGCCAAGGTCCCGGTCGCCGACACGAACGGAGACCCGCTGGCTGTCGACCTCTTGCAGGCTCACCGCAAGCTCAACAGGCAGCCCGGTCAGGGTGGTGGGCGCCGAGACTGAAAGCTGCGGCTCCGCATCACAAGGAATAGCGGTCAAAAACAGGACGAGAACGAGTAGCGGAAGCTTCGTACGCATCGGTATCCTCACCTCGCGAGGCTGGTTGGTGCTTGCTCGCAGGTGAGGATACCGCAAAGACCGAGGGAAGACCGGCCCTCCTGCCCCGTCAGGGGGGCGCTAGGCCCCGTTTGACGCTCTGAAAACGCACGTTATTCGTCTGACGACGCGGCTTCGGCCGGTGCGGCTTCGGCTGGCGCTCGGGTCGCAGCTTCCATAGCTGGTAAGCCGAGAGCCTCGCGCAGCTTGCCTTCGAGCTCGTCGGCGAGGTCCCCGTTCTCGCGTAGGAATCGCTTGGCGTTCTCTCGACCCTGGCCGAGACGAATCTCACCACAGGTGTACCAGGAACCGCTTTTTTGCACCAACTTGTGCTCAACCCCGAGGTCGACCAGCTCACCACTGCGGGAAATGCCTTCGTTGTAGTCGATGTCGAACTCCGCTTGGCGAAACGGCGCCGCGGTCTTGTTCTTCACAACTTTGATCTTGGCGCGACTGCCGACCACTTCGTCACCATCTTTGAGCGATGCGATGCGTCGGATGTCGAGTCGCACCGAAGAATAGAACTTGAGTGCGCGGCCGCCAGTGGTGGTCTCGGGGCTGCCGAACATGACGCCGATCTTTTCGCGGATCTGGTTGATGAAGACCAAGCAGGTTTTGCTCTTGGCAACGATTGCGGTGAGCTTGCGCAGCGCCTGCGACATCAATCGCGCCTGCAGGCCGACATGGGAGTCCCCCATCTCACCTTCGAGCTCGGCACGGGGCACCAACGCGGCGACCGAATCGATCACTACGACGTCAAGGGCGTTCGAGCGCACCAACATCTCAGCGATCTCGAGAGCCTGCTCGCCGCTGTCCGGCTGCGACACCAGCAGGTTGTCGATGTCGACACCCAATTTCTGAGCATATTCAGCGTCGAGAGCATGCTCAGCGTCGATGAAGGCGGCGCTGCCGGTGCGTTGCGCCTGCCCGGCCACCGACAAACAGAGTGTGGTCTTACCGGAAGATTCCGGGCCGTAGACTTCGACCACCCGGCCACGGGGAAAGCCACCGATACCGATCGCGGCATCAACCGCCAACGAACCGGTAGGGATCGCGGCGATACCGAGATTACCCTGCGCTCCGAGGCGCATGATCGCCCCTTTGCCGAATTGACGTTCGATCATGGAGACCGCGCCTTCGAGCGATCGGTCCTTGTCGGGAAGGGCTTGCACTTTTGCTGTTCTCGCCATGGCGGGCGGTACTCCTTTTTTGCGATTCGGCTTTTTTGCGGTTCGGCCGGCGGGTCAGGGTCCCGGAGGCAAATCTAGGCGATATACTCACAAGCCTTCCGGTTTATCGCTGACTGCTGCTGACGTTCCTACTCGAATCATCAGCAGCAGCCCACATGCCGGGGCGAGGTGAAGAGCCCTGCTCGGGAGAGATGCTATGAGAACACCAAGAGGCAGTCAAGAGGCGTAAGTCTCCAGACTATGAGGTAGGATGGCCAAGCTTTCAGTAGTGATACCCGCTTACAACGAGCGACACACGGTGGAGAATCTTCTCAACCGGGTCGCGCGAGCTCCATTACCCGAGAATCTCGAACTCGAGATGGTGGTCGTCGACGATGGCTCGACGGATGGCACTCGCGACTTGCTCCGCGAGCTCGAGAAACGGGCCGACCCACCGTTTCGGCTCGTCGAGCACCAGGAGAATCGGGGCAAGGGAGCCGCCCTTCGTACCGGTTTCGAACACGCCACAGGCGATATCATTTTGGTGCAAGACGCCGATCTCGAATACAACCCGCGTGACTACCCAGTGCTACTGCAGCCGCTGCTCGAAGACGAAGCCGATGTCGTTTACGGATCACGGTTCCTTGGCGGCCCACATCGCGTGTTATTCTTCTGGCACTACGTCGGCAACCGAGCGCTGACCACCATGTCCAACATGTTTACCGACCTCAACCTGTCGGACATGGAGACCTGTTACAAGGTGTTCCGGAGCGACGTGTTGAAACGGCTCAAACTGACGTCGAATCGCTTCGGTATCGAGCCCGAGATTACGGCCAAAGTCGCCAAGGCCAACGTACGGATTTACGAAGTGCCTATTTCCTACCACGGTCGCACCTATGCCGAAGGCAAGAAGATCGGTTGGCGCGACGGCGTCTCAGCCATCTGGGCGATCCTCCGATATAATCTCAGGCCTTGACTCGTTGGAGTTTGGGCTCAACAGCTTCTCAGCCAGCATCCTGCTCACGAGCCTCGGGTTTGATGGTCTGGGCTAGATAGGTCTGGGCTAGATATCCTTGGCCATGCAGGTTGGGCAGACCCATGTCGCGGCTTCGCTCCTGCTCGAAAGCCTGCTCCAGTTTAAAAGACCGCTCCAGTTCAAAAGACAGCGTGCTCCCTGGAGAGCTTGTTCCACCCGAAGCCTGCTGTGGCGTCGGTCGCCAGCGCTTCGATCTTCTGCCTCCTTGATCAGGAAAATAGCGTGCTCAAGGAAATCACCGTACCCAAGGAGACTATCGTGCGTCAAAGAATTTCCCGAGTTTTGCTGTGTGTCATCGTGGTGGCCTGCGTCGCTGTTCTCACCGGATGTGCGGCCAAGAGCCCCGAAGACCAAATCGCCGAGACCCGCACTCAATACACCGTGCGTCTCAACACCTGGGCGCCCCGGGACCCGGAGCCGATGGTTGATGAAGGGATGATGGAAGGCGACGCCATGGCTGCGGGTGCCGAAGCTGCTGAGTCGGCTGCCGAAGCTGCTGAGTCGGTTGCCGAAGCTGCTGAGTCGGCAGTCGAGGCCGGCGAAGAAATGGCCGAAGGTGAAGAAGAAGTAACCGAAGCCGACGTTGTCCCACAGACTCGAAAAATCTTCTTTGACCTCATCGTACGTTTCGACGGCACGAAGTCCCTTCCAGGCATCACCGTGGACATCACCCACGCCGACGCTTTCGAGAAAGAGAAAGGGCAGCACCGCTACTGGCTCGACACGGCCGGCATGCTCAAGTCGGATACTCGGCAGATCGATTTTGAGCTCGAAGATGTGGAGTTTGTCGATGGCGATGTTTTCAGCGTCGCATTACGGCCCCAGGTACCTCCGGAAGAACGGGGTGAATATCGCGAGTTCACCGTGACCGGTCCTTAGCAGGCCGTGGCAAAGTATCTATAAACCGGTCGCGGTTCTTCTACGTACGTAACCATCGATGACAACCCTAGCCCCCGCCTCTGCAAGTCCGGTCGGCGATAAACGCTCCGACCAAGGAACGCCCGATCTCAGACCGTTCAAGCTCGAGCAGCTCGAACGGTCGGTGGGCAGTGTCGTACGCGGCAAGGCGGAAGTGATTCGTCTAGCGGTGGTATCGCTGTTGGCTGGTGGACACGTGCTGATCGAAGATGTGCCAGGGGTCGGCAAGACCACCCTAGCGCAGACTTTGGCACGTGCTCTCGGTCTGTCGTTTCAGCGCATCCAATTCACTAGCGATCTTTTGCCCTCCGACATCATCGGTGTCTCGATCTTTCATCAGAAGAAGCAGGACTTTCAGTTCATACCCGGTCCAATCTTCACCAACGTGTTGCTGGCTGACGAGATCAACCGAGCGACGCCGAAAACTCAATCGGCTCTGCTCGAAGCGATGAGCGAGCAGAAGGTCTCGGTGGAGCGTCAACGGTACACCCTGCCAGCACCGTTCTTGGTCTTGGCGACTCAGAACCCACTCGAGTACCAGGGCACTTTTCCGCTACCGGAATCGCAACTCGACCGCTTTCTGATGTCCCTCGAGATGGGTTACCCACCGCGGGAAGACGAGCGCCAACTCTTGATGTCAGGCGGCGTCGACCACCTGGTCGATACCCTCGAACCAGTGCTCTCGGGAGATGACCTCTTAGAGCTGCAGGGGCGGGCGAAGCAGGTCCAAGTCACTGAGAAGCTCGTCGACTACATTCTGACCCTGGCCGAGACCACTCGCCA
Organism: Acidobacteriota bacterium; assembly: GCA_029263355.1. Lineage (GTDB taxonomy): Bacteria > Acidobacteriota > Thermoanaerobaculia > Multivoradales > J023 > JAAELT01. The sequence continues at coordinate 13,953 of JAJCXQ010000336.1, read as the reverse complement.
ATCGAACGAGTTCTCTCTGCCGGTCTCGACCCGCGGTGTCCAAGGGCTCTATCGGGCATCCCAAGCCCTCGCCTTGTGTGAGGGTCGCGATTATGCCGTTCCTGATGACGTTCAGCGTCTCGCGGTGCCAGTGCTTGGGCACCGTGTGATGTTGAAGCGTGGCGCGGGAGGAATCGAGGAATCTCGCGCCGCAATCCGACGTATCTTGGCGTCGACCCCGGTGCCGGTGTAGGCCGGCGGTGGCAAGCGGAGCACTCTTTCAGCGCCCTGGCGAAATCTGATTCCATGAGCCGCAGATCCAGAGGCGACGGCTTCCACATCACCAAGGTTGGACTGTGGTTCATCGTTTTCTTATTGATCGTCGTGGTCGCGGCGACCAATACCGGCAACAACGGGCTTTTCCTAGTGCTGGCGGTGATGGGAGCTACGGTACTGATTTCCGAGTTCATCGGCCGGCTCAATGTCCGTGGGCTCGAGATCGGTTTGCAGGCTCCGGCCGAGATTTTCGCCAACAGTCCGTCGCGACTCGAGATCACCGTCCGTAATCGCAGTCGCTGGCTTTCGAGATGGTTATTGGTAGTTACCGTCGATCCAACGGATATCAAACCGGCAGAGCATCGACCGCGGCGGCGGATGAGGCCGTTCACTGCGGCTCACTTGCCCCGTAACACTCGAGCAGCCGGTCACCTTGAAATGCTGATGCGGCGGCGCGGACGTTTGAAAATCCGTCGTATTCACGTCACCAGCTTGTTCCCGGTGGGTTTCTTCCGCAAGGGTCGGCGGTACTACAGCGATCTCGAGCTGTTGATCTATCCCGAGATCTTTTCGCCAGCGGGCACCCAGCCGGCGCAATTTGCCAGATCGGGAGACGAGCCGACCCGACGGGCCGGGTGGGGCCATGAGATGCTGGGTTTACGTGTTTTTCGACCCGGTGATGATCCGCGCAGCATTCACTGGAAGCAGACCGCTCGTAGCGGCGAGATGATTCTCCAGGAGCGAGAGACGGAGGAGAATCGACGTTTGATGATCGTCTTCGACAATGCTGTGGGGAAACTCACCGACGACAAACTTAGGGCTCGATTCGAGCGCCTGGTGTCGGAAGCTGCGACCGCAGGACTCGACTACCTCGACAAAGGCTTCGACGTCAGCCTGCTCACTCGTGAAACCAACCTTCCTTACGCTAGCGGCAAGCGGCAGCGGACAAACCTGCTCGAAGCTTTGGCCTTGGTCGAGCCCCAGCCCAAGTCCACTACCAGCCTCGCCTCGCGTGATGCCAAGACGCCGCATTTACGGTTCTCGATGGAGCCAGGCTCCAGCACCAACCTGGCGACGTCAGCGGCTAGGGAATTGGAGATCGTGGCGTGACCTTCGGCCGTGAGAAACGAATGTGGTTGGCAGCTCTGGCGCTTCTGGCGCCGATCCCATTGCCTTTCAACTCCGCGCTCGAATGGCCGTTCCTGTTCAGCTATGCCATCTGCGTTATCTACTTTTTGCAGCGAGCTGAACAAGGCTCGTGGATCACGCTGAATAATTGGGCTCTTAATTTCCTCGGCCTCGCCTACCTGCCAATTTTCGCTTTTGATCTGAGGTCCGCCTTCTCCCGCGGCAACGCCGTCACGGCGCTTCTCCACCTGATTCTGTTCCTAGTGGTGGTGAAGCTTTTCTCGATCCGTCGTGAAAAAGACAAATGGCACATCGTGGTCGCCATTTACTTCCTCTTCGTCGGCGCTATGGCCACCAGCTCCCACGTTAGCATCCTGCCTTATCTCATCGTCTTCCTCGCCTTCAGCCTACTGCTGCTCGGACGTTTTGCTCACCTCCACATGATGAACGGTGCGGATCAGGATGCCACCCCGGTTCAGGCTTTGCCCTTCCGCGTTCCGCTCACTCTCGTCACGCTCTTGGTTTTGTCGGTAGCGATACCAATCTTCGCCACCATGCCACGCATTCGCGAGCCTTTCATCCTGGGCCGTGGCCCTGGCTCCGGTGGTATGGCGCGTACCACCGGCTTTAGCGATTCGGTGGACCTCAGCATTACGACTTCAATCCGCGGCAACCGCAATGTGGCCTTACGGGTTCAATACGCCGACGATGTGCTGATCGGCGACCCGTCCAATCTACGCTACAAAGGCGCGGCCTACGATCGTTACCAGAGCCGCAACTGGTTCCGCACCCCTCAGCGCATCAAGGCGTTGACGCCTGAAGAGTCACCCTCAGTTGGGCGAGTCTTCAGACTGGGCAGCGAGGATGACGTGGTCAATACCGCAACCATCTTCATGGAACCGCTCAGAAGCATGAGTTTGATCACGCCGGTCGAGACGTTGAGCATTCGCATGGACCGCAGTACCATGTTGGGAATCGATCCTGGAGGCGCGGTCACCGTACCGGTGCGGCCGGCCGAGACCGTCCGCTATGACATCGAGCTCGCGGCCCGTCCGGCAATCCATGCCCAGCTCGACGCTGACCCGGAAAGCGAGCTATCGGCCTTGGACCTGGGCGGCCTGACAGATGCCATCGCTGACTTGGCGCGCGAGGTGATGGGGGAAGGGTCCGCCGACGAGCGCCTCGACCGGCTCGAACAGCACCTTCTGAACCAGTATGACTACACAGTCGATTTCCTCGGACGTACCGGCGAGGATCCCCTCGACGACTTTCTCTTCGTCTACAAGAGCGGTCACTGCGAGTACTTTGCGTCGGCGATGGTGCTGATGCTGCGCTCGCAAGGAATTCCTGCCCGTTTCGTCACAGGTTTCCTGGGAGCGGAGCTCAACCCCATCGAAGACTACTATGTGGTGCGGCAGCAGAACGCTCATGCCTGGGTCGAGGCCTACACCGAGAGCCGCGGCTGGCAGGTTTACGACCCGACACCACCCGACGGTCGGCCAACCGTCGCTCCGCAGAGCTTATCTCTACTCGCGAGCCAACTATACGACTACATCACCTTCCGTTGGGACCGCTACGTCTTGACCTATGGCGCCGACGACCAGAACAATTTTTTCCGCCGTGTCCGTGAGCGGTTGCAGAACTTCTGGAGCAAAGTGGCGAGTCAAGAGTCGGACGAACCGCCAGTAGCCAACGAGACCGGTATCGAGACCGACAACGAGCAATTCCAGTCGCCCTCGATATGGCGATCTCGCCTCCCTCTTGGGGTACTCCTGGCATTCTTTGGAGCCACCGTGGTAATCATCATGATCGGCTGGAATCGTCAGCGCTTGCTGAGCGGCCAAGGCGCCTACCTCTTGCTGCGCCGTCGCCTTCGCAACGCCGGGCTCGACGTGCCCGACACCCTCGCTCCGCTGGAGCTGCAACGCCAAGCAGTCGAGAGTTTCCCGGGGGTCGCCGAGCCGACCCGGTATCTGATTGGACTCTACTTGCGCGAAAGCTTCGCCGAGCGCCAGCTGGCGAAGAGCGAACGTCAAAGTCTGCGCCTCGCCCTACGCTCCCTTGATGACGCGCTCCGCGAGCATCATCGCCGCGAGCGCAAAGGGCCACGCGAGGATGTAGACGACCTGCCGACCGCCGCCTGAGTGCGCCTGGCCGTCGTAGAATTCGCGACCAACTCTCTCTAAGGCAGCTCGATCAACCGCCCGCCCCAGGCGCCACTGGCTAGATCCTCAACCAAGACCGCCAGCCAGGGTGCGTTTTCGGTGTTGTCCAGATCCATTCGATGGCGCCAGTTGTCAAGATCTGCGAGACTTTGAACGCCCAGGGAATGATGCTCGATCTGGGGCTCGCTGTCGGGGCCACCGATGGCAACGGTGAGCCGTAGCACCGCAGGCTCAATATCGGTCGCTTGAACCGTGCCGGATTCGAGGTCGAGTGCTAGAGCGAGACCGGTTGCAGCGGTCGGGCTCGCGGTGGCGTTCAGCCGCCAAGTACCGCCAGTGGGCTCTCCGGCCATTAAGCGACGAACCCGTGCCGCCGCGACGGCTTCTGGGACCGAGTGCCGGGCCCAGACTGGGTGGGTCAGCTCTCGCGGTGGGCCCAGGTAACGCGCCTCGAGGGAGTGGAGCTTGCCGTCGGGCAGCCCGACAACTTGGTAGGTGACTCGCACACGGCGCCGCAGATCGTCAACAGTATCGGCCAGTTGCCGGGCGCCACGGACCGTAACGCCGTTGGTGGTTCGAGTGATGGTACGTAAAGGGGCCAGCGGATCCATCAACTCAGCGGTGTGACCCACTTCTTCGTAAGTAAACTCGGGATCGAGTCGGCTGGCACGCTCGAAGGCCTCTATGGCTTGCGGCGTCTTGTTTTGGGCTTCCAGCAGCTTCCCCAAATAGACGTGGGCTGCCGCCTGTTGGTCCGCTGTCCGTGGGTCACCGCTGAAGTAGTAAATCGCTTGTCGCACCGCATCTTCCGCCTCTTCGAACTTGCCCTGCCCTTCGAGCGCCGCACCAAGCTCGAGATAGGCCTTCGCCCGCTCTGGCTTGCGATGCTCTTCGAAGGTGGCGCTGAAGAACTTGAAGAACGTTCGGTTCTCGTCTTCGTCGAAGACAATCCCGGGTCCCGAGAGGCGAAACTTGCCGATCCGAATCCCGGGCTTGAGCACCGCCTGGCGTCGAGGCACCAGCGCAACCGTGGTCCAGCCATAGGCTGCTAGAGTCTGTGCCAGGGTATCTGTGGATACGGCATCTGTGGATACGGTGTCTGTGGATACGGTGTCTGTGTCACTGTCGACGATCATCGGAGGTGTCGACGGATCCTTCTCTCGAACCTCCCGAAGCTGTTCGATCAGGGGCCCATAGAACGCACCAGCGTCGAGATCGAATCCGCCACTGGCTAACAACAACAGGCGATGGGCACCGATCGCCTTGTGGCCGACCAAAGTCAGCATCAAGTCGTCGTTGCGTTCTCCCACCCGTTGACCTTCACCGCGAACCACCGCCTCCAGATCCTGGGCGGTGAGCGCAGGCTCTTCCCGGCGCAGCTCAGCCAGAACCTCTGATCGAAGAGTGACTAACTCGTCTTGCCCCTCGAGGGTCTGCGCGAGTTGGGAAAGCGCCGCGTGCAGCCTCTCGGGGTCCGAGGTGGATGACAGGAGCGTCCTCGGCGCCGGATCGGCAACTATCACGGTTACCTCTCCGAGAGCAGCCAACTTGGCACTGGTGTCAGCCAGCGCCGTCGCTGCCCAACGTAGATCGGCGCCGTTGGTCAGCACCGCATCGAAATAGATCACCGTCTGCCATCGCCCGGTTGCAGGCTCCACCGCCACCACCGTCCGCGGTTGGCCATCAAAGAGCACTTCAAAGTCCTCGGGGCGCAGCCGCTTGGGTACTGGCCCGTCCTTGGCCCACTCGCGGAGGCCACTGGCATGGAAATCCACGACCACGTCCATCGCCGTGATGCGTTTCTCTTCTTCAAAAGCAGCGGATTGTTCAGCGGCTAGATCGTTGCCTGGAAACATTGCGACGAGCACTAGGGTCGTCAGGCGAGAGAACAGCAATCGGGGGTTGAATCGGACGATCATTGGGAAGCCTCCGTCGGTTCGACTGCTGACCACTTCAGCAAACCCGATGCCATCTTCGGGCAATTCCCCCGTTCCGCAGGACGTGATCGCTGAATGAAGGTATTCAGTCCCGCCGGAAGGGGCGACAGTAGAACTTCAAGGCTCCGTCACATACAACACTTGACGGGTCGAGGGGTTGTCGATTCGGTGCTCGGCTCCCGACAGCCAACGGATGATGATCGCGACGGCTCGGTCATTCTGAGCGAGGCCGAAACGCAAGACAGGTTCACTCTGAGAGGCGTAGGAACCACCGCCAAAGAGGTGGTCGTAGCGCTCCGTCCCATCACTGAACAGGAGTCGTGCCGAGGCGCCGATCGCTGGCGCGCCCGAACCGAGCCGCGGGGCGATAGCGATCCAGTCGTTCGCGGGCTCGCCAGCATTGAGAAACAGGGCCAGGGGCTGGTCGATCCGCGATACCACCAGGTCGACGTCGCCATCGCCGTCGAGATCTCCGGACGCAATACCCCGCGCGACGTTTGGAGCCGAGAAGTCGCCAGCGCGCTCCGGCCAGGCTTCAAAACGACCGCCGACATTGTGCAACAGCAGGTTGGGCTGCAGGAACGTCGTCGCCACCAACAAGTCGTCAGCAAGATCGTTGATGTGACCATTGGCAAAGGCAAGATCGATCCAGCCATCGAGATCAAAGTCCACTGCCACCACCCCAAAGCCGAGCAAGGGCGCGGTAGTGGCGGCGAGCCCTACAGCGGTGGCAATCTCGGTAAAGAAGCCGCCCGGCTCTTGACGGTAGAAATTGAAAACCTCGCTCGAGAAATTGGGCACCACGGTGTCGAGGTCACCGTCCCGGTCGAGATCCGCCACCGCGATTCCCATGCTCGCCTCTTCCCGACCGTCACGACCGAGGGCGATACCGCGGATTAGTGCTTCGTCCTTGAAGCGACCGGCGCCATCATTGAGCCACAGGGTATTCGGAGTTGTGTCGTTGGCGACGTAGAGATCGAGATCGAGATCGCTGTCGAAATCGACCGCAACCACCGCCAGGCTCTTGCCCGCTGAGGCTTGGAGCCCGGCCTCGCGGCCGACCTCGAGGAAGACACCGCCATCGTTGCGGTAGAACTGGTTGGTCGCCGCGGCGAATAGATCCGGCGTACAGTAGATGCGTTGGCCACCCAGAGTGCACGGCAGTTCGTCGGCAGGGTCGTAGTCAACGTAGTTGGCAACATAGAGATCGTCGTCGCCATCGCCGTCAGCGTCCAAGAAGGTCGCGGCAGCGGACCATGCGTCGCCAGCGGCGCCACCTGCCTGGTCAACATAAGAGAAGTGACCGACGCCATCGTTGCGGTAGAGTCGATTCTTCCCGAGGCAGGTGACGTACAGATCGAGATAGCCATCGGCGTCGATGTCAGACGCGGCGGCGGCCAGGGTAAACGCGTCTCCGGCCCTCGGTGCGAGCCCAGCCTCGGCGGTCGCGTCATCGAAGATCGCTTGACCGTCATTGCGGAAGAATCCTTGGTGAGCGCTCTGAGCGGCGCTCGCTGCGGCACTGCCGCCGCCAGGTATGAAGATGTCGAGATCTCGGTCACCGTCGGCGTCAAACAACACGACGCCGCCGCCTAGGGTCTCGTACATCAGCTTGCGGGAGGAACTGTCGCCGCGGAACCTGAAAGACAATCCGCGGGCAACGGCACTCTCATACAGTTGACCTTCGACCGATTGCGCCCCCGTTGGCGCTGCGGGCTCTGGAGACGGCTGGCCACAAGCCAGTGAAAAACCCACCATGAGCGTCCAGCTGAGCCTGGCAAAGGAACGCCAGTTCGCATTCATGGTGGCGTGGCCTGCAAGGCTCCGAGCGCAGTCTGACGCAACATCGCCAGCTGCGGGTCATCGGGAAAGATCTCGGCGGCACGGTCAAGGTCACGGATCGCAGCCGCGGCATTGCCTGCTGCCAGATGTTCTTGGGCCCGCACCGCAAACGCGACACCTCGGCTGCGACGAGTCTGTTCTTCGTTGACCTGGCGGGAGATCTCGGCGGCACGAGTGAACGCTGCGCGGCCGGCCTCGGGTTCACCGGAACGAATCAGCGCCTGGCCGAGGTTGTAGTAGGAAGACCCAGAGTGCGGATTACGTCTTACCGCCTCGCTCAGTGCGCTCACAGCTTCCTTTGAAGAGCCCCGAGCCAAGTGCAGCAGGCCGAGCTCATAAATCGCAAACGTATCATCAGGCGCCAGCGCGGCTGCAGCATCGAGATCCTCAAAAGCGCGTGCTGGCTGCCCTTGCTGGGCCGCCAACAGGCCCCGTACCGCAAGCATCCGAGCGTCCTGGCTTACCGTCGAATCACCCAGACCCACAAGGAATCTTTGAGCCTCATCAATGCGCTCGGACCGGTAGAGGGCAATCAACAGATTGCGCGCAACAACTGGGTTGCCTGGAACAAGATCGGCGAGCCGCTGATAGGAGGATGCGGCGCCAGCGAAGTCGCGACTCTGGAATCGAATCGCGGCGATTTCAGCGGTTACTTGGGCGGAAGCCGGTCCTACCGCCAATGGCTCGAGTCGGTCAAGCGCGGCTTGCGCCAACCCGGCACTAACCAAGCGCCTCGCTTCGGCAATCGCCGTCTGGATATCCGATGCACCAGCCGGACTCGCCAGGATCAGCCATGCGGCAAGAACGACGGCCAATGAGGGCTTTGAGAGCATTGAGCTACAGATCCTGATATGCAAAAAAGGCACGGCTTGCGCCGTGCCTTTTTTACTAACGGTGGATGCAATCTTCAGCTTAGCGGCGGAAGATCATCCAACAACCGACACCAGCCAGCATCAGGAACAAGAGTGCTAGGCCAGAGTAGCTCATCGTCGGGACGTCGATCAATGACGTCGGCGGCGTGCCACTGATGTTGACCGAAGCGCTGCAGATGTCTCCAGTGTCGCCAGCGGCGGAGTCACCAACGCAGACCATCCAGTCGCCCGAGCCGTTCTCACCATTGAAGTCGGAGAGGTCAACGCCAGGACCTGTGTCTGGGGCTGGAGAGAAACTACAAATACCGTCGTCTTGGCAGACAAACTCAGTGCCGAGAATGGTCGTTCCCATAACTTCAGCACTGTCACCAGCGGCATTGTCGAAGCCGAAAGGTGACGTTTCGATGAGGTCGGAACTATCACCACAGCAACCCGTGCCGTCGTCCGCGGGCTCTGGGAAATCGGGACGACTCATCATGGTGCTGACGGTGCCCTCGGGACTCACAACCTTTATGACCAGATCGCCGACCCAGGTGTGGTTCATGGACATGTCGACAGTGACACCGTCGATGATCAGGTCTTCGCCAGGGACAGTTAGGCATGCCATCGTACCGATGGTGCCATCGTAGGCATCGTCGGTGATCGCAGTACAGGTGCCGTCCGGCACATAGGTGCCAAGCGCTTCACCGCTACTGGTTTTCAGCGGGTCGATTTGCGCCGCGAGGGGCGTCGCGAGAATGGCTCCGAACAAGAGCACTAGGCACAGCTTGCGGGAGGTTGACATGTGAACTTGTCCTCCTTGGGGGTCGAGAATCGGGAATTGTTGGGTCCAAGAATTGGCGATCATAGTGACAACCTTGGTACCTGTCAACAGGTTACGTGACTAAATTCTTTGTCGGGAACCACAAACAGTTCCTGATTTCTGAATACGAACAGCGGCGTATTCTCCCATTTCTTTGGATGGTCTGCAAGCTCTTCTTGCAATTCGACTTGCAGCGATGACCCGGGGTGATTGCCACCTGCTCTCGATCGGCGCCAGCGAGGCCTCACGGCGGTTGTACCAACCTACTCGGCGACCGTTGGTGATGACTTTATGTAGCGGTCGAAGGTTGCCTTCTCCTCGCCGGACATTTCAGCCGATGGCAGCAGCAGCTGAGACCCTGCGGCAGGTAAAGGAAGGCTGACGGTTTCGAGCGCCGTCGCAACTCCGCCACAGGGCAGGCTGATCAGGGGTATCAATGCCGCGGCCTCGCAGACACCGACAATCTGGTCGGCGAGCTCACTCTTGATCACCAGCTGAACGACAGGGTCACTGTCCACGATGGTGATCAAATACCCGCTCTCGACGCGACTGAGACGCACGGTACCAGCGACATGTACCGTCTGACGAGGCGCTTCGACACGATCGACGAAACGGCCGAATCCCTCGACATCGGCGATCAGCTGCCCGCCCCCCTCGAAATCGACTTCGATAACGGCATCAACAGTACCGTCGGTGTTTGCGGTCAAGCTGAGACGATTACCATGGACCTCCAATCGATGTTCCGGGGACGAGACATGAATGACGATCGGCCCCTGGCGAATCGGCTCGAGATCTGAGTCGAGATCTTGATAGACCCTATTCAGAGTGTCGAGCTCGATCGTCGACGGCTCGCCCACCGGCGAATCCAACACCGACGCCTCAGTCGCCGACGCAACAGTGGGGAGCAAGATCATCGCCAAGCCCGCCAGCGCCCACGCAGCCAACCGAGCGCGAACCCTCGGCAAACGAGACGAAGTCTGCGGACACTCGAGATGGCGGCTAACACTCATAGCGGTTCCGGAGCAATGCTTAGGAATAGTAGCCTCGGATCGTCCGTGCTTTCAATTTGCCGTCGCGAACCTTGACCTCGATCTCGTGGTATTGCCCACTCTTGCCTTGCTGATCAGAGCTGTAGGCCACCAGATATTGACTGCGCAGCTCACGCTCGATGTCTTTGTACACTGACGACAGGTCGGTGGCTTCTTTGATGTAGAAGGTGCGTCCACCGGTCTCTTCGGCCAGCTTTTCGAGCTTGCGGCGGACACCGATCTCGGATTTGCCGATCCGTAGGCCGATGGTGTAGACCGAGACACCGCTGCGTTTGGCATACTCCAAGGCCTCCGCGAATTCCAGAGAGCTCGAGGTGTCTTCGCCATCGGAAAGGATGACCAGGGCGCGGCGACCGCGGACGCCACGAAAGTAGTAGAGGCTGGTGACGATTGCATCATGTAGGGATGTCGAGCCGTTGGCATCCAGATCCTCCAGCACCTGGGCCACCGCGCCAACATCCGAGGTACGCTCCATGAGCAACGCCGGCTTGTCGGAAAAAGCCACCGCGAAACACCGGTCGCGCTGAGTGATGATGCTTTCGAGAAAACCCACCGCGGCGCGCTGCGCCTCGCCCAGCGATTCGATCATCGAACCTGAAGTGTCGATGGTGACCCCGAGGGTCAGAGGGAGGTTCTCGACCAGCTCGAACTTCGCGATCTGCTGGGGTTGGCTGTCTTCCCAGATCTGAAATTCCTCTTTCTCCAAGCCGCGAATCAGGAGCCCGTTCTTGTCGGTCACTGTGGTGTAGAGCTCCACCAGATTGACATCGACTTCTTCGATGTGGTCCGGCGCCACCAGGAAACGCACATCCTCGGCTCGCGAGCCATCGTTGAGCTCAGCGACGACCGTCAAATAAACTAGATCCTGGCCGGGGGGCACGTCGACCGAGGCTTCCCAGGGTGGCTTCTCGACCGTCGCCTGAGACTCGTCGTTGACCAGAAACTCCACCTTGGTGATTCGGGTTTCCTCGGGGATGATGACCTCGGCCTTAGCCGTGACACTCCCGAAAGCGGAGCGGCCGCGCGGCGGGTCGGTAATGCGAACCCGTAGCTCGCCGTGCGGCTGGTTGAGCATCACCTCGTCCGACGCCACCACAGTGCCGTGCTCGTCATAGCCTTCCGCTTTCACCACCTGCTCGGTGGGGAACTCGCTGAGTCGCAGCTCAGCAGAAAACGGTGGTCGACGACGGGTGAGCTGCACCGCATCATCAAGGTAGAACGCGACCTTGACAATCCGCTCACCGGTGACCAACGCCTCCGCCCGCCATAGCCCAAAAATAACGTCCGACTCGGGTGGCACCAGAATTAGACTGTCGTAACCCGAGATACGAGTTTTGCCGAGCTCGGTGCCGATGGCGACCATCACATTGTCCGGCACCGGCGGCTCGTCCATTGCGGTGGGGTTGTTCGGTACCCGAAAACCGCGGTTGAGGACCAGCTCTTTGCCGGAGACTTCGTCGATCAGTTTGGCGCGCAACAGAAAATCTTGGCCGGCCCTCAACTTGCGATCGAAGACCATCGCGACCGGTACCGCCTCACCTTCAGCCGGGGCCGGCAGCTGATAACGCACGCGGAATTCATCGAAGATTTTGCCGTCACGTTCGACATGCCCTTCGATTTTGAGTCGCAGCTCCGAGCGGTCGCCGTCAATGAACGGCTCGAGCTCGACATCCGCAGGCAGGGTCACCACGCCGCGGGTCACGATCCGGAGTCCGGCGAGCTCTGGGAAGAACATCTCGAGCTCGCCACCACTCAATCGAGGAATGTCTTCGACGTCTGTTTGAGCCGCTTTTCGCGCCCAGGCTGCGAGGTCGTCTGGGGGTTGCAGGAAAGCCTTGAGGTCAGCGTTCTTCGGGCGGTTGGGCTGGAAGCCGAACAATCCATCGATCCCGGTCACCTGATCGACGATTAGTGAGTAGTCGCAAATTGTGCGATCGAATCGCCGGCCGCCACGGAGCTGCCGGCGTAGCTCCTCCCATTGCTCGAGCCAATACTCCATCTCGGCGTTGTAGATGCTGCGCTTGGAATCGATCGGCAGCCACAGCCGATAGGGATCTTTCGGCTTCGGCCGGTAAACCACCAAGTGGCGGTGATTCTCGAGCGCGAACTGGGCCGCCAGATCCTCCGGCGTTTTGTCTCGAACTCGGGTCGGCAACACCGGCGATTTTGCATACCGCCCCCGGTAAGGGTTGGTCGTTTGCTCGATTCGTCGCCGACGTTCCTGTTCGGTCTCCGAGTCCTCGAGAGCTTGCCCCTGGCGTTCAGCCTCCGTCGGAATCAGTTTGCGACTCAGGTCGAGCGTTTCGGCGTAGGCGGTATCGGAGTAGCTCCAGATCTCGAGCGGCCGAAACGTCTCAGCACAATCGACCACGGTCCGGTAGTCCGGGCGGCCATGCAGGAACATGAGCTGGGCCCGTACATCGAGATAGGAGATGAATTCTTGCGCCACCAACTCTTGCCGGCGCTCGATGCCTTCGAGCAACTCGTTTTCGCTGGTCTCCGGAATCGGATCCTTGTCCAGGAACCGGACAATGAATTCCTCGCGCCCGATCGCGTCTCGATCGACCAGCTCCTCGGTTTGATTGGACGACAGCAGCAAACCGGGCCCGTCCTGAAGAAAGGAGCGCTGATCTTCGGGCCACAGCAACGGTAAGTTGTAAGGCACCGAAGCAGTGATGCCGGACTCGACATTTGCCAACAAGGCGTTTGCCAACAGCGTTGTCGCAAGCACGGTCAGCAACAGCAGCAACCGCGGGAAAGGACGTTTGGAGAGTCGATGGAGTCGTTGCATGCGCGGACCTCTCTGCACAGAAGATGCCACTGGTGTGGGAGCGGGCGGGGAAACGACTTGGGCCTGCTGGTGACGCGTAGGATGGTTTGGAAGGGGTGGTGGCGGCGGTGGGAGCCGACCTCTATACTAGCCGAGCGCCACCACTGCCGACAGGCACTTGAGTCAGCTCAGCCTGTTTCTACGGCAGAGCGGGGTGGAGCGATTCATTTCGAGCGGGAGAATCACATGGGTGTTGTACGTCGCAATGAGCCTATCTCTACCTGGGAAGATGGCGATTTCGTTCAGGGTTTTGCTCTTCTGAGTCGCAAGGATGTCCGCCAGGACCGCAACGGGCGCGACTATGTCGATGTCGAGCTGACTGACTCGAGCGGCAGGGTCTCGGGCAAGATCTGGCCCGATAGTCCGGCGATCAAAAGCCGTTTCTCGGAAAAGGACTTCGTAGCCTTCAAGGGCACCATCCGGCTGTACCGCGACCAGCCTCAAGTCAATGTCGACTATTGCCGCGAAGCCACCGACCGGGATCACGACCAAGGGTTCGATCCAGCGCTACTCATCCCTTCCACCCCCGAGGATATCGACGACCTGTGGCGACGTCTGGAGGCCCTGATTCCTGGAACGATCGCTCGCGAGCCCTTGCGTCAGCTGGCGAACGAGGCACAGCGTCGATTCGGCAGCCAGCTGCGCGAGCACCCCGCCGCCAAGAGCATTCATCACGCCTACCGTGGCGGTCTCTTGGAGCATGTGGTGAGCATGGCCGAGATGGCGATGAACGTCTGCGACCACTACCCGGAGCTCGATCGCGACCTGATGTTGCTTGGCGTTTACTTCCATGATCTCGGCAAGATACGCGAGATCGGAGCGATGCCCAGGAACGACTACACGATCGAGGGCCAGCTCGTCGGGCATATCGTGATCGGGGTCGAGATGCTGCGGGAATGCTGCGCCACAGTCGAGGATTTACCCCGCGAGCTGAGTCTTCACCTGGAGCACTTGATCGTCTCTCACCACGGCCGACGTGAGTATGGCAGCCCGATCGAGCCATCGACGCCAGAGGCCTTTGCCCTCCACTTGATCGACAATCTGGACTCCAAGATGCTGCAACTTCGCACCCT
>JAJCXQ010000335.1 GCA_029263355.1 Acidobacteriota bacterium | reverse complement strand
CGGTGAGTGGCCGGGAGGAGCGATTTGCCGCACCCAACGGCTGATCTCCTCGTCGAGCTCAAAGGGAATAATCAAGTTCCCGGGCCGCGATTTGACCTCGCCAGCGGCGCTGCTTGTTTGAGCTACCGCGAGAAAGGCTGCCAGCAGCAGCGCGATCATGAGTTCTCGGCGAGCGACCCATTGGGCGGTGCGATTGCGTGGCGAGTGGTTGTGGGGTGAGGTTGTTTCAGGCATCACTCCATGAATCTACCTACCAAAAGGTAGGCAAGTCAAGTCAGCGTCTTGATTTTCTTTTCGAACGTCCATTTAGGATTGTCGTTGTGTCTTGGAAGAGATGGAGAGTGTCTGTCTAGGTCTATTAATGTAGATGTTTGATGGATTACTTCGTGTTAGTTTGTTCGATCTTGAAACGGGTCGTGCAGCCCTGGACTTGGATATCACTGAGATGCTGCCTTGCTGATTTTGGTTCGACATGTTGTGTGCTGACCGACCAATAGGTAGAATGGCGACACGGCGTAGGTTTTGCCCAGCAGCCGACAAGTCTTGCCCACCAAACCGTTTTGCCCACCAAACCGACACGAGTCTCGTCATGAACGCACCCGATACCCGAACCGCGATCCTCGATCTCGCCGAGGAACTGGTCCGCAGCCGCAGCTTCAATGCCTTCAGTTATCAAGACCTCGCTGACGGGATCGGTATTCGCAAGGCCAGCATTCATTACCACTTTCAGACCAAGGAAGATCTGGGAGTTGCCCTCGTCGAACGGTTGCGGCGACAGGCGATCGCTTGGGCCAGTGTTTTGGTGGAGCGCAACGCAACGCCGCTCGAGAAGCTCGATGCCTACCTTGATTTTCAGGCCCAGAATTGCAGTAGCGATGGCTTGATTTGTCCCCAGGGAGTTCTGGGCGCAGAGTACAACGCACTGCCGAGCAGAGTTCAGGAGTCTTACGTCGAGTTTCTCGAGCAGATCCAGACCTGGTTGGCGTCGTTGCTGCGCAAAGGCCAGGAGCAAGGTGTTTTCATGGACGACGTGCCTCCCGAAGATCAAGCAGCTCTGATTCAATCGGCGATTCAGGGGGCGCTGCAGCTCTCCCGAGCGAGCGGTAAACAGCAGCGATTCGAAGCAGTGGCCAAGGGCCTTCGTGACCACGTCCTGTGTCCCGTAGACGGATGACGTCATCGTCGCGAGTGCGTCGTCGATAGATTCGAGGTAGGGTAAGGCCTCGATGGTTGTCCGAAGGTCAACCTCGTTTCTTGGCTAAACCGGGTCACGGGTTAGGCATCGCGCGGAGCCCACAGAACCGAACGCGCCCCAAAGCTGTTTCTGGACGGGAACTAGTGAGTTTCGATGACCGATGAGCCTCTCTCACGAATCCCTTGAGTGGGTCGGTACCGAGCGGTTCTCGATTCGAGAAAAACTAGGCTCTGGGGCTTTCGGCGATGTGTTTCGCGCCTACGATCACGAGCTCGAGACCATCGTCGCTTTGAAGACACTGCACCGGGCGGACCCCGCTGCAATTTACCACTTCAAGAACGAGTTCCGGTCGCTTTCGGGCGTCAGTCATCCGAACCTCGTTCAACTGTTTGAGCTGCTCTCACAAGACGAGCGCTGGTTTTTCACCATGGAGCTCGTCGAGGGTCTCGATTTCATCGAATACTCAGGCGCTTCCGCCACGGAGATGTTGGATACGACGCAGGTGCACCCGTTTTCGGCGCCCGTCATACAACATGACTTCGATCGCCTGCGCCACGTTCTCCGTCAACTTGCTGAAGGACTTTGTGCTCTTCACCGGGCAGGAAAGCTGCACTGCGACATCAAACCAACCAACGTACGGGTGACCGCGGACGGTCGCCTGGTGTTGTTGGACTTCGGGTTGGTGCATGATCTCACCGGCCAGATGTTCCAGACCATGGTGGGTGAAGTCAGGGGCACGCCAGCCTACATGTCGCCGGAGCAGGCGGTGGCCCGCGGCGTTTCGGAGGCCAGTGACTGGTACGCGGTGGGTGGAGTGATCTACGAAGCGCTCACCGGTGAGCTGCCGTTCCATGGGTCGCCGCTGCAAGTGCTCAAGGACAAACAGCGATTTGATGGTCCGTCACCGAGAAAACGTGTGCCGTATTTGCCCGACGACCTCGCTGAGCTGTGCGAACAGTTGCTGGTGCGCGATTCAGCAGCGCGGCCGACCGGAGAAGAGGTACTCGATCGCCTCGGTGGTGGTTGGATGGGATTGCCCGAGCTTGCAGTGATGCGTGACCGCAGCCTCTTTGTCGGACGAGAGATGCAACTGGCTGCGTTGGATGAAGCCTTCGAGTTGCCGCGCGCCGGCAAGGCGGTGGCGGTTTTTGTTCGCGGCGCCTCAGGCATGGGAAAAACCGCGCTTGTGGGTCGCTTCATCGATCAAGTCCGGCTACAGCAGCCGAGCCTGATTGTGTTGGCTGGACGTTGTTATGAGCGCGAGTCCGTGCCGTACAAGGGGCTCGATTCACTGATCGATACCCTGAGTCGTTATCTGAAGCACTTGCCTTTCGATGAGGCTGCGGCGTTGATACCAGCTCACGTGCAGGCACTGGCGCGATTGTTTCCGGCCTTGAGGCGCGTCGAGGCGGTGGCTTCGGCGACGACAGAAGAGCAGGTTGTTCGAGAAGAGCGCGAGCAGAGCAGGCAAGTCACGTCGGCCCTGAGGGAGCTCTTGGAGCGGGTAGCCGAGCGAGCTCCAGTCATTTTGTTCATCGATGATTTGCAATGGGGTGACCGTGACAGCGCCGAGCTTCTCGCCGACCTGCTGACTGGCCCGAGGCCACCCGCGTTGATGCTCGTCGGTTGCTATCGTGAGGACTCCTCGGGCGATGGGCCCTTACTCGGCCGTTTGCTTGCCCAGCAATTTGGGGAAGGCGCCAATGTGCGCGAGCTGCTGGTGCAGGAGCTCTGGTTCTCCGAGGCTTGTGAGCTCGCCCTCAAACTGCTCGGTGAACGGCGTTCACCGGCTTTGACGTTGGCGCGGGCCATCGCACGGGAGTCGAAGGGCAGCCCATTTTTTATTGCCGAAATGGTTCGATACTCAAATTCTGAGCTCGGCTATGCCGGGATGCTCGGTACTCCCGCGGAATCGGCCCCGAGCGGTCTGAGTCTCGAGAATTTGATCCGAAACCGCCTGACGCGTCTTTCAGATCAGGCGCGGCGGCTCTTAAATCTACTGGCGGTGGCCGGGCGACCGGTGGCTTTCGATATTGCGGTGAAGGCAGCAGATCTCACCAACGAGTCGCAATCGGCTCTCAAGATTTTGCTGGCGGGGAGTTTGGTGAGAATGTTGGATTCGCCGCAGAGGGAGCTCGAGACCCATCACGATCGGATCCGCGAATCGGTGCTCGCCGAGCTCGGTGAAGTGCAACGCGCTCGTCTCCACCGTCGCCTCGCCGAAGCTCTGGAAGCCTCTGGCCACGCGGACCCGGAGACCCTGGCAATGCATTACTACATGGCCGGTGACAGCAAACTGGCGACCGAGCTGGCAGAAGTGGCGGCCCGACATGCTCTAGGTGAATTGGCTTTTGATCGAGCGGCACGTTTGTTGGGCCTGGCCCTCGATCTGGAGACGGATCCGGAGGCCCGCTGTCGATTGTTGGTTGATCTCGGTTTTGCATTGGTCAACGCAGGCCGCCGGCCGCAAGCGGGCGAAGCCTATCTGGCAGCAGCGGATGCAAGCTCGGGGAAACGAGCTTTGGAGTTGCGTCGACGCGCCTGTCAACAGCAGTTCTTCGGTGGTGATTTCGACGGCTGTTTGGTGTCGTTAGAAGCGGTGCTGGCGTCGGTGGGTGTCGAAATGCCGAGAAGCTCGATCCGGATGCTGGTGGCGATCATTTGGCGGCGCCTGGACCTCCGTTGGCTGGGATCTCGCCGCATCGCTGGGTGGCAGGCCGCAAGGCGGCTAGGTCCTCCGGCAGAGGCTCCATCGTCGGAACAGTTGTGGCGTCTTGATGCCTTCTGGTCGGCATTCGTCGTCTGTCTGAGAAATCCCATGAGCTCGATGGAATTTCTCACCCGCTATCAGAGGCTTGCTCTAGAAGTTGGCGAGCCGGTTCATTTGCTCCACGCGGTAGGTCTAGAAGTTGCTCTCTCGGCATTTCGCGGCACCGGCACCGCGTCTCGCACCGCAAGGCTGTTGCGGACGATGACGAGTCTCGCCGAACAAGTCGACGACCCGAGCGCTGTTGCCGAAACTCGGTATGTGGCCGGCTTGGCAGCTTTGCTGGAGAGTCGGTTGCGGGACGCTTCTGATTTGCTCGAGAGCTCTGAACTGTTGTGGCGTCAGAGCTCCACCGATTTTTTCTGGGGCGCCAGTCAGGTTGGGGTCGAGCGAATTCACGCGCTCATTCTTCGTGGGCGTCTGCGCGAAGTCGTGGATCGACTGCCGGCGATGTTGCGCGACGTGGCGGCCAAAGGCAATGTGTACGACGAGACGGACTTGCGAAGCCGCGCGGCATGGGTTGTAAGGCTGGCCGCCGACCAGCCGGAAGAGGCGATGAAGGAGATCCACAAAGCTCGAGCTTTGCTGGAGCGTCAGATGGATAGCGAGCTGTGGTCGTATTCGGGTTTTCATCTCCTCCACTTTCAACATCTTCTCGGTCGTGTCGAGATATTGCTCTATCGTGGGCGCGATCTCGAAGCCTGGAGGATTCTGGAGCAAGGCTGGGGCCAGTTGGCACGGTCGTTCTGTTTTCGGATGCAGATCTTGCGGATCGAAGCGTTGGGTCTCCGTTGCCGCACGGCAGTAGCGGCGGTGGCGGCCCTCGGTCGGGAGTCCAAGGCGGCTCGGGTGATCCTGCGGCGAGTCGCCAGCAGCGTTCGTCGATTGGCTGGCGAAAAGCTCGCCTGGTCCACCGCGTTGGCTTGTCTGATCCGCGCTGGGCAAGCAACTTTCGACGATCGAGTGACCCTTGCGACGGAGCTTCTGACAACCGCCGCGACCGATTTCGAGAGGGCTGGTTTTGAACTGTATGCCGCTGCGGCTCGTTATCGGCTTGGACAGTTGCTGGCGTCAACCTCTCGTCGTAATGACCTGCATGAGGCGAGCGAATGGATGGAGAAGGAAGGGATCCGTCGACCCAGCCGCATGGTGGCGGTTTTGGCCCCGGGGCTGTGGCCGTTGGATAAATTGTCATCCACTGAATAGGAACCGTCTCGGCTGCTAGAATCCGCGGTGTTAGAACTTCTAGCCATCACCTGGGGGAGCGTTTTGCGAGCGGCCGCCGCGTCCCCGGGCTTGAAACGTTATATACCTGGTTTCCAAGGAGCGCCTCATGGGAGAGTTTGTAAAGATCGGCAAAGCCTCCGAGATCGCGGATCAGTGCGCCAAGTGTGTCGAGATCAAAGGACGTAGCATCGCTGTCTTCAATCTTGGGGGAGAGTTCTACGCCATGGACGATTTGTGCACCCACGAGGAAGGACCCCTCAGCGAGGGTTTCATTGAAGGTGAGGAAGTCGAGTGTCCATGGCATGCTGCTAGATTCAACATCAAGACGGGTAAAGCCTTGTGTGAGCCGGCCTACGAAGACCAGCCGATGTTCAATATCCGCGTGGTCGATGGCGACCTCGAGGTCGAAGTCGAAGATTAACAGGCCACCGGCGATGGGGGCACAGCCATGCTGCGGTCGACATTGCTGCGGTCGACACTGCTGTGGTCGACTTTGCTGCGGTCGACGGGAGGTCGGTGATCGAGGACAGAGTCGGGTACCCGGCTCGCTGCGATCTGCAGGATTCCTGGATCACATGCGGATTTAGGCCCGTTCTCACTCAAGGTGCGTCGCCAGAAACGGGCCCCGGGCTGGCCGTTGAAGAGGTGCATCAGGTGCCGCGTGATGCGACTCAAGGGGATTCCCAAACGGTGCCAGCCCGTGAGGTATGGACCAAGACCATCGAGGACCTGGCGACGGCTCGGTGGAGTTTCTTGCGAACCGAAAAACCGAGTGTCGACCTCAGCGAATAAGAACGGATGATCGTAAGCCGCACGTCCGATCATGACGCCATCGACGTGACTCAGGTGATGCTCTGCGCCGTCCATCGACGTCACGCCGCCATTGATTTCGATGTTCAAATGAGGCAAATCTCGTTTGAGGCGATAGACATCGTCGTAGCGTAGGGGCGGAACATGACGGTTCTCTTTGGGGCTCAAACCAGTCAGCCAGGCCTTCCGAGCATGCACGCTGAAGCGATCACAACCGGCGCTGGCCACCGTCTCGACAAAGCTCCGCATGTGCTCGTAGGTATCGAGATCGTCAATGCCGATTCGATGTTTGACGGTGATCGGAAGTTGGACCGCTTGCCGCATCGCCGCAACGGCGTCAGCGACCCGTTGGGGTTCGGCCATCAGACAGGCTCCAAAACTGCCCTTTTGGACTCGATCGCTCGGGCAACCGACGTTGAGATTGATCTCGTCGTAACCTAGGTCAGCGGCGATGAGAACGCATTCTGTAAGCTCTCGAGGGTCATCACCTCCGAGTTGCAGGGCGAGTGGCTTCTCTCGCAAGTCGAAGCCGAGGAGCCGTTCTCGTTCTCCTTTGAGAATCGCTCCGGTGGTCACCATCTCTGTGTACAGCAGAGTATGACGAGTGATCTGGCGCATGAAGAAGCGGTAGTGCCGGTCGGTGCGGTCCATCATGGGCGCCACACTCACGGGCCAAGCCTGGCCGCGCTGCTCGTAATCCGTCGGTCGGTCTCGATGTCGCAAGTCGTGCATAGATTCTTGGGAACAGGTCTTGGGAATGCGTCTTGGGAACGGGTCTCAGGAAAGCTCGGCGAGTACCCCATCGAGGTCGCGTAACAGATTCTCGGCGTTGTCTTGGGTAAAAGGCAAAGGAGGCTTGATCTTGAGCACGTTGTGAAGCGGGCCATCGGTACTCAGCAGATAGCCGCGATGTTTCATCCGATTCACGACCTCGTCGGCTTCATCCGCCGCCGGCTCGAGAGTCTCCGGATCTTTCACCAGCTCGGCTCCAAGGAAAAGACCTTGTCCGCGAGCGTCTCCGACGAGAGGGTAGCGCTGTTGCAAGTCTTTTAGCCCCTGCAAGAGATGTTGCCCGACCTCGAGAGCGTGGGCTTGCAAACCCTCTTGTTCGATCACGTCGAGCACCGCCAGGCCAACCGCGCACGACACTGGATTGCCGCCGAAGGTGTTGAAGTACTCCATGCCGTTGTCGAAGGAGGCGGCAATCTCGGGAGTGGTGATGACGGCTGCCAGCGGATGGCCGTTGCCGATGGGTTTACCGAGTGTGACGATATCGGGAACGACGCCGTGAGTCTCAAAGGCCCAGAAATGGCTGCCGACGCGACCGAAGCCGACTTGCACCTCGTCCAAGACACAAACCCCACCGGCCTCTCGTACATGCCGGAAGGCGTGGTTGAAGTAACCTTCAGCCGGCACAACTTGGCCGCCGCAGCCGAGTAGAGATTCGCTGAAAAAGGCCGCGAAGCCGTGGCGAGATCGACGCAGCTCATCAACCGCTGTGGCAACATCGTCGGCATAATGACGACCCACCGGGTACATCCCAGTCGGGTCTTGCTGGCGAAGGTCTTTTTGGCGATACGTATCGGGCATCCTCACCTTGCGGACGTGGTCGGGGGTGCCTAACCCTCCCCGTCCGTCGTGTTTGTACGGACTGATCTCGATCAGGCAACCCGTGTGGCCGTGGTAGTCACCATCGACAACCGCGACGCCGCGGTGCCCGGTATGGTTTCGGGCGAGCCGCAATGCCAGATCATTGGCCTCGCTGCCGGTGCACACGAAGTAACAGACGCTGAGCGGGTCGGGCAACGTCGCGACCAGGCGCTCGGCATACTCTGCTAGGTTGTCATGGAGATAACGGGTGTTCGTGTTGAGTCGCCCCATTTGCCGATGGGCAGCTTCAACGACCTGCGGGTGACAATGCCCGACGTGACAGACATTGTTGACGCAGTCGAGGAACGGGCGCCCCTTGTGGTCGAAGAGGTATTGCATCCATCCACGGACGATCTCGAGAGGTTGACGATAGGACAAGCTCAACGACGGGCCGAGATGTCGGCGTCGAGCTTCCAGGATGGCCTCGGGCGTACGCGGCGCCACCGCCGAGGTGGGTGGTCTGTCGAGGCCGCATGCCTCGGCAAAACGTCGGGTTGCGATTTCGAAGTCGACACCGGCGATTCGATCCATCGCGTCCCAGGCCGGACCCTCGCTGATCGTGACGTAGGGGTCGTCCGGTCGGTCGACCTTGCGCCGCGCCGAGACCGTTACACTGACGGCGAGCCGCGCCCGAATTGCAGGGAACAAGGCTTCGATCTCAGCCTCGTCGAGGGCACGGGTTGCGTGGTAGCCGGCGATCACCTCAGCCGCTGCAGCCAGCGGATGCGAGGAACCGAACATGGCATAAGCGGCGGCGATAGCGAGACCGAAGACCTGTCGACTGTGCACCAAGTCACCGAAGTCGATCAATCCAACGGCCCGTGGCGCCGCACTCTCCGCTTCAGACACCATGACATTTTCGGACACCATGACATTGTGGTCGTTGGCGTCGTTGTGGATGACGCCGGTGCGCAGATCGTCCAGGCACGGGCTGATCCGTTGTTCGAAATCGGTGAGGTATTGTTGAGCGAGGTACTGTCGTCGCGGCGGACGGATCGCAGCGGTTTCCGGCAACAGAGTCGCCGCCCGGGACAGGTCCCAAATCAAGTCGCGGTGCGTCGCCGGATGATCAAAGTCTCCGAGCTCAAGGTCGACCGACGCAACCAGGTGACCCAGGCTCCGCAGCAGCTCAGGAGAGCGCTGTGGAATCGCGGCCAATGGAGTACCGGGTAGAAAGGTCACCAGATGGGTGACGTGTTGCTGTCCATCTTCGCCGGTGATTTCTGTCAGCAAGTTGCCCTCCAGGGAGGGGCAAGGTTTCTGCACTGTACCCGCCGGAAGACGCTGCGCCAGATGCCTCAGCGCTTGGACCTGAGCATCCAGTATGCTGTGAGTCTCAGCAGCATTGGCGATTTTGAGAACCCGAATCTCGCCCTCCCTGCTGCCGAGCTGGAAGTTCTGACTACGCTCTCCTGGCAAGGGCTCGATCTCGCCTTCGAAGCCGTAGAGACGACGAGCCAGATTGTGAGCATCTTCTGACGTGAAGGTAGGAATCGAACGTTCGTCTGCGGTCATGAGAGCCTCCACAGGCTGGTTGCAATCTCGTGGCTCATCGGGGATGGGAATTCAGGGTGATTTTCGATCAAAACTCGGTGTAACAAGCGTACCGTCGAGCGTAACATGGAGCGTTCTACCAAAAGGGTTTTGATCCGAGTGGCGGAGCCGGACAAGGTGAGGTTTCTGACCTGGATGTGACCCTCAGAAAGCGTTCTCAGCAGCGGCAAGTTCAACTCAGGTCCACCGATTGCGGCGACCAACGCGAGGTCCTCGCGTTGCAACACCTGCAACGGCTGGCGCTCGATGAAGCTCGAGATCTGTTCACTCTGCTGGCTGCGAACGACCAGTGAGTAGGTTCGACCGGGAGTCTCCCAGCTGAGCAACAGTGGTGGTTCGTCGAGACCACCGAACGCGGCCAGATCCGCGGCTCGATCGGATCCGTGGTCTGGCGCCTGCACCAAAAAGCGGGTCACATCTGGGATGGCTGTGATCGCGCGGGCTGCTGGCCCCTCGCGATCGAAGGCATCAACTCGAGTCCCTTGGGCATCCGGCCGTTGACTGTTGCGGATCGACACCGGAATCCCCCGAGCCAACAGCGGTTTCAAGGTCTGTGGGTGAAGGACTCGAGCGCCAAAACATGCGAGATCCGTGGCCTCACTGTAGGTCAAGTGAGGCAGGGGCGAGGCGGCCGGTACCCACTGTGGATCGGCGCTCAAGACACCGTCGACATCCGTCCAGATCTCTACCTCTTCGGCATCGAGAGCCATCGCGAGCACAGTTGCAGAGAGATCCGAGGCGCCGCGGCCGAGGGTTGTCGTCAAACCTGTGATGTCGCTGCCGATAAAACCGGTGACAACCGGAATTTCGATCGCCGGGCGTTGCGCGAGGACCTGCCCAACTCGGCGACAGGTTTCAGCAACCTCGATCTCCGGCCGGCCGGGAGGACCGGTCGCGATCAGTCGTGAACCGTCGATGGTTGACGCCTCGAGCCCTCGGCGCCGCAAGCCAGTAGCGACTAATGGAGCGGACAGTCGCTCGCCAGTGGCGAGGATTTGATCGCGGGTCGAAAGCGGACACTCGCCGACCAAGCGAATACCGGCGAACAGACGTCGAAGTTGTTTCACCGCCGCTCTGACATGGCGGGTGTAACGCTCGTACTCCAGGCGCCCGGAGCAACTGGGCAAACCGTCTCGGTGTCGACCCTCGAGCGGGTCGATCAGGTGATCGATCGATTGCCCCGAGGCAGCTTGGTGAATCGCGGTGGTGAGGATGTCGGTTACCCCAGCGAGTGCCGAGACGACCACGGTGGTGGGGCCGTCCCGGCTCGCGTCTTGGATGATCCGAACCGCTTGGTCGACCCGTTCGGGCCCGTCGAGGGATGTCCCTCCAAATTTCAAGATGCGCATGTCTCGAGCCCTCAGCTCGCAACTCGGACCGACCGCGGTCGACGCGAAGTCGCCCGTGCTCGGTCGAGAGCTGCCTCGACATCGTCGACGAGATCCGCCGTTGCCTCGATACCCACGGACAGTCGCAGTAGAGTCTCTCCGATCCCGGCCCGCTGCCGGGCCTCCGCCTCCATCGCGGCGTGGGTCATCGTTGCAGGATGAGCCACCAAGCTCTCGACACCCCCGAGGGACTCGGCGAGTGAGAAGAAGCGTAAACCGTCCAAGAAGGCTTCAACTTCCTCACCTCCGCCCGCCAGCTCGAAGCTCACCATGGCGCCAAAACCACTTTGTTGAGCTGCCGCGACGGCGTGGCCGGGATGGTCCGGCAGACCTGGATAATAGACCCGCTCGACGGCGGGACTGTCGGTCAGCCGGGCGACCAGCGCTGCTGCATTTTCGAGATGGCTCCTCATGCGGGCGTGGAGAGTTCGCAAACCGCGAAGAGTCATGTAGCTGTCGAACGGGGCCCCGGTGATGCCCAGGCAGTTGCCCCACCAGGCGAGATCCGCTGCCAACTCTTTGTCGCGAGCAATCACCGCTCCTCCAACAACGTCGCTGTGTCCGTTGATGTACTTGGTGGTCGAGTGGACCACGAGATCCGCCCCCCAGGCCAGAGGCTGTTGCAGAACTGGTGACAAGAAGGTGTTGTCAACCGCGACCAGAGCTCGAGTGTCTCTCGCCTGTCGACAGACGGTTTCGAGGTCGGTGATACGTAGCAGAGGATTGCTCGGCGTCTCCACCCAGATCATCTTCGGCCCTTCGGCAATGGCTGCCCGGGTTGCCGCTGGATCACTGAGGTCAATGAATCGAACGCGAAACCTGTGTTTGCGGGCGCAGGCGGTCAATAGCCGATGGGTACCGCCGTAGCAGTCGAACGGTGCGATCAGTAGATCACCGGGGCTCAAGGGTTGTAGCGCTAAATAAACCGCTGCCATGCCGGTGGCGGTGACCACGGCATCGCAGCCACCCTCGCTGGCCGCCAGAGCGTTGGCCAGCAGATCCCGGGTCGGGTTGCCAGAGCGTGTGTAGTCGTAGGCTCGCGGTTGACCGAGGCCTTCGAATGTGAAGTTGGACGACAAGTGGATCGGAGGCACCACCGCGCCATGATGACGGTCACTCTCGATGCCGGCACGGACAGCCCGAGTGGCGGCTGCTGGCAGAGGCTGCTGGATCGGGTTCATGAGAGCTCCTCTGGCCGCTCCAAGGCGGGTTGTAAGATATCCGTGAGAGCGCTGATTTCTTTGAGAAAGGCGTCGTGTCCGAAACGAGTGTCGAGCTCGTGAAACTCGCATGGCCCGGCCAGGCGTCGGCTTAGGTTGCGCATCTGAGGCAAGGTCACGAGTTGGTCGGATTGGGCTGCAATCAGAGTGGTGGCGGTAGTGATTTGTCGTGGGTCCGCGCGGTGCAGGTCGAGGGACTCGGATAGGCGCAAGAAGGCGTACGCATCGAAGCGCTCGGCAAAATCGTGACCGCGGGCTTCCAAGTAGCTCTCGACGGGGAATCGAAAACCCGTTGCAGACCGGCGTGGCGGCCCGACGAAGCGATCTGCGAATTCGTCTCGACAGCGGTAGGTGGTCATCGCCAAGCCTCGAGCTAGAGCCAGTCCCTCGGCCTCGCAACCGTGCTCCAACGCCAAACGTACGGTACGCCGCTGCAGGCTACGCCATGCGGTGGCCATGGGATGACTGTTGGCGGCGGCGCTGATAACCGCCAGGTGTTGGCAGCGGTCCTGGAACAGGGCGCCAAAGGTGAGCGCCACCATGCCGCCATAGGACGCGCCAACGAAGCTGTGGAGCTGCGGGATGTTCAGTGTATCGAGCAGATGGGCCAGCGCCCGGGCCTGGTCTTCGGTAGTGATGATCGGAAAGTCACTAGGTTCACACGCCGACCGGGGTCCTGAGGACTCACCGTTTCCGCCTAGGTAGTCAAAGCTCAAGACCCGGAAGCGGTGGGTGTCGATGGCCCGCCCCGGCCCAACCAGTGTTTGCCACCAACCCGGCCGGGGATCCTCCGCTGTGGCGGTGACATGCGACGTTGCGGAGATGCCACCGAGTACGACAACTGTAGGGCCTTCGCCGCCGGTATCTTCGAAAGCCAAACGCAGCGGCGGTGGCTGCACGTCGTGGGTCAATAAGAAATCGTCGGGCAGCTCGCAACACCGTAAACCAGGACGAAACGTATCGTCACTCGTTTGGGTTGTCGGATAGCCGCCGAGCGAAACGGGAACGGGGGAAGCTAGAGCTGTCATGTTCGGTCCTCCGTGGTTTCGTTCATCGGAACCCTACGTAAGACCGAATGATCACGACCACAGCATGCGCGCCGCTCTTCGTGACCACTCATCTTTCGGTGAACCGAAGCTCGCCGTAGGAGTTGGCACCTTGTGGAGCTATGGGGCTCCACCGGTTGCCCCGGCATCTTCGGGCCTATTCCCTCCGCCGGTCTCGATGAGTCGCTGAAACTCTACGTTTCGGGTGACGAGGAGTCAACATTCCAGCCCGAGGACCGTAGACACGGTCTCCCGCAGAGGTAATCGCCGAATCCGATGAGAAAGGTGCGACCGGAGCCCGACCTGCGCCGTAGATTGTTCGGTGCCACCGTCGGCCGAGACCTGCCGCCGCAGCGGGTCGACTCCACGGTCGTCGCCTTTGGACGATGTAGGGCTGATGTAAGCTCCTCTGGAGCGCTCGGAGCACTCTCCGCGTTCTGCGGACGGCCTCAGCTGGCAGGCGCGGTCTCTTGCCCGTTCGCTAGAGCTTTCGCTAGCTCATCCAGAAGTCCTTTGGGAGCAAAAGGCTTCTGGATGAAACCGTTGGGCATGGCGCCGCCGAGTCGCCGATGGACTTCCTGCTCGCTGTAACCGCTAGTGAGCACCACAGGCAGGGCGTACCGCTTCCGGATGGCTGCCAAAGTTTGGATACCGTCGAGGTGGGGCATGGTCATGTCGAGTAACACAGCTGAGATCTCGTGACTGTGGAGCTCAAGGCGATCTAAAGCGGTCAGACCATCAACAGCGGTAAGTACACAGAAGCCAGAGTCCACCAAGATGTGCTGAGCAACCTCGACTACCACTGGATCATCATCGACCACCAGAATTGTCCGACCATTCCCCCCAATCTCCTCTGATGGGAGGACCGTGGGTTGCGACTCGATGGTATTCGTGGTGGCCGGAAAGAGTACCCTGAAGCTTGACCCTCGGCCTTCCTCGCTGGTGACCTCGAGCGCTCCTCCGTGTCCTCGAACGATGCCTAGAACCGCTGCGAGTCCTAGCCCACGGCCCGAGAATTTGGTGGTGAAAAACGGGTCGAAGATCTTCTCCCGCGTTTCCTCGTCCATGCCGCAGCCGGTATCCGAGACTTCGAGGAGGACATAGTGCCCCTCAGGCAGACCTTCCTCGAGGTAGGTCTTGGCGAGATAGGAACGGTCTACATCAAGAGCTCGGGTGCTGACTGAGATGACCCCTTCGTCGTCGCCGAGTGCTTCGGCAGCGTTGGTGAGAAGGTTCATGACCACTTGGCGTACCTCGGTAATGTCGGCCTCGATGGCCGGCAAGCCCGAGCGCAAGTCGAGAGATAGCTTTGCTTTTTTGGTGACAGAGGCTCGGAGAAGATTGAGCATCTCGTTGACCAGAGCTCCGAGATCGATCGGTTCGACGATGAACTTGCCTCGACCCGAGTAGGCCAGCATCTGGTTCGAAAGATCCGCAGCTCGCTGGGCAGCAGTCTTGATGCCCCCGATATACAGGCGGGCGGGGGCGTTTTCAGGGAGCCTCGCAAGCGCCAGGGTGGCGTTACCCAACATTCCGACGAGCAGGTTGTTGAAATCATGGGCGATGCCACCTGCTAGGACCCCCAGGCTCTCGAGTTTCTGTGCCTGTCGCATCTTCGTATCGAGCTTGCGGCGCTCCTCCGCAGCTCGCTTGAGATCTGTGATGTCGACCGAGACCCCGAGGACGGATGGCAACTCCGAATCGGCCCGTGTGAAAGGGATCTTGGTGGTCTGGAGGTAGCGGACCTCACCCTCGCTATTGGTAATCTGTTCTTCGGGTATGACCTTCGCCCGGCCGCTGTTGATCACCTCCAGGTCGTCGCTACGAAAGCGGCGGACCTCTTCGGCCGAGCTTGCGAACTCGGCATCCGTTCGCCCGAGTAATCCTTCGACGGTGGTGTTGTAGGCCTCCGCCGTCGCACGATTGATCAGGTTGAAGCGACCCTCGCGATCTTTTGCAAAAATGAAATGAGGCACCAGATCGATCACCTCGCGTAGGCGGGCTTCACTTTCCAGTAAGGTCCGTTCGCTGGCTTCGAGTCTGAAGACGACTCGCTGGCGTTCCAACTCGGCCCCTGCGCGCGCGGCGAAGAGCTCCAAGACAGAAAAGTCGAAGCTATCCTCGTCCAGGCGCTCGACGTCGATGACCGCCAGGTGACCGATCACTCGACCGTCCGAATCTTGGAACGGTACCGCGGCGTAGCTTTGCGCCTCGAGGTCGACCAAGTCCTGGTCGTCTGGGAAAAGCGATTGGATGTCTTGATCGTAGAAGCAGGCTTTTCCGGCCACCACCTGGGCGCAAGGGGTGCCGGCGAGGTCGTATTCGAAGTTGTCCTGGAAGCCGCTGCCGTTCCAGAAAGCCAGAGTCGATAGCTTCGACGGCGGCGAATCCAAACACTCCGTCAAGAAGCAATAGCGGAGATCGAGCGCTTGGGCAAGATGTTGGACCAGGGAGTAGAAGAACTCACTGCCGGTGGTGGCAGCGGTTCCTGCGACGACTTCTCGGAAGATATCTTCCGTCGAACTGTGCTGCGTCGACTTTTCGCTCACCGGATTCGTCAGCTGGATTGGCGGTCAGGTTCCCGATCAGGTTGAGGCGAAGAGTACTTGTCTGCGGCGCCCATGGGCGCCCGAGGGGCCGTTTTGGCGAGCACCTCGGGGCCGTGCGACATCGCGCTTATTTACCCTTGTTTGCCGCAACCCACTTCTTGTGGTCTTCGAGGTTCTGGACCCAGGGTTTACGCTCGAAGTAGCTGTCCATCAGTTCACGTATCTTGCCGGAAAGCATCACCAGGGCCAGCAGGTTTGGCAGGATGACGATGCCCAAAAAGATGTCGCCCAGGTCCCAGGCGACCGCTGGCGCAATGAGGGCGCCCATCAGGTGCATACCGACGTATACAAGACGATAAGGCGTGACCGCCTTGGAGCCCAGAAGATATTCGGCGCAGCGATCTCCGTAGTAGCTCCAAGAGATTGCTGTCGACAAGCCAAAGAGCAGCACCGAGATCAGCACGATGTGGTGGCCGAAGTCACCGATCGGACTCAAGCCGCGCCGGAAAGCGAGCATGGTCAGTGGCGCGCCACCCTCGGGGGCGTCAGCGTAAAGTACGGTGTGCGAGGTACCGTCGTCGGCGACAGCCTTGGCGTCAGACGGGTGTAACACGCCACTGAAGGCGCGTGTCTGCTCGACGTCGGTGAAGAACCGATCGACCGCCACGTCATGCCACGCGAATTGGGTGGAACCATCGGGTACTTGCTGGGCGCCGCCAACGATGCGGATCTGGTCCGGGGCGGCGCCTTCTTTCCAGGCCCCTTTGGCGTCGAGAGCAATGTAGGAGATGTCTCCACCTTCCAACGTCAGCTCGGTGGGGACTCTGTCGCTCCACGCATCGGTCATGATGATCACGAGGGCGGTCATGGTCACGATGACGATGGTGTCGATGAAGGGCTCGATCAAGCCGACAACACCTTCGGAGACTGGTTCGTCGGTTTGTGCGGCAGCGTGGGCGATCGGTGCCGAGCCTTGTCCGGCTTCATTGGAGAACAGCCCGCGATTCACACCCCAGTTGAGAGTGACGAGGAAAGCGCCGATTCCGGTGCCGGCGACGCCGGCGGTGGGATTGAAGGCTTCGCTCAGGATCAGTCCAAAGCTCGGCAGCAGCTGGTCGATGTGAAACAAGATGATGAGCAGCGCGCTCACCACATAAATCGCGGCCATGGCCGGCGCCAGGATGCCGGTGACTTTGCCGATTCGGGTAATGCCGCCGAGGATGACGCTGGCGATGAGCGCTGACGCGACCAGACCGGTCACCAAATTGGGGACGCCGAAGGACGATTGCACGGTATCGGCGACGGTGTTGGCCTGGACCGCGTTACCGGTGAGGAAGGCCGTCGAACCCAGCATCACGGCGAAGAAGATCGCCATCCATCGCCAATTGGGACCGAGGCCATGCTCGATGTAATACATCGGACCGCCAGAGACCGAACCTTCGTACTTCCCGACGTCTTCCTTGGCCTTGACCTGGCGATAGTGCTGCGCCAGCGTTACTTCCGAAAACTTGGTGGCCATTCCGAGCAACGCGGTCATCCACATCCAAAACAGAGCTCCGGGGCCGCCCCAGTGGATGGCCCAGGCGGCGCCAGCGATATTGCCGATTCCGACCGTGGCGGAAA
>JAJCXQ010000334.1 GCA_029263355.1 Acidobacteriota bacterium | reverse complement strand
GCGGCAAACCCGTCGCCATGGCCTCGAGAGGAAACAGCCCAAATCCTTCACGAGAAGAGGGTTGAACGGCGATTCGCGCCGTGCCCAAACGTTGCCAGACATCTTCATTGTTCGGCAGGCGACCAAGAAACTCGATGCGATCGGCGATCCCGAGCTGCGTCGCCAGGCCGTTCAGACGCGCACCGTCGGGGCCGTCACCGATCAGCGTCAGAATCAGACCATCACGGACGCGGGCTAGCTGCTGCACAGCCTTCAAAAGAAGGTCGAGACGCTTCTCCACCACCAACCTTCCGGCATAAACCAGCGGTGGCCCATCCCGCCGGCTCCGGGATGCAGAGCGGCGAATGGTTTCGATCTCGATCCCGTTGGGAACGACTTCGATTTTCTGACCACCCAAGCGATGGGCCTGCAACCGACCGCCGGTGAGGCGGCTGACCGCGGTAACTCGAGTCCCCAGCTGAGCGACGAGCCACTCGATCGCGGCGTAAGGTAGCCACTTGATCGACCCCTGGTAGTGTCGCCAGTAGGCACCCCAATACTCGTGCCAAGTGACGAGCAGCGGTTTGCCTAAAAGCCGGCAACGCGCCGCCAGGGGCAACAGGTGGGCATAAGGGATGTTGGCGGTTTCGATCACGTCATAACGGTTCAGCGGGACGCGGGCTGCGCCAGCCGCCAGCCGCAAAGATTCTCCGGTGCTGCGTCGGCCGTCGGGGTTGTAGAGCCGACCTGGCGGCCCGACGGGGAGGACCCGGATACCCTCGGCGGGAGACGAAGGCGCCGAGCTGAAGCCGGCCAGAGTGACCCGGTGGCCCCGCCGGGCGAGTACTTTGGCCAACTCGAGATTACGATGCTCCACCCCCCCCAGGGAGAAGGGGTAGATGCAATCATAGAAAAGTAGGACCTCGAGCCCGCGCGCGGCTCGGGCCTGGTCACTCATCGGTGCTTGATCTGCATCAGGCCGACGAGGAAGGAGGCGAAAACCGTCTGCACTCCCAGCACCATCGCCGTCATTCCGATGGTCACACCGCGCACCGCCATGAGCTCGGGATACCCGTTGCGGATCCACTCATAAACGATCTTGGCTTCGATTCCGACGCCCGCCACAAACACTAGACCGCCGAGAATCAGCCCTTTCTCCAACGAGAACGAATCGAGTAAACGCCTCAACCACTGCCGGGGATTGGCCAAGCCGGACCCCATTGAGAAAGCCTTCGCGGCGATGTCGAAAACAACCAGGTTGAAGCCCAGGATGAGCATTGAGCAGCCAAAGAGCAGCGGGTGGTAGTCCCAGCGCAGCCCCAGAATCTCCCGCGGTCCTCCAGCCAGAGCAAGGACCAGCAACCCGCCGGTCGCCATCAGCAGAAGACCGGGTAACAGAAACAAATAAGACGGTGAGAACAGCAACATGAAGCGCACGTGGCGCCAGGCGTCACGCAGCCCTGAGAGTTTCGATTCGCCGATCCGCGGATGGTAAGTAATCGGAATCTCATGAATCTTGAGACCGACACGCAGGGCTTTGACGACAATCTCGGAAGCGAATTCCATTCCCGAGGTGCGCAGATCCATCTTGACGAAGGCTTCGCGAGTAAAGGATCGCATACCACAGTGCGAATCGGAGATACGGGTATGGAAGAACACCCGGAGCAAACCTGACAGGATGGGGTTACCGATCCAGCGGTGGGACCAGGGCATGGCGCCGGGCAGGATGTTGCCCTTGAGCCGATCTCCCATCACCAGCTCATAACCCTCTCGCAACGGTGTGATGAAACGCTCGATCTCGGTGAAGTCGTAGGTGTCGTCGGCGTCACCCATGACGATGTAGCGGCCGCGAGCCTCGTTGAATCCTCGTTGGTATGCGGCGCCGTAGCCGCGGCGGCGCTCGTGGACCACTCGCGCTCCGGCCTGCTGCGCGATCTCCGCGGAGCTATCCGTGGAGCCGTTGTCGACCACCACCACTTCCCCCGAGACGCCCATTTCAGCGATGGCTCCAAGCGCCTTCGCGATACACGTCGCGACGCCATCAGCCTCGTTGAGGCAGGGCATCACAACCGAAACTTCAACCTGCTCGGGCTCCTTCGGGCTCCCGGTGTCGTCCCCGGGTCCAGCTGCTACTTTCACGGTTTCTTCCTCCGGTGACTTTAGGGTAGCACGGGCTCGCCAGCAGATTGCGCCGGCGCCTTGATTGGATTGGATTCGCTCGGGCTAGTCTGAGGCAGAACAGTCCAGGCGGTGCTGTTGCCGAGGTCGACGGCCAGGTGCGAGCCACGAAACGCCTGGCGCATCATTCTGGCGTCGCGCGCCCTACCGAAGCTGACGAAGGTCCATGGCATGGTTCTGAGAAATGGATCGTTTTGGATCAGGTCGTTGGTGTAATAACCCGTTCCGACGTTGAGGAACCGTACCTGAGGAACGTCACCGGGAACCTTCGCAACTTGGTCGAGGTGGCGATCGATGAAACTGTGGACTTGCGCGCATCGCAGAGCGGTCCCTGCCAGCAGACTCAGCAGAGCCACGGTACCGACCAGGCGCCGCCAACGTCTTGAGCTCTCCACCGAAAGCGCCGCGGCTCCCAACAGCGGCAACACTCCCCAGGCAGAGTGGAAATAACGATACCCCCAACCGTGCCCCTGATCGAAATAGACGAACAGGTAGAAAACGAATGTCACCACGGCCGAGGCGCCCAAGAGCAGCACCGGAGTCTTGCGGCGCAAGACGTAGAGACCGATCATGGCGAGAATCGGCAAACCAGGAACAGCCCACAAGAAAAGCTCGAGAGTGGCGAGGTAACGCAGGCCCAGGAAATCCAGACTCGGCAGGTGGAGCACTCCAAAGAACGAGCGGATCTCAGAAATGAACGGTACTGCGCCGCCGCCTGCCGCGCTGATCACTGGGGCGCTGGTCTCTGCCGCGCCGAGAGCATTCTCAGCCGCGATCGAAGCTCTCACCTTGACCCAACCGAAGCCCAGAAGAAGAGAGAGCGGCAGATACCCAACGGCCAGGGCGCCGAGGCTCTGCCAGCGCCGCTGGAACACCAGCCAGACCAACCAGGGTAAAGCGAAGAGAGCGTGTGGGACCGGATTGTGGAGCGTCAGGGCGAGGGAGCCAGCGGCCCCGGCCGCGAACGCTCGTGGTATTGAGTGTTCGAGCAGCAAGGCGACAAAAAGTAGATTCAAGAACAGATGAGCCGTCGAGGAATAATACGAGAAGGCGTTGATGGTGAAGGCCGGAGAAGCGAGTGCGAACAGCATCGCCCAGCCGGGAGCCAAAGGGGCGTCGATCAGCCGCCTCGCAAGGTGGGCGATCAACAGCAGCGCTCCGGCCCCGAGCAGCGGATTGAGCAGCCAGGTAGCCCCCAGCAGGGTCAGCGGGGTCAGCAGCAGAGCGAATCCGGGAGAATAAGTCGAGATGACCTTGCCCGAGGTCAAAGAGGCGTTGATAAACCTTTGATTGAGAAAAAGCGGAGGGATCAGGCGTTCGATCAATGGAACGGGAAACCGACCGTAGATTTCGCCCTCGGCAAAGATCTTCGCTTGGAAAACCGGCGCGTACTCGTCCATGGCGAGTGGGTGGTTCTGGTAAACCAGCAGACTACCAGCAGCAAGCAAGAGGAACGCGGCCGCGGCGACCGTTTTCGGCCGCGAAGTCAAGCAGCGGAGACCTCGCTCGAGCCAGCGATCAGCGACCTTGAAGGAGAGAAGAGCCGCGACCAAAAGGATTCCGGCGGCGAGCAGCGCCCCGTCGGCCTCGTGATGAACGAACAGAAAGAGGAAGATATCGAGATCGTAAGGATCTCCGACAGTACCGCGCAGACGCCACGCAGCCAGCCAGGCTATGGCCGAAATGAGCAGCACGAAGATCAAGAAGATCGGCTGCTGTCTCTCGGGCGGGATGGCGAAAAACGAACGGTTCGGCGAGGCCCCGGACGGGGCGACCTCGGTACGAGGCCTTGAAGAGTGGCTCTTGATCAAATCTCGATGTCCGTGATGGCGGTCGGGATGTGGCATCATACCATCGGCTAGAGCGAGAGGTGGAACACGAGATGCAGGACAAACCACCCGGCCAAGGAAGGCCACGGCGGATTTGCTTCGTGCTGGAATCGGCGCACATGGCATTCGACCGTCATCCGAGGATCGGCGGTGCGGAGATGCAAGTGCGGATCTTGGCGGAGGAGCTTGCGGCTCGTGGGCACGAAGTCTCTATCGCCAGCCGCGAGAGCTTCGAGCATGTTGGAATTCGATCCCTGAGCAGCCTGCACCTGTGGCGGTCCTGGCGCCTGAACCGACCGGAGGTTGTGGTAACAACCATCGCAACTCGGACGTCGGTCAAGGCCGCTGTCGTGTGCCGATGGCTGGGTATCGATTGTGTCTATCGGCTGTCCAATACCGGCGAATCGGAAATGCAGATCGACCGCACCGGGGGCAAAGCTCCTGTGCGCCGGCGAGTGTTCTATCTGACCCTTAGATACCTTGTGACGAGGATTTGGTGTCAGCATACGGTTCAGCAAGCGAATCTGGAACGGCGCGGGCTGGGGGGAAAAACCTTCGTCGCCGCCAACCTTGCCCCCGACCGCCAGTTGCCACAGACAGAGCGCGAGCTCGTATTGTGGATCGGTCGCTACGATCAAATCAAACGACCCGAGCTTTTTCCTCGGATCGCACGCCAACTACCCGAGCGGCGCTGTGTGATGATCGTTCCCGGAGCGCCATCGTCGTTCCGAGAGTCAGTCGCTGGTCTCGAAAACCTGCACCTGATCGACTACTTGCCACCGGAAGAGCTCCCCGCCTACTACGCGCGAGCTCGGGTGCTCGTCAACACCTCACGCAGCGAAGGTATGCCCAACACCTTTGTCGAGGCGTCGTGTCAGGGCACTCCCATCGTCTCGATGACGGTTGATCCGGGCGATTTCTTCGCCCGTTTTCATCACGGTGTGGTGATTGGAGATCTAGATCTCCTGGGGCAGAAGATCGAAGAGCTCTTCACAACCCCGGCGGTCTATTCTGAGCTTTCGCGCAACGCCCGACGTTACTTCGAGCAGACTCACGAACTCAAAAACAATTGGCCCGGTTTGATGCAGCGGCTCTTTCCCGAGTCGACGGAGCGTTGATGTTGAATCGCTCGAGCTTGATAAAGTCAGAAACGAAGCGGCTACTGCTGATCAGCGAATTCTTTCCACCACGGATTTTTGGTGGCGGTGAGAGATCGGCCTTCCTGCTGGCCAAGGGGCTCGCTGCTCGTGGCTTCTCGGTTGTGGTCCTGACGTCGAGAATCGAGGGCTTGCCTGAGCGGGAAACGGTCGAAGGGTTCGAGATCGTCCGTAAACTTCGTAGCGGGTCTTCGCCCCATTCGATCATCAACAATGTTCGAAGAGTGGCGCTGCTGCCGTTCTCCATCCGGCGTCACGTCGCGGAGATGACCTCGGGCCAGAAGTTCGCCGCCATCCTACTGCTCAATTCAACCAGCATCGTACCGCTGAGCACCAGCGTGACAACTCTTGCCGTCATCAACGGCTACACGCCGTTTTGTCCGAAAGCTAACCTCTACTTCAAGGAACGCCAAGTCTGTAATGGGTGTGCTCCCGGCAAGTTTGTCAGCTGCATCAGTCATTCCGAGTACGTTGGCCTGAGCCGATCGCCGTGGTTTCTACGTTTCAATCCACTCTTCTGGCTGGGAATCTACACTCAATATTTGATGCGCCGCAGAGCGCTGGCTGGCGTTGACAGATTCGTAGCAATCAGTGGCTTTGTCGCAGAAGTGCTTCGTCATCATGGCGTCGGGCCCGAGCGCATTGAACGGATCTACAATCTCGCCGAGATCGAAGACCAAGGGGATGCCCCTGATGAAGAAGCAGGAGCAGAACCTAGGGAGTGGGCCTCACTGATTTCCAGCGGACGGGTCGCCACGGTGGTCGGTACGCTGGCGAGAAACAAAGGGGTCGATTTGGCGATCCGCGGTTTTGCACTCTGGAGGTCGGGCTCCGATCAGCTTCTGATCGTCGGAGACGGACCGGAGCGGCAAAATCTGGAGAGACTGTGCCACAGCCTCGGTGTTGCGGAGCAGGTCCACTTCACCGGTCGGCTGGAGCCCCGTTTTCTACCTTCCATCTTTCGTCGCTCGCATGCCATCGTGTTGCCGAGTCAATGGCCGGAGCCGTTCAGCCGGGTCGCAATGGAAGCGGCCTTCTATCGTCGGCCGCTGCTCGCTTCCGATCGCGGCGGCAACCGCGATCTTGCGCCCGAGCACCTCTTTTCGACCCCAGAAGAGTTGGCGGAGAAGCTGGACCACCCCCCGGTACCGAGTTTCGCTCCCTATGACCCGAAGAACAATCTCGGGCAATTCGTCCGGATGCTGGACGAGACTCTCTTACCGACGGTGAGTGAGGGACGGACCTAGGAGGACCTACGGATTATGGTTTGGATGATTTCCGGAGATTTCTGAGCACCCCGAGTGCCAAAGAAATCCAAATGAGGTTTCGCAGAAACATCGCCCAAGCAGCTCCCGCCGCATCCAACCCTGGAACTAAGGCGATCAGCAAGAGCACGAAGATGGCGGCATCAAGCCAGCTCAGCGCGGCCAGAGTCCGTGCCCTCCCGATCGCCAGAAGAAAGCCGGGAAACCACACCAGCGGCAGCCACAACAGCTGCCACACCAGAATGTTGAATGGCAACACCGCCAAGCTAAAAGCGGGGCCGAACAGCAGGGGGATCACCCAGGCCGAGAACAGATTGCACGCAAGACAGAAAGGCACAACGGCGACCAGGAGAACTCGCGAGAGCCCCGACTGTAGCCGTGACACGACCTCGTTGTCACCACGGGCGATCAGGCTGGAGATCTCGGGATAGGTGGCTTCATAGATTCCATTGGCGAAGAGCTGAAGCTGGGATACCAACTTCTTGGCCAATTCGTAAACGCCGACCGCGGCCGGGGTTCCCACGAAACCAAGCACCAGGGTATCGGCGTTGGCGGTCAGGATTCGGCTGGTGCCCACCAGGTTGGTGAGAAAAGTGAATCGCAGCACTTCCCGAAATTGGCCGCGGAGGGTCCACAGCGCGGATAGGTTGCCGAGCGGCAAACCGGTCTGCGCCGCAACAAGCCACCCCATGACCCATAAGATTACGAGACCCACCGCCACTGCGACGAGCTGAGCCAACAGCATCGATCGCGCCGTCGGGCCGACTCCCCAGGCGATACCGATGGCCAGCAGCTTGAGAAGACCGACGGCGATCGTGTGAGCCGACAGCCATTGGAACCGGTTCGCCGTACGCAACAGGGCAATCGTGGCTTCCTGTGGAATCAGCAGCAGGATCATGATCGAATACAGTCGCACCAGACTGGCGGCCCCAGGCTCCTTGATCAACAGGTCTTCCGCCAACCCAGCCGAAAGCAGGACCACGGAAATCGCTAGAACTCCGGCGACGGCCTCGATCAAATAGGCCAACTGGACCACCGCCGCCGCCCGGCGGTTTTCGTCCTGTTCCCGATACCGCGGCACGAAGTGAGTCAACGCCTCCCAGATCCGACAGCCAAACACTTGGTTGATGGTCAAGGTGAAGGTCGTGACCAGAACCATGACCCCGTACTCCGCGGCTCCCAGCGCCCGTGCTATCAAGACCGCCTGTACCAACGCCAAAACAGCGTTGATACCCTGGGCGCCCATCAGCCACCCCGAGTGGACCAGGATGCGCCGGTGAGACTGCGCGAACCGCTCGTTTGCTGCGTTCAGAGCCGAACCGCGGTGCCGAAGATGGGTGAAGAGGTTGGATCGTAGATGTGATCGATCCTAAAACCTTCCGACTCGAGGATCTCGCGGAACTTGCGCGAAGATAGCGGGTGATCGTGCATTGGGGTCAAGGCGTCGAACGTGATGCATTTTTCGAGCTCCAAGATCTCTTCGGGCGGCATTCCGGCAGTCTCCGGCTCGGCCGAGATCCAGAAGAAGGGGATCAGGCTGAAAGCAACCGCCCGGGTTGGAAGCCAGCGATACATGAACGCATTGATGTTGTGCAGGAACTGGCCGCAGGTGTCGACGTACCAGTAGACCCATTGCCAGGGAAGGCGCTTGGTAAGCCAACGGACTTTGTATTTAGCTCCCATCATGTAATGAAAAGACTTCTTGTAAGAGTGGGCGAACAGCACGCCACCCTTCTTGACCTTCGCGCAGCAGGACCGCAATGCCCGCTCAGGATCGGGCGTGTGCTGCAGCATCCGATGACAGAACACAAAATCGAACGAAGCATCAGGATAGGGGATATCAAAGATCGATGCTTGGCTAATCATCAGGCGGGGGTTTGCCAGGTACTTTGCGGCCCGCTCCACCGATGTGCTGATGTCGAACGCGTGCACTTCGGAGAAGGGAAGCTCGAGGAGAACCTCGGTATCGTCACCGCCTCCCATGCCACATTCGAGCAAGGTCTTGCCCGCCATATCGTAGTCGTCGAAGTGAGTGCGCTGCATCAAGAGGCTCTGCTGATCGTACCGCGAGCCACGACTGATGCTGCGCAGGTGCTCCCACTTCTTCCATTGCCAACCGAAGCTCTCCGCGTAATTCTCGTCCGGGGTGACAAAGCGAGGAATACCGTCACGGATCGACGCGACAACTTCTCGTGTCCGGCGATTGACGAGTTGGCCATCTTCAGCGACCAGGGAATCTTGTGTCTCAGGGTCCACCCAAGGTACCAGCATCTTCTCTCTCCAGGCCTCCCGCAGGCGTCGGTTAGGTGGCGGCGGCGCAGAACACGGCGAGTGGGGTCGAGGCGCGATATTAGCAGAGTGCCCGGCTTCGCTTGCGCTCTTCGACGACGTGGCGGGAGACCTGGAACAGCGCTCCAGCACGTTCCGTCAATAGGTCACCGCGGCTCTCTGTGGTCGCGAAAACCGTCGAAACGTTGGGCCTTCGGTCAGAGTCCAACCATCACGGCTTGCGCCCGGTGAGCCCACGTATGGCGGGAGGAGAAGGCCTCGTAGGCTCCGGTCGCCAAGCGTTCTCTGAGCTCTGGATCCTCGAGCCGGCGAAGAGCGGTTTCCCAGGCGTCCAGGTCGCCAGGAGGAGCCAGAAGAGCTTCCGTGCCGTCGGTCAGAACTTCCCTCAGCACCGAAAGATCCGACGCGACGATGGCCTTGCGAGCCGCCATGTACTCGAAAATCT
>JAJCXQ010000333.1 GCA_029263355.1 Acidobacteriota bacterium | reverse complement strand
CCTCCGGGCGGAGCCGCGCCAGATCCCTGGGTAACCGCCACCGCCATACCTTCGATGTCGCGGAGGCCAGTGACGCGGGGGCCAGTGATGCAGTGGGCGGTATCGCGGGGGGCGGTGAAGCGGGGGGCGGTGAAGCGGGGGACGGTGGTGCGGGGGACAGTACGCTCAAATTGCGACGCAAAGTTCGCAAGACCCGTGGCGCCTGCTCGACGAAAACAACCTCTTGCGCCCCTCGACTCGCCGCTTCCAAGCCGATCGCCCCAGAGCCGGCAAAAAGATCGAGAAATCGGCAACCCGGTACTCGCCCCTGCCAAATCGAGAACAACGCCTCGCGGAGACGAGACTCGGTCGGCCGGACTCCCGGTGCTACGCCGAGCCGGTGGCCGCGCAGCCAACCGCCCAGGATTCGGAGTCCCGATCTGCCGCGACCGCTAGTCGACCGTGCTTGGCGCGTGCTGGTCACCTGCGGCCTTGCTCACCAACCGAGGCGAACGAGTTGGCCAATTCGTCCAACGCCACGAAGATCCGCAGCGGAGAGTCTATTCCCTCGAGCTCGACTCCCCGCTTGTCAACGGTCAACGCCAGGACTCGATAACGCTCCCCATCTGCCATCACCAGGACGTCCCCTCGCTGCGGCCGATAGTCTGCAGGAACCCGCTCGGCAACGGCCGGCGGCCGAGTATAGTCCGCGAGATCTTCTGCTACCTGGATCAAGTTCGACACTACCAAGGGAGGTATATCGAGGGGGGTAAACTGCCAGCTCTGCGACGGCTCATCAGGCAACTCCAGAATGATCTCGCAGTCTTCCACCCAGTCGCCTTGCGGCCCACCGGTTGGTGAATTTCCGTGGATTGAGCCGACAGCCAACGGATCGGCCGATATCAACAGTCGGTGGAGCTGCGTCAAGGTCGCTTGCAGCTCTTCCGGCAGGAGCTCGTCTAACAACAGATCTTGCTCCTCCCACAGCCCCTCCCGCAGCCGGACCGTGCCATTGGCGAAGAGAGTCACGTCGCGACGGGCGAGACGGTTGGAGCAGGTGTACCGGAACAGCTCGGTACTGCGATTATCTGCCAACAAACTCCCAGTCAAACCGTTCGCTCCGGACATCAAGTCGCCACCCACGTCAACGAGAATCAGCCCACAAAGAAGCAAGAGGCCACGTGCCATATCTCGAAGAGACTGGTCACGACCTCGAGAACCCCGATTTTGATTCCACATCACGCCCGAAGTTTATACCGCAACAGCGTGCTGCACCGTAAACAGCGTGGCACCGTAAACAGCGTGCTACACGGTAACGGCGTGCTGCACAGCAATACAGCTAACAAGCTTGTCTTGGAAAGCGACCCGTTCAGTCGCCTTCCGGCGAAGACGACTCGGCACCTGAAGCCGCTGCAACCTCTTCCGCCTGCA
The DNA here is from genome assembly GCA_029263355.1 of Acidobacteriota bacterium. Classification (GTDB taxonomy): domain Bacteria; phylum Acidobacteriota; class Thermoanaerobaculia; order Multivoradales; family J023; genus JAAELT01. Next base: position 2,176 of record JAJCXQ010000333.1, on the reverse strand, counting down.
TCTGTGCCGGTAGATCGTTAGCGTGGAAAATAAAACGGTTGGCGTATTCGAGCCCTGACCAGCCCGTCAATAAAACCATCACCGCCAGAACACCTTTGGCCAACAGATCAAACTGATGGCTCAGTCCAGTGAGCAAATAAATAAACACCGCCGCCAGCTGAAAACCCGTGTTCCACTTGCTCACTCGGCTCGGAGGAAACTTCTTGAGTCCGATCGTCAACCGGACGATCAGTGCAACCCCGACGATAATAATATCGCGGGTAATCACCAACACGGTCACCCAGATCGGAATCTGAAGTCCAGTGGGGACCCCGGGCCAAGCCAGCAGGATGAAGGCCGAAGTGACCAGAAGCTTGTCGGCCGCTGGGTCTAGATAAGCACCAAGCACAGACTGCTGCTTGTAGAAGCGCGCGATATAGCCGTCGAGCAGATCGGTAATTCCCGCTAGGCCAAAGATCGTGAATGCCCAACCGGGTCGCCCTTCAAGGACCGCGACAATGAACATTGGCACCATCGCGATCCGCAGGGTCGACAGTAGGTTCGGCCAAGTCATTCGCTGGAACCCAACAGATTCAAAGTACGGCGAAACAATTCGAGCGTTTCACGCCCCGCGACCCCAGTCGGTCCGCAAGACGCTCCTTCCTCCACCAGCCCACAACCCATCGCGAGATGGCAAATCGTGCGCCAGGATCGATCGACATCGAGCACATTGGAGTCTGGTAGACAGGCGAACGACCTTCGGGACAAGTTCAACAAGCTGATCAAAGCGCTCAACACGTCTACTCCGGTCGCCGTGGCATCCGGTTCGAAACGGTGCCGTGTCTCGTCGATCTCCATCAATCCGAGATTCAACACTCGAAGGATAGCATCTCGGTTTGGATGATCTAAAATGTCAGCGGCGATCGGCGGATTGGTCACTTGCGAATAGCGAACCTCTGGCACTAACCAATACAGCAGCGTCGCTACGTCGGCTCGATCGAGTTCGGCCTTGCGCCCGGTCTCTTGGACATCCGCCGGCAACAGTTGCAGCCGCCAAAGAAACTTGGCCTCGTCCAGAAGGTCTCGCGTGACGGCATCCTCCGGAAACTCGCGATAGAGGGCTTCGAGCTTGTCGAGGCCGACCCGAACATCGCCGACCTCGAGCTCGAGCTGCCCTTCACGTTGCAGAAACTCGAGTTCTCCGCTTTGTTGGCCGAGCAGTCGGACAGCGGCTAGCTCCCGTTTCAGGTCACCTGTCGCAACCGCCACCAAACGTGACCCTTCAACTAGCTCCCAAGATTCTTCGCCCCAATGCTCGAGCCAACTCAGATGTTTCTCCGCGATCTCGACATGCCCACGACCGAGCTCGTATCCGAGCTCATTGAAGACAATCTCCAGGGCTCGAGGTCGGACCCCATCACCTCGCTTCGCTGCCAGTGAATCGCCCTGCTCAGCGAGATGGGTATAAGCCTCGAGGGCGATCGGCAGATTGCCAGCGCGCTCCGCCGCTCCCCCCAGCAGCAACTGGGCAGCGGTGTAGGATGGCAACTCGTCGACTATCGGACTCAATTCATCGATCGCCTCGGAGTCGCGTTGGCCCAGATACTGCACCTGGGCCAACAGAACTCGGGCGGGAAGAAAGCCCGCATCATCCTCTAGTAACTGACGCGCGGCGGCCTCGACCGTTAGTAGATCGACTCCTAAGCGCAGATCGTCATAGGCGCTAGCCAGGCCAGTGGTCAGCTCGTCGGTCGCAGTTAGCGGATACCCGCTGAGCGGCTGAATGACAAACGGATCTTCACGGGTCGCCGGCCTGACGACCGGCGCCTCAGGAGCCGGACTGGCGCAGGCCCCAAGCAACACCAGGGGAAGGGCGCAGATCCAGCGCCGCCAACATGCAGGGTACACTCTGGCTCGGGCGTCAACAGCCGTTTTAAACGCCCGCCTCTGTAATAGTCGAGATCGCGTGCTTGTAGACAAGTATCTCTTGCGCCCCGGTATCGACGACGACTGCGAAACGGTCGAACCGCTTGAGCCGGCCCTGGAGTCGCTTCCCGTTGACCAGCTCAAAGGCCATTTGTCGGGCTTCCTTGAGGCTTTGAAAAAGAAATCCATCTTGGATATTGATGTTATGCCTGCTCATCGAGCCACTGAACCTCCACTGTTGAGCTGTTCGAACAAAAGTGGCAATTCCGCT
>JAJCXQ010000332.1 GCA_029263355.1 Acidobacteriota bacterium | reverse complement strand
GAGCTTGCCGAGCACGCCGGAGTACCGGTGTGGAACGGTCTCACCAACGAGTACCATCCCACCCAGATCCTGGCGGACTTCCTTACCATGCAGGAGCACAACCCTAAGCCTCTTGACCAGATGGTGCTGTGTTATCTCGGTGACGGTGGCAACAACATGGGTAACTCCTTGATGGTCGGTTCGGCCAAACTCGGCATCAACTTTCGCATGGCCGCTCCCGAAGGTTGCCGCCCCAACGATGAGCTGGTCGCCACCTGTCGCGAGATTGCGGCGTCCACCGGCGCCCAGATCACTCTCACCGACGATGTCGCCGTCGCGGTCCAAGGGGCCGACTTTCTCTACACCGACGTCTGGGTGTCGATGGGTGATCCCGATTCCGCTTGGGACGAGCGCATCAAGCTCCTGAAGCCGTATCAGGTCAATCGCCAGGCCCTCGAGCTCACTGGTAACCCGCAGGTGAAATTCCTGCACTGTCTGCCGGCCTTCCACAACCGAGACACCACCAAGGGAGAAGAAGTCTTCCAGAAATACGGGCTCGACGGTTTGGAAGTCACCGAGGAGGTGTTCGAATCCGAGGCCTCGATTGTCTTCGACCAGGCGGAGAATCGACTGCATACGATCAAAGCAGTGATGGTGGCGACCCTCGGCGCCTAACGGAGTTGGCCAATCCAGCCGCCGGGGTGGCGCCGTAGGAAGGGTGACCACGGGCAAGATGTCCGTGGTTCCACCCTACGAGCGAGCCCCACCATGCATCTTCCGAGCAAACATTCCTCCCGTCGCCCGTTTCTCGCGGGTGCGGCGTTTCTCATCGCCGCGACCGCTGTCCTGGCCCTTGGCCTCGTTGCTTTCGATTCGAGCGCGCAAAAGACCAACTCCTCGCCGGAGTCGGAGATCGATCCCAACTCCGAACAGGCCGTTGGTCTCATTCTGGCGCTGCTCTCCGGCGAGCGTGCGCTCGAGCAAGAAGCGTTCGACTTCCTCGAAAAGCACTGGCAACCAAGCTTCGCGCCGATGCTGCTCGAGGTCATCCACCTGTCACGGGATCCGATCGTTCGCACCCAGATCATCGGTCGGCTCGAACGATCGACCCGTCAGAAGCACGGCGCAGACATCGATGCCTGGTATGACTGGCTGTGGAACCAGAAAGCGGTAGATCATCCCCACTATGCCGACTTCAAGGCCGCCCTCTATGGCCTGATCGATCCTCGTTTCCGAGGTTACTTCGCCGACGAACGCACCGCCAAGATCCGGCTCGACGAAGTGCGCTGGGGCGGGGTCGTGCAAGACGGCATTCCGCCTCTGCGCGGCCCGAAGATGCTCGCCGCGAGCGACGCCGACTATCTGAAAGACAGCAACGTGGTGTTCGCCCTCGAAGTCAACGGCGATGCCCGCGCTTACCCCAAGCGCATCCTGGCGTGGCACGAAATGTTCGTCGACACCGTCGGCGGCGTGCCGGTGGCCGGCGTCTACTGCACCCTTTGCGGCTCGATGATCCTCTACGAGACCGTCCACAATGGCGTCGCCCATGAGCTCGGCACTAGCGGCTTCCTCTATCGTTCCAACAAGTTGATGTACGACCGGAAGACCCAGTCGTTGTGGAACACCATCTGGGGCACGCCGGTGATTGGTCCGCTGGCCGACGCCAAGGATGAGATCTCGCTTGCGCGCCGCAGCGTCGTGACCACCACCTGGGGTGAGTGGCGCCGGCGCCATCCCGACACCAAAGTGCTTTCCCTCGATACCGGTCATCAGCGCGACTATTCCGAAGGCGCCGCTTACCGCGCCTACTTCGCCACCGATGAGCTGATGTTCACCGTCCCCGAGCTCGATCGTCGTCTAAAAAACAAAGCCGAAGTGCTGGCGCTAGTCTTCGACGAGTATCCCGACCAGCCGCTAGCGATCTCCGCCAAGTTTCTCGCCAAGCATCCGCTGCACCACGACCAGGTTGGTGATCAGCCCTTCGTCGTCCTCACCGATCGTTCCGGCGCCAACCGCGTCTTCGCCACCGAGGGGCGGCGTTTCGCGAAGTGGGATCAAGACGGCACCGCCGTCGACCAAAGCGGTGTCACTTGGACGATGTCCGAAGATCAGCTGACCTCGAAAGACGGCGCCGTCCTCGCTCGTCTACCCGGCCATCGGGCCTTCTGGTTCGGTTGGTATTCGGCGTATCCGGAGACTCGCCTGGTGCGTTGAGGTGGGGGGGCGTCTAAGTCGATTGGCAAGCCAAATTCTGATCATTCGAAGCTCCTCCCCCTGGGCCAGTCTGAGATATCCTCGCGCGGAGGCCCCTATGCTCGACACCCGCCAGCTCCAACGGCTCTTCGGCCGTATCGATATTTACTTCTTCGATCAGATCCTGCGCGGCAACATCGCGCCCGGGATGCGGATCTTCGAAGCGGGATGCGGCAATGGACGCAATCTCGTCTACTTGATGCAGGCTGGCTACGAGATCATGGGGCTCGACCGTGACCCACGAGCCATCGATGCGGTGCGGAGCTTGGCGAGGGAGCTCGCGCCGCACCTTTCCGACGACGCCTTTCGTGTCGAGCACTTGGAGGCATCGACCTTTCCGGATGCATGCGCCGACGTCGTGCTGTGCAACGCGGTCCTGCACTTCGCCAGGGACGACGCCCATTTCGACGCCGAGGTCGATGGCGCCTGGCGTCTGCTCGCCCCTGGTGGTCTGTTCTTCGCCCGACTGGGTTCTTCGATCGGCATCGAAGATCGCGTGACTCCGCGGGGTGGTGGTCGTTTCGTCCAGCCGGGTGGCGCCGAGCTTTACCTGGTTGATCTGGAGCGTCTGCTCCTCGCCACCGAGCGCCTCGGTGGCGAGTTGGTCGACCCGATCAAGACCGTAAACGTGCAAGGTATGCGCTGTATGACCACTTGGGTTCTGCGCAAGAACCACCCGGCGGATTGACGACGACCTTACTTGCGTGCTGAGCTCTACAACCGCGTTGGCGGAAAAGGCCAGACCCGTTCGATCTCAGCGTGAAAGTCGGCGGCGTCGAGGGCTCCGGCCGCCATACTCGACCGACGTTCGAGATCCGCTAGAATTGCTGCCCAGTGTTTCTCCCGGCGTGCGATCTCGTCGCGTTCGCGGATTCGCCCGAAGTCTTGCACCCAGCGATTGTGGCGGCATAACAGGCGAAACGAATGTTCAGGGTTGGGCCGCTCAGCTGGCAGGCCGAGCAGTCGCACATCATTTCCCACTTCGTGCACCGGCTGTCCCCATTCGCTGTAGCCGCCGAACACGTCGTTCATACGTTCCATCGCCTTGGCCAAGCTCGAAAGCCGTGCCCAGCGCAATGTTCGGCTGACCAACGGCAAGCCGACATTGCGGTGCAGAGTGGGCTCGGCGAGTTTGACGTGCACTCCGAGCTCCTGGTCGAGGATGTGAGCGATCCGCTCGGCGGTCAACCGACGGTCGTTTGCCAGATGGATACGCTCACCGGTGGTTTCTGGACGATGCACGGCCGCCAAGATTCCGGTCGCAACCCAGTCGACCGGAATCATATTGATCTCGGCTGAGGGGTCGCTGGGAAAGACGCAGGCCAGACGGGCCAGCAGCACTGCCTTGGATCGCGATAGCCAGCCACTCGAAGCTGTGTCGAGCGCCTCGCGGGCGCGACCGAATAGATTGACCGGGGCGTTGACGACCTTGGTGTCGCCGCGGTTATTGCCCGTGCGCTGATCACCGATGACGATCGAGGGGCACAAGTGGACCACGGGTATGCCACGCCGTAGCAGAGCGCGCTCGGCCTCCAGCGAGGCCATCGCCTTGGTCAACTCGTAGAAATTGTTGTAGTAGTTGCGCGGAAAGACCATCGTGTCCTCGCGCGCCAACTCCAGCACCTGGCGACCGTGGATGTACGACGTCTCGATAGACAAATGCGCTACGAAGCGGCTGTTTTCAGCTGCGTTCAGCCTCTCCGAGAGCTCGAGGACGCGGCGTGTGCCTTCGACGTTGGCGCGATACGACTCCTCGTAAGGCGCGTCGAAGGCGACGCTGGCGGCGCAGTGCACAACATG
>JAJCXQ010000331.1 GCA_029263355.1 Acidobacteriota bacterium | reverse complement strand
GCGCCTCGCGCGCCCAACCCCAACGGGGTTGAATTCCACAGGCCAGGGTCAGCTGGCGCGAAGCGCCGCGCCACCCTGGGTATGGAAGGCGATAGCTTCCGAACCCTGAAAGGGTCGCCTTCAAGCGGCTTCACAGTCCGGATAGAGCGCCGATTTCGCCGGGAAGAACACTCCGTAAGTGCTTGATTGGCCGGTGTTTACTCCCGTCGTGCCGATGATGGGGGTAGCTTACCATACAGCGCGATCGTGATGCCAAGGGGCAGTCAGGGGGCAGCACTCTGCCACAGTGCCCCACGGTCGGCAACAGTCACCAGCACGGCCCAGAGCACGCCGATCGAAAAGTCAGCACGACAGCGCCCCCGGCACTCGAAGGTCTCACGTTTGGCTGCTCGCCGCCGCAGTAGTCCGCGAAGGCCGGCTCTTGATTCTTGCCCTGCTACTCAGAACCACCGTTTCGCTTCATGCCTTGCTCGGCGCGGCCTGGACAAGAGCTTGTTCCTGGCCCTGACCTCGTGCGACTGGATTGCTCAGCACCGACGTCTTGATCACCGGCCCGTGGGGGTCGAAAAATACCTCGCCTGTGCCCTCGCTCACAAAGCTTCGCACGAGGGACCACACGGCGCGGTACCTGAGAAGGCCTCGCCTCTTCGAGGATCTCCGGAAGCCACGCCGGCGGCCGTTATCCCAGGCTGATGGCCGGCCTGGCCAAGACGCACCTCCTAGTGCTCGACGAGCGGGGCCTGGCGCCTATGAGCGACGCCGACCGGCGTGGGTTTCTGGAGATCCTTGAGGGCCGGCATGACCGGCGCACAACCATGGTCACCGGCCAGCTCTCGGTCGACCTTGCACGACTCGATCGGTTGTCCAACGCTGGCTGATGCGATCCTCGATCGCCTCTATGAGATCAAGCTCAAGGGTGAGTCCATTCGTCGTAAGATGGCTCGGGCTCAAGCCAAGGAAACCACCGGACCATGACTGCATCAAGGACGACTGCCACTGGCCAGAACTCCAGAAGCAGAAGCAGAATTCACGTAGGGCGCACCTGGTTGCGGCGGCCGCGTCTACGGTCTCAGTCAACTGAGTTGCCACAGACGGACATCCCGGTCGATCTCAATGGCGAATATGCAGTATCAACAGTGCCCCACGAGGGATCGTGCTGGCGCCCAGGCCACTCGTACGATGACGACAACCGACGACGGCGCGAGCCGATCACTGTAGCCGGAGGAGGTCCCATCATCAGCTCGTTCAGGGACCTGGTCGCTTTGCCTCGGAATGGGTGTTCGGAATCGCCGGTATATGCAGGTAGTCAAATCGCCAGCCGGTGAAGTGCTCGATGACTTCATTCAAACTTCCGTTTCTCCCGAAATTGGCCAACAAGGACTCAATCAATGTTGCAGGCCGCCCCGCTTTCTGTTTTCCTTTCCTATTCCCATCGCGACGAACCACGGCGCGACCGGCTCGAGAAACACCTCGCACTCTTGAAGCGAGAAGGCCGGATCACCCTCTGGCACGATCGCGAGATCCGCGGCGGCGAGGGTTGGGCTGAGCGTATTTCGGACCATCTCGAGACCGCGGATCTGGTGCTACTCTTGGTATCGGCTGATTTCCTGGCGTCGGACTACTGCTACGAAACCGAGATGACCCGCGCTCTTGAGCGCCACAACGGCGGCGAGGCGCGGGCCGTGCCGATCGTACTCAAGCCCTGCGACTGGCAGAGCGCGCCTTTCGGCCGCCTCCAGGCCTTGCCGAGGGACGACCGGCCGGTCGCCTCATGGGACGACGAGGAAGCGGCCTGGGCGGTTGTGGCAAAAGAGCTGCGGACCGTTATAGAGGAACTCTTGGAGAGCCGCCGGGGCGAGCCACCCGGCGAGCCAAAGCCGGTCTATCCCAACGAGCGTATCCGCGGCTGGTCGCGTCAGCTGGGGAGCGCCTACCGGCGTCTCGAAGCCGAGACCTTGGCGGGCGCCGATGTGGCACCGATCAAGGACGAGATCCGTGACCTCAAACGACGCCTGCGCGATGGTGGTCTGCAGGCCGGAGACCTGCTCGCTAAAGGCCGCTTCCAACTGGTCGCCGAGATCGGCGAGGGCGCCTTCGCCACGGTCTGGAAGGCTTGGGACCGCCGCCGCCGCACCCTTGTCGCGGTCAAGGTCCTACACACCCACTACGCCCGCGACGCTTCGCGTCGGAGGCGCTTCTTTCGCGGCGCCGCCGAGATGGCCAGGCTCCGCCATCCCGGGGTCGTACGAGTGATCGAGGAGCAGCGTCGCGACGGGCGCTTCCACTTCTTCGTTATGCAGTTGCTGGACGACGGCGACCTGTACAGCGCGATCCTCGCCGGCCGCTTCCCCGATCTCGGCGAGCGCTTGCGGCTGATCGGCGAGGTGGGTGAGGCCCTCGCCTTCGCCCACGTGGCCGGCGTCGTCCACCGCGACGTTAAGCCCCACAACGTGCTGATTGACGCCCGGGGCTATGCCCGCCTCACCGATTTCGACTTGGTACGCACCGCAGACACGATCGACCGCACCAAGACCGGCAGTATGCTCGGCACCTGGGGCTACGCGGCGCCCGAGGTAATCTTCGACGCCAAGGAGGCGACGATCGCTGCCGACATCTATGGCCTGGGCATGACCGCTGTCTTCGCTCTCTACGGTGCCGATCTGCCACCCAAGGTAGTGCTCGATGCGCCGGGCTTCACGAGACAGCTCGACGCAAGCGCAGCGGTGCGTAGAGTGCTGGCGAAGGCGGTAGCGTTCGAGCCCAAGGACCGCTATGCAACGGTGGAGGAACTGTGCGAGGCGCTGCATAAAGAAGTGGCCGAACCAGCGCCGTTATTCAAACCGCCCTCCAGACTTTCCAAACTTCGAGAGCCGCGTGCGGTACCTCCGCCACCAGTAGGTGAGGAACTCTTCCGGTGGATCGAAACGCCGCTCGACGGTAGGGTGGAGCTATGGCGCGACGTCCCCGCCGGGGTTTTCCAGATGGGAAGCCCGAAATGCGAGAGGAACCGCGACGAGAAACCGCGCCATAGCGTGATAATCAAGTCGCCATTCAGAATCAGTGCGGTGCCGCTGACGAACGCCCAGTTCGCGGCTTTCGAGCCGAAGTTCCAACCCCACGACTGGAAAGGCGTGTCGAAAGAGGAGCTTGCCTTTCACCCTGTGGTTGACGTCAGCTGGAACCAGGCCATGGAGTTCTGCGCATGGATGGCGGAGTGCTTCGCCTGGGCGCAAGGGGCACGTCTGCCGACCGAAGAGGAATGGGAGTACGCCTGCCGCGCAGGCACGTCGACCCGCTACTGGAAGGGTGACGAGGAAAAGCACCTCGATGAGGTTGGGTGGTATACCGAGAACTCAGTCGGTCGGACCCACCGCGTCGGCGGGAAGGAGGCCAACCGCTGGGGTCTCTATGACGTCCACGGCAATGTGTGGGAATGGACCCTGAGTCCCTGGACAAGCGACTACTCGGGCCGTGCCCGCGGCATCGAGCATAATCCGGCAGCTGTGAATCCGACCGAGCTTGGCGCGAGCGGTGCGATGCGCGTGATCCGCGGGGGCGGTTTCTGGGTCACTGCGAGCAGGGCTCGATCGGCATATCGGGACTCGTGGGAGCCGGCGATCGAGGATCAAGACCTGGGTTTCCGGGTCTTGATTCCGGCGCTTCCGCCGCCCCTGACCCCTTAGCGCTGTGGGTCAGGTACTGTAGGAGGGTGCTCTTGCCGTTACCGGATGAACCGCGGACGACTAGGCGGTGGTCGTTGCCGGGGCCAAAGGCTGCGTCCGCTGCCGGTGCAATGCGGTACCGATCATGAGACCTACCTACCGTCATGATCCCGACGACCCGCACACTGGACTGCAGCCGATGGCGGCCGAGTAGCCGTAGTTCGCCGAAGCCATCGTACAGGAGATCAAGATTTGCTTGGAAGCCTGATGACTACGCAGTACCCTGCCGTGCTCTAACCGTCTCCACGTACGCCTTATGCTTCTCGGTGTCCTGATGCCCGATCTTCTCCTGATAGTCGACCCAGATCTGCATCAATTCGACGGCTCGGGTCAGATCGCCCATTGCCTCGTTAGTCAATCCGAAATACCACGCGCCGCACTTCTCTTGATAAAGGAAGCCAAGTCTCGTTGCAAGCGCAATCGCCTCTTCGTAGTATCGGATGGCTTGCTCGAAATCGGTCGATTCGCGGTAGAAAGTTCCAATCTCGCAAAGAGTAGTACATTCGCCGAATGAATGGCCTACTTCCAGGTTCACTCTCAAAGCCCGACGGAGGTATTCAATGGCTCGTTCCCGGTCCCCTGCTGCTCGATATACAATTCCAAGAACCTCCAAGATGCCGCCTTCACTCTCGCGATCTCCTATCGTGCGAGATATCTTCAGTGCTTTCTGTGCCAGATCGAGCGCCTGGTCAGTTGCCCCGGTTCGGGAGACAACACGAGCGAGGTTTTCCAAGCCGTAGCTCTCGCACCTAAGGTCGCCAATATCCCGGGCAATCTCTAGGGCTTCGGTGTAGAGAGTAATCGGTTTACTCGTCCCGCCCAGATCCTCGAATGCTCGCCCAAGGTGGGTCAAGTTCAGGGAATCGCCCTCTCGATCACCGATCTTGCGGGTGAGTTGAAGCGCGCTTTCGTGGAATCCGATAGCTCGACTGCAATCTCCCAACTCTCTGTACGCCTGCCCCAGGTTGTGAAGCGCGTTTCCCTCGCCAATTTGATCTCCAACCTCTTGAGCGATCAAAAGGGCGCGTTTATACAAACCGACCGCCAAGCGAACATCATTCCATTGAGCCATGCCCTTGTTATTCAGGAATACCCCCTCTGCCCGACGATCTCCGACCCGCCGCGCAGCGACAATGGCGCTGTCGAGCCAGCCGATCAATTCGGTTGGATGGAGGCGGAAATCCAGTATATAGGCGTGGGTATCAAGAAGAGACACCATGATGCGAGCAGCGTGATTGTCTTCCGCCGGTGCCGCCCATCTCTGGCAGGCTTCAATGTTTTCCCGCTCGCGATCAAAGATCGCGAGCCCATCGTATATCCCTTCATTTCCACAGAGGTAGAGTTCGTAGGCCTTTTTCAGAACTATGCTGTAGTGGACAGCGTGGCGCCGCCGTGCCAGACTGCGCTCGTCATCCCGGATTTCCTTGCTTGCGAACAGGCGCGCCAAGTCATGGAGGTGGAAGCGGGCATAGCGGAATTCGAGCACACTCGCACGAAGCAGTGATCCTGCAATCTCGTCGGCTGCTTCTTCGTCAAGCCCCCAGACGCTCGCCATAGCGCTCAGGTCGAAGGAACCTCGTAAGACCGCGAGGCTACGCCAATAAGTCCGATGCACTTCGCTGAGGCTGTTGTAGCTAAGCCTGAGGGCACTCTCCACTTCGCTTTGTAGGGGTAATCCCCGCAGGCGTTTGATCAGAGAGGCGGGAGTCCAATCGGGCCGCTCGGCTAGCGTGCTGGCAGCCAGGCGCAAGGCAAGGGGCAAACAGCCACACAACCGACCGACTTCGTCGGCAGCGGCGCGGTCCTCACCCAGATTCGGTGCAATCTGCGCCAACAACTTACTAGCTTCTGCGGCAGGCAGGATCTCGAGATCGAGAGCCATCAACCCCGCTACCGTGAAACGATGTCGGGAAGTTAACAGCAACGCGCAGCCCTCAGGCGGCAAGAGATCCTCGACCTGCTGGGCGTCTCTACAGTTGTCGAATAGGATCAGCGCCCTACGGCCCGCCAGAGTGCTCAGGTACTGGGCACGGGCCATTGCTTCCGTCGGTGGAGGACGCGCTTCGGGATTGAAGGAACTGACGACGTGCGCCATGACATCTGCCGGTGTCAGCGGATCGCCTACCTCGGCCACGCCCTTGAGGTCGAGGTAGATCTGCGCGTCTGGGTAGGAAGGCGACAGGTCTGCCGCTAGCTTCAAAGCGAATGCGGTCTTCCCGATTCCTCCTTGACCGCGAACGGCGAGAATGACGGCACCGCTCTTGAGTTGCGCGAGAGCCTTCTGAAGATCCGCCTTCCGCCCCGTGAAGTCCGCGGGTGGCGCGGGAATTTGGTGCAGGTTTCCGGGCGGCGGGCCGTTTGCTTGCGGATAGTACTTGTGGACGAGATCGGGGAATGCCTGGAGTTCGTCGAGGACATCGTCCCAGGAAAAGACCGTCACCGAGAAGGCTTCGTCGATCTCCCGTGCTGCCTGCTGGGCGACCGCGTCTCGCGCCAAAGTCGTCGCCAAGAAGAACCTCTTTAACTTGGGACGGAACCCTCGAGCCTTCTCAGCCTCCGTCTCGATCTCCGGCCGCTTGAGTTGCCTCCCGTCGCGCTTCTGTTTGCATTGGACGCCTTCCCAGCCGCCGGTGCCACCGCGCCGTCCGAAGATGTCGACGCCGGCCTGAGGCTGACCCTGGCGGCCATTCTTCTGCGCCGCTGGATCCTTCCAAATCAGCCGCCAGAGATCCCAGCAGAGGTCTTCGAAGACCTGCCAGTCGCGGGGGGGCGGAAGATAGGCCAGCATGCGGATTAGCATACATCCAGTCCAGGCCAGACCGACCTGATGAGGGCAGCGCCAGATTCACGGAGACCATAAACACCGAGGTCGGCCAGTGGACGTCTACGGATCCGACGGCGCCAAGTGACGAGCGGCGACATTCCCGGATCGCAGCCAGATCATCGTCAGCTGACCATGAGAAGGGCTGATGGGGATCTGATTGGCATCTGCGGCACGAGCTGCCAGAGTTGCCGACTACGACGTGTCTGGCCCCGCGGAGCACCTCTGGTCAGGGCCTACCCTGGTCAGGCCTGTCCAGAGTCAGCCGAACTGGACCGTCAGATCCTTCAAGCTGATGACGGCACCAGCCTGGCGCAGGAAATCCATCCCGAGAATTCCCTGGATCGCGAAACCGTAGTCCATGCCGCCGATCTCGACTTCGAAGCTCGAGACCGAAGCCTCGCCGATGGCAAGGCGATCCACGACGCGCATGTACACCACCTCCGTGCCACCGATGCCGCGAAGCTTATTGATGACGTCGTCGGGGCGCGGGGTGATACCAACCGCCTCGACGGCGTCCGCTGACAGCACTGTACTCGCGGATCCGGTGTCGATGAGTACGGGTTTCAGCTCGACCGAGCCGCCTTGATGTTCGAGAGAGGCTGAAACGAATGGGAGTTTGTGGCGCAGCTCAAGATTCATGGTCGCCACGTATGCCGAGCCACCGGCGCTCGCGGATCTCGAGCTCGCCACGGCTCGTGTGAACGAAGTAGAACTCCCGGTCGGGAAATTTCTGGTAAAGCCGGCGGCAGCCTTTCATCGCCAGGCTGCCGTCGGAGCACTTTTCGACCACTGCCATGCGATCGAGCTGTCGATGGCGGTCCGGAGTGGAATGGGCCTCCAGCGCCTCGACGATCAGCCATTGATCGGGGTAGGTTTCGCGGATCTCGTTCCAGAGCATGACGTCCTCCTCGGCGGTCAGCATCTCTCCGCGAGAGCCGCCGGTAGGCTAAGTATATCGCGGCGAGACCCGGCTTCTCGTTCGATCGGAGGACCAGACCTCGGTCATGGCTCCACGGTTACGGACCTCGGCACGGGGCCTCGGCCCGACCTCATGGAGCTCACGATTCGATGCGACCCCAACCCCGGCTCCGGTCCTTTCGGTGGTCTGCCGCTCACGTTGCCTCCTATCCCTGGCACCATGTCTTCTCGCCGAATATCTCCGGCGTTCTCGTCGCCGAGGCGTTCCCTGGGGGCACTCAGGGGGCAGCACTGGCCAATAGAACCCCACTGCCTACAGCACGCGACAGCGCGTAGGTTACTGCAACTTCGGTGGTTGACCCTTGTCGTTTGTTGTGAAGTGTTGGGTCGTTGACCCTGAAAGGGCGGTAGTCAACAGGCCCCAAGGCTCAGATTGAGCGCCGCTTTCTTGGCGATAGACACCCCGTAAGTGCCTGACTAGCCAGCATTTACTCCCATCGTGCCCATGATGAGAGCAGCTTACCACAGCTCACGATTGCGGTGTCAAGGGGCACTGTGGGGGCAGCGCTGGCCAATTCTGCCCCACGGTTGACCACGGCTGGCAGCAGACGCCAACACAAAATCCAATCCCGGCTTGGGGAGATCCAGGCCGCCTATTGCCTGCCGGTTTTGCGTGACCGATAGGGAGAGGATCCTAATAGGGGCCGATCAGCACGCCGCCGCAAAGGCCATCATAGTCGGCAAACCCTCAACAACCGCAGGTTTCTGTCGGCAGAAGACGTGCTCCCGCACGTCTCCGCGAGCTGCGTCAGCCGATATACCAGCCTACGCTGTTACCAATGGACTCACCCACGACCTGATAACCGTGACGGTCGACCGTCGGTAGCGTCTGCAGTCTACAGAGCGCGAGCGTAGTTTGCGCACTGACGCGCCCTCCACGACCCTGACCTTCCTGTGCTACCATCCCAGATGATTCACCAGCTGTTCGGAATGATTCGATTGACGGAGCGCCGGCTAGCCACATATTCAGCCGCCTTCACCGACGTTTCGACGGCGCAAACTACCCCCCTACGTACGGGAGCCTCCTAGGGCTGGCACATTATTTGCTTGATTGAATCTCTCGTGAAGGCGAAGGGGAACTACAGTCTGCTCCAGAGCACGGATCTTTCCCCGGAAGAAACATCGATGGACAGGCGCCATAACTCTATCCTCTGCTGCAGTGTAGTGTTGCCTGGCACCCCCTGCAGAGAGCAGGCACCCCCTGCAGATAGCACCCCTGCAGGGGCTATCTACACACTTCTAGGACTACCTTGCCCTTGGGCTGGCCATGCTCGGCCCCCCGTATAGTGTTGCCTGGCACCCCTGCAGAGAGGGGAGCGGGTCACCAGTGTAGTGTTGCCTGGCACCCCTGCACCCCTGCAGCGCACGTCTTTCAGGACCCGAATCGGATCTTGGGGTACGATCATGAGCATAGTGACGAGGAGGATAGATGGTGGACGATCGGGACGACGGACGGGAGGGTTCTCTTTGTGGTGGCTATGGAATGGGACGATCGCGTCCGGATGATCTCCGCAAGAAAGGCCAGCAGCGATGAGCGACGCAGATACTACGAGAGTCTTGCTGACTAAAGACGCTGTGCGCGTCCTGGGTCCCGATGGGGAGCAATGCCCGGCCCGAGGTGAGACCGACTGGGCGCGGGTCGACGCCATGTCCGATGAGGACATCGCCCAGGCTGCCACGGACGACCCGGATGCCAGGCTGCGGACGGCTCGGGAACTTGCCGAGGCTCACAAGTGCGGCGACGTAGACGTCCGGTCGATCCGCAGAAAACAGAAGCTGTCGCAGGTAGCCTTCGCGACGCACTATGGCTTTCCTCCCCAAGCGCTTCGGGAATGGGAGGAAGGGCTACGCCCCCCCAGCCGTCTGGCTCGCTTGCTGCTCAAGGTCATCGAGTACGAACCGGAAGCCATAGAGCGCGTTCTGGTTCGAGGGTGATTCCTTGGTCGCAGCCCCCTGAGTCGGCTACGCACGAGGTCGGGGCTCTCGCCGAACCACACAAAAAAGCCGCGACGCAGAGCGCCGCGGCTCGAAGACAACACAACTCAAACAACCGCTACGGGTTTAACGGCGCCTCGCAAACCTCAATCCGTGATCCCTCCGGCGCTGCCACGGGGGCAACACCTTCAGATGCCGGCTCGGTCTCGCCCGATGTCGGCTCGGTCTCATCAGCCGGCGGCTCGGACTCATCCGATGTGGTCGGCTCCTCACCGTTCGACACACCAACGGTGACGCCCGGCCGACGAGTGGACGGACGCACGCGTTTGGCGATTTCGTCGAGCTCTACGAGCTTGAACATCGACTCGACACAACGTGCCGCCCACAGGAAGGTGCGATCGAAGGCGGCGACGGCATCGTCCTTGGCGAGTTTGGTCGACTCGGCTTGCCGCGCCTCGCGGTTGGCGTTGTCGACCGCTTCACCCAACCGCATGATCTGCGGCTCAACTTCGGCGGCCAGGTTGGCCGGGTCGAGGAACACGTTGCTGAACCGGGATTCAGGCAACCCACTACCGTCTTTGGCCAGACGATCGAGCAGATGCTGGGCCTGCTCGAACATTTCGTCGGCGCGCTCGGGTTGGCGCGATGCAAACCCGATATCTACGGTGGTGTCCGAGCCGTAGGCGGCCCGAAAAGCATCCCTGAGACCGGAGACCAGCGGACTGACCTCCTTGAATGTGCTGTTGAGCAGCCGACGGGACGTGGCCGCGCTAACGACCTGGTCGCGATTCTGGCGGTCCGCCTGAATCATGAATTCACGAGCGGCCTCCAGGATCGCCACTAATGGGCCGAGCAGGAATTGGAACACGACCGGAACATCACTGGGCAGGTGCTCTTGGGAAGGCGCGAGGACACGCTCCATCAGCCGAGCACCGTGGGTTTCGAGAGCTCCGAGCACCACCCGGCACGAGACCAGACGGCCCATCAGCGCTCTCGAAGGTCTGTTGGCTTTCTTGTTTGCCATAACTTTCATCTCCTTGTTTTTGGGATTTCGAAGCGGTTAAAGGGGGAATCTCGAACCGCTCGGGGTCGTGTTTGGGATTTCGACCCGTTGCGGTTCGAGGGCTTCGTTGGCGCCGAGGGGCTTGATCTGACTCGCGCAGCGGTCAGGCTCGGGAGTTGATCTCAGGTCCTCGGGGGAGCCGGCGCCCGGGTGGGCGCCGGCGGTTAGGAGGTTAGTGATCGGTCAGGGCGCGGCATTTGTGGCCGTCCCCGATCCGACGGTCGACTTCGAGGGCGAACTCGAATTCGGCGGCGATGACCTCTCGTTTGTCGGTGCCGACCGTCAAGTAGACGATGGTGCCGCGCACGTCGAGGTCGGGGGTGATGCCGTACTCAGCCGCGATGCCGCCGAGCTCGGCCACCAGTTGGCATGCCTTCAGGTGATCCGTCATCTCAAAAGCCGTCCACAGGCCCTCGAGCTTCTGTTCACTGATGGCCTTGGCCCGCGATCCGTTGATCGGGGTCCATCCGTCCAGTAGACTGATGTCGAATTGGGTCCTTTCGGGTTTCATGCCCTCCCATGTTGGTTCTGCAGGTTTCATAACGCGTCTCCTTTCTTCGATTTTGAGGAATCGAGAACCTTTATTTGCTAGAGACAGCAGATGTCGAGTGCGGTAACAACTGTGATTTTCACGACCATCAGTTGTTTGTTTGCGACATCTGGTGTCTGCCAACAGAAATTATTCTGCCGTAGAGAGACCCGAGAAGGGAACGGCACAGAATCCAGATTTCTCTAGATAGTGATCCGAAAATGGGCTACTTGTGCCAATTTCCAGCGCGAAGACGTCTCGAATAGGGAAGTTTCTTTCCCATGGAGAGATCAGAAGGCGAGGCAGGGCTCGGCTTCGTTGCGCCCTTGAGAGGGGCGCTAGGGCGACGCGTTAGCGTCAGCGCCGGCTCGACCCGATCAGTCGCGGGCGCGCCGGACCGCGAGTTGGTAGCTGTCGTGAAACGCTGACAGCTGCTCCTCGAAGTCCGAGGTCAAGTGGCGATGCGTCGCCAAGGTCCGCTGGCAGATTTTGTGAATCGCAGCCCTGCCGCGGGCGAGGGTGATCTTGTCGTCAGGCTCGAGACCTGAAAGGTCGAGCTTCATGACGATTTCGAGCTGCTCTTCGAGGGTTGGCTTGCCGTAGGGCGTCTGCGGCTCTCGAACCTCGTCGCTGTCGAGTTGGATCTCGAAGCGGTGTGGGTGGTATTTCTTCTCGAGCAGAAAGCCCATCAACCAGCCCATTTGGTCGGAGCTCAGATTTGCTGCTTCGGCGAGCTCCGCCAACTTGGTGGTTGGGCCCCGTTTCTTGTTGCTGTAGTCGCTCAGCGTGCCTTCGTCGATATCGATCTTCTTGGCAAGTGTCACCTGATGCTTGATCTCGGCACGGCGTAAGACCTCGCTCAAGAGCTGATCCGCAACGCTGCCCCAAATATCCTGAAACATGCTCATTGGGAGCATGATTAACACAGGGCCAACCGGGGCTCAATTGGCTTGAAATCACCACGGACTTCTCTATAAAAGAGATCGTCGACATTCGAACCTATTACAAGAGATTGTACTATTCATACGAGAAACACTCCACTCTTAATGGGTTTAATAGGCCCATTTCTGTCGGCGTCAGACGAGCCGAACTCTAGAGATTCTCATTGAGATGTGCGTGGCGCCAGCTCAACGTGTTTGGGTAACTTCATGGGTCACAGTGCCTCTTGATCAACACAGTGCCTCAATCCACGCAGTGCCTCGATCAACGCAGTGCCTGAATACACATGCCACAGTCGAGTGATTCCCAGGTCACCATTTTTGCTTGGCGAGAATTGATCTTCGATTGCGCTTTTGAAGGGTGAGAGCAAAGCGCACCGCCCAACTCGTCCAAGGGGGATGGTTCGCCAGCTATCCGATCGCCCGTAGTGATCCGGACGGCTGAGCTCTGCCCGAAAGGAGGTGAGGACATGAAATTGAACACGGATCTGAAAGCCGGAATGCGAATCCACATCATCGGTTTGGGTTAGGCGCTGCGGCGCCCTGTTTTCTGATGGGTAGACCATCTTTTCTGATGGATCGAAGGAGGGCCTTCTCGCAACTCCGATACAGATTTTATTGGCACGATGCATCACATCCAATGAGCCGCCATGACTCAAGCCTCCGAAGCCTCGCGGTTCGGGTCGGCGAGCTCGGCCTCGAGGTCATCGACCGAGGGCAGGTCGGCCTTAAGCTCGGCGGGCAGGGAGCGGGTCACCAGTGTAGTGTTGCCTGGCACCCCTGCAGTGTAGTGGGCCATGCTCGGCCCCCCGTATAGTGTTGCCTGGCACCCCCTGCAGAGAGCAGGCACCCCCTGCAGATAGCACCCCTGCAGGGGCTATCTACACACTTCT
>JAJCXQ010000330.1 GCA_029263355.1 Acidobacteriota bacterium | reverse complement strand
GTTGTTGGTGAGGTTGAGATCCGTCTGATCCACCGCCGTCAAGGTGGCGACGTTGACCGCGCCACAACCGTTAGCTCCCACCAGCACATCGATATAGAGGGTGATGGACGCCCCCACCGGCAAGGACGGCATGGTGAGATCCCCGGTCACATTGTTGTAGGTGGCGCCGCCTCCGACACTGTGGGACTGGTACGTGACACCAGCGGGCAACAGGTCATTGACCACGACGCCAGTAGCGTCGGTGGGGCCGTAGTTGGTCACCGTGATGGTGTAGGTGACGACGCTGCCCGCCGTCGGGTTGCTATTCGACACCGTCTTGGAGACCCCAAGGTCCATCGCCTCGATCACGATGTCCGTACATTGGCTACCACTGCCCAGACTGCTACACATGCTGCCGGCGCTGGATAGGAACGCGCAGTTGGTGATCGGGGTGTTGACCGGCGCCGACAGGTCGACGGTGGCTTGGATGTTGACCGTATTACAGGTCTGCCCGGCAATCGACGCAAACGTGTGCTGCGGGTAGGCGTTGAAACCACTGGTGTAGGTCACACCATTGGGCAACACGTCTTGGATCGTCACATTGGTGATTGGCGCCGTGTCCATGTTGCAAACCGCAACGGTGTAGGTGATGGCTTGCCCAAGTTGTGGCGTCGGGTCGTTGACCCATTTGATGATGTCGACGTTGACCGCCGACAGCTCCCGCAGCGCGACGTCGTCAACATAGATGTAGGTGTTGCTCGAGGGCGGCGCCGGGTCGAGCGAACGGATCACCAGAAACTCATGATTGAAGTTGGTGGTAAACGAAGGCATCGTGATGTGGGTCCACTGATCGCGCGGCACGGTGACGTTGCCGAGCAGCAACGCGTTGGCGCTGGGATTGGACCCATTGATCGGCGGCACATTGTCGAGGTAAACCTCGAGCTCGCCGTCGATCAGCGGACAACTCGGGCAGTTCGGGGTCGCGAAGGCCCAGAAGTCGAGCTCGTAGGTGGTGCTGCCGGAACCGTCCAAAGGCTGGATCGTCTGGGTGAAGATGCCTTCGTAGTTGGAGTTCCACGCATCTCGCATCATGCCCATATAACGATCGTTGGGGGCGCCGTTGTGGGTCTCCACCTGACCGCCCGTCGCGTTGCTGGAGAAGTAGTTGGTCGGCAAATCCCAATTCGCCGCCGCGGTGCCGCGAATGAAGTAGTCGGGTGAGTCGCGTTGTCCACACCAGCCGGTGGTTGCACTCTTACAAGGTGGCAGAGGCCAGCCCGTCGGCTCCGGCCAGAACAAGGTGAAGCCGCTAACCTGCGGGATCGCCGCGATGCCATCTTCAAAACCGCCGTTGCACACCAGGTTACAAGGATCCCCGGGGCAGGTCAGGCATTGGACGTCCACCCACAGTTCGGTGACGTTGCCTTCACGCTGACCGTCATCGGGCTGATACTGGATGACCGCGGTGCCGCAGAAGCCAAACGATGGCGTGTAACAAATGGTGTTGCCGCTGATCACGGCGCTGCCGCCACCGTTGGCCACCACCACCGATCCGGGCGCAATCGACAACACATCGAAGTCGGGATCACTATCGTTGGCCAGCACGTTGACGCAGATCTGATTGCCGGGGGTCGTGATGTTGACCGCCAGGTTGGTGTCATCAACCCCGATTGGCCAGTGGTTGCTGCACGTCGTGCCAAAGAGGTTATAGCCAAGGTCACACAGCACATCGAGCTCCGGCTGGGTGAGCTGACGGTCGGCGCCACCGTTGGTTGACCACCGCATCACGTAAGGTAGCTGACTACGCACCTCGTCAAAATGACTGAGGCTTCTGCCGGAGCTGAAGGACAACGGTGAATACGCCGGCTGCGGCAGGCTGTTGTGCGTGGCCGGGGTGTTGTAGAGCACGTCATCGGTCACCAGATCTGCAGCTTGCGCCTGAAACGCACATTGGTTGTTGATCACTTTGAAGCTGGACGTCCCGTTGTCGACCAGGAATTCGTCGAACAAGCTGTAAGCGCCACCGGTCAAGGAGCTGGCGCCAGACGGTCCGATCAGCGAGAAAAAGCCCAAGGCATGGGTCGCCTCATGCAGGATCACCGAGTAGAGATCGATATCGTTGATTGGAATCACCATCCAATCGTCGTTGACATTGACCGGTGTGCCGCTGATCACTCGCGAGCCGAAGTCCACCTGGCGGATCTCAGCGTCATAAACACCGACGCCAGGGGTAGGATCGGTGCCGGTGATGATGTGCTGGTGCAGCGCTCCACCGACGCAGCCGCTGGCATTACCCGGGATCCTCGGCGAAGCTGACGCCAACGGTCCCTGGCCGTCGAATTCTGCTTCGCGGATCAAAATGTCGGGAGTGCTCGAACCGAGGTTGATCACCGACGCCAGATCGATGAATACCTGACACACCGTGTCGCGGCGCGTGGCCCCAGAGACCGGATCGGCGAAGCCTGTACCCGTCGGGATGATTTCGTCTTCAAAATCGACAATGAAGCCGCCACAGTTCATCGTCTTCAGCTGGATCGACGGTGGTGTATTCGTCGCTGGGTTGGTCGGCGCCAGGGTGATCGGCGCCGAGTTGTGGGTCTGCAACCGCTTGTCCGGAACGTCGCTACCCACCGGCTTCATCGGGCAGTTGAAACGATCGACCCACTCGGCTTCGGACGGGCCACAGATCGGTTCGTCGGCTTCATAGGGGATCGCCGTCATCGTCGGCGCCCCGTCGGGACCACCGTCGACCGAGGGCAGGGCCAAAGGACCGTCGTCCGCAATTGCAGGCCTGGCGATTGCCGACATGACCGCCAGGTAACAAGCCAACACGCCGAGGACAGCACGACGGTTGAGATAACAGGTACGAATCGAGAGATCGAGTTTGGGCATGGGTTCTCCGTGGATGTAGGGATCGTTGATGTCGCTCACGTCGAAGGGAGCACGTCGATCGATGGGCATCGACATCTGCGCCGCTGCGACGACACAGGCGTCAGCTCCTACCCAAGTGGCGTAAGACGGCCACCATCTCCCTCATTCCCGTCGCCAGCGCATAGCAGCCAACAGAAGAGCCAGAGATCACGTCTCTCTCACAGAGATAGTGTCGCCCTAACGCAAAAATCGTAATAGCCGATGTCATCTTCGGTGCCTAACCTTGGCTCATGATTCGGTGAATATTCACCGCCAATAGAAAGGGGAAGGCCTATGGAGCATGAGGTCAAGGGCCCAGGTACGTACGTACAAAAAGTCCGCCGGGACACTCAGCGTTATCTCGAGGACCTACTGGCGGAGAACGAGAAGTTGCGTCGCCTGAGCGCCGTCTGCGAAGACCAAGCGGCAGCTCTAAGGCACGCAGCGACGCGCTCCGAAGAGGTGACCCGGACGCTCCGCGAGGAGCTTCGTAACGAGCAGGAGCAACACGCGACGCTGCGCAGCCGGTTGGACGAGATCGAAGGTGAGAATCGGACGTTCTCCGAGCGTTATGTTCAGGTCGAACAGCAGAACACCGACCTGGCCAATCTCTATGTGGCCAGCTACCGGCTCCACGGCACGTTGGATCGCGGAGACGTGCTGGAGGCGATCAAGGAGATCATCATCAACTTGCTGGGCTGCGAGGAGTTGGCGGTCTTCGAGACCCATCCCGAAGCCTCGGAGCTCCGGCTAGCAGCTTGGTTCGGCATCGACACCGAGACCTACAGCAGCCTTCCGATCGGTCCAGGCCTGATCGGCGGCGTCGCCGAAAGTGGCGAGGCCTTCCACGCCGAAACGTCCGACGACACCGGCCGCACGCCATTGGATGAGCACCTCACTGCCTGCATTCCGCTCAAAGTCGACGATCAGGTCACCGGAGCGATCGCGATCTTCCGACTGCTGCCACAGAAGGAACACGGCCTCGGCGCCCTCGATCACGAAATGCTCGATCTGCTCTCGGCTCAGGCGGGTATTGCCCTTTATAGCACAACCCTTCACGCTCGATCCAAAGCCGAGAACGGAGTCATAGGGCTCAATGACGGGTGACTTCTCGAGCTCCTTCGCGGCAGACGACAAGCCGGGCGACAGCAACGGCGCCAAACCGCAAGAGCACCGGAAGGTTTACCTCTTTCCGGGCCGGTTGCTGGTTTCGGCCGAACCTTGTGTTGTAACCACCATTCTGGGGTCCTGTGTCGCCGTTTGCCTGTGGCACCCGGTGCTGCGAACGGGCGGCGTCAACCATTACCTCCTCCCCCACCACGCCGGATCCCACCAGTCTTCCGCCCGCTTCGGCAACCTTGCGATCGAGCGACTGATCGCGGAAACACTGGCCCTGGGAGGCCAACGTCGGGATCTCCAAGCCAAGATTTTCGGCGGCGCCCACATACTCGAAACCGCTGCGGAGCAGACCACACACCTCGGTGAGCGCAACGTCCGCGTGGCTCGCGAGATCTTAGGACGCGAAGGCATCGAGATCGTCGCCCAGGACGTTGGAGGCCAAGTCGGCCGCAAACTGATCTTCCACACCCACGACGGCAACGTCTGGGTGCGGAAACTCTAGCGACAGCGGAGCTGGGACACCCCATGGACATCGACTACGAAGCACTACTGCAGCATTCGCCCCGCAGCGTTCGCACTTCGCAGACTCTGCAGACGGTTCGTTTCCCCAGCATCGCGATCCCACGATCCGCGATGACTCAACGGGCGACGGCTCCGCGCTAGGCCTCGGGCCATCATCCTATGCTTCCGACCCCGACTTCAAAAAGTTCTAGTCGGTGGCCAGCGACGTCTTAGAGCAACAGGAGAACCACCGAAATGGCCAAACGACAGACCCAGGGCGACAACCCATTGGACGCGCCAATGGCGGGCTCTGAGGCCCAGGCCGCACCAGAAGAAACGGCGCCAGAAGAGACGGCGGCCAATGAGAGTGCATCAGAAGTAGAGGTGTCCGACGAGGCAGCGCCAGATGCTCCTCCCCCTGCCGAAGAAGCGACCGAGGACGCCACTGCCATCAGCGCATCAAAAACCGTTGAAGAAGCAACCGAAACACCGCCTGCTTCAGTCGACGACACATCCCACCAGGACGCGGTGGCAGAGGACGATGGACTCCCCAAAGCTGTTGAACCCACCGCCGTCGATCGGTCTACCTCGACGCTCGCCGTCCCAGAGCAATGCCTAACCTTCACTTTGGCGGGTGAAGAGTACGGCGTCGGTATCCTGCAGCTTCGGGAGATTGTCGAATACGAAACTCTCACCAAGGTGCCGACAACACCGCCGTGGATCCGCGGCGTCATGAACTTGCGTGGCACCGCAGTGCCGGTGGTCGACCTTGCCGTCAAGTTTGGCCTGCCTGAAACTGAAATCACAGCGCGGACCTGCATCGTCATGGTTGAGGCGGACCTCGACGGCGAACCGACGCTGATGGGGGTGGTGGTTGACGCCGTGGTACGAGTGCTCGACTTGTCTCCAGACGATGTCGAAGCGCCCCCCACCTTCGGAACTCGCGTGCGCGTCGAATACCTGCTGGGGGTCGGCAAGGTTGATGATCAGCTGGTGCTTGTGCTCGACATCGACCGTGTGTTGTCGATCGACGAATTGCTGGCGGTGGCCGCGACGCCTGCCACCGCTAGCGAACTCGAGGGCTCTGCGGCCGGTGAGGAAGCATCCATCACGTAGAAACTCTCGAGGACCAACTCGTTACTCATCGAACAGTGGCGCGGCATCGACCCTGCCGGCGAGACGCCGGCGCTCCCAGCAGGAGGCCTCTTCGAACTCACATGCGTCAAGACTGCACCAGTTTCCTGCTTCCATCTAGGCAGGACTTGAACAAGCCACATACCGGGAGCGCCGGCGTCTCGCCGGCTTCTTCGATCAACATCGACCTCCAAGACGACGGCAACACCTCGAAGACCCCAAAAGCATGAAGCTCCGTTCGAACATCGATCCTTCAGCGACGACGGCCGAAGTCCGGCCACTCAACGAGGACGAGTTCCGCCTCTTCCAACGCCTGATTCACCAGGAAGCCGGGATCTTCCTCGGCCCATCGAAGAAGGAGTTGCTGGTGGCGCGGCTGCGACGACGGCTGCGGGCACGGGGCGTCCGCTCCTTCCTTGCTTACCACCGGCTAGTGAAACACGATTCCGCTGAGCGGGTGAAGATGCTCGACTGTATCTCCACCAACGAGACTCACTTCTTTCGTGAGCCTCGCCAGTTCGAGTTTCTCGAGCAGCACGTGTTTCCCGCCGCTCGAGCTGCGGCGAGCCGGCCGCCACTTGGCCTGCCCGCGCGTCGTCGACCGGGACTGCGGGTGTGGAGCGCCGGCTGCTCCTCCGGCGAAGAGCCCTATTCCCTGGCGATGACTTTACTCGACAACTTCGCCAACTGGCCGATCGAGATCCTTGCGACCGACCTCTCCACCCAGATCCTCGCCAAGGCGCAGGCCGCGGTGTGGCCCATCGAGAGAGCGACAGAAATCCCCACCGCATACCGCAAGAGATTCATGCTGCGGGGGACCCGCCGCCAAGCCGGCAAGATGAAAGCCGGACCTGAGATTCGTTCCGTGGTGCGTTTCGAGCGTCTCAATCTCAACAACGACACCTACCCCTCCCTCGGTCTCTTCGATCTGATCTTCTGCCGCAATGTGTTGATCTATTTCAACGCCGAGTCCAGGGAGCAAGTGATCCGCCGACTGCTCAATCATCTCGGGCCGGACGGCATCCTCTTCCTTGGCCACGCCGAGAGCTTGAGCGGTTTGACGACCCTGGTGCGGAGCGTCGGGCCCAACACCTACACTCATGCAGCGAACCTCGAAAAGCCAGGCTCGAGATCTGTGCCGGTTCCCCGCAGCCACGCCAGGACGACGCCCGGCATACTTGACGAAGTGAGCGTGACGCGATGACTCGGCGGCAGAAGGCCGGCGCTCGGCCCATTCACGTGCTGGTGGTTGACGACTCTGCTGTCGTCCGGCAATTCATGTCCGGCCTGCTGTCCAAGCAGCCCGGGATGTCGGTGATGGTGGCGGCGGATCCCCTGATCGCCTTACGAAAAATGGCCCAGCAGCTGCCCGATGTCATCCTGCTCGATCTCGAAATGCCGCGAATGGACGGTCTAGCCTTCTTGCGACGTGTCATGCAGGAAAGCCCCTTGCCGGTGGTGGTCTGCTCGGGCCATGCCGCAGACGGCACCGAGGCCGCCTTACGAGCCCTCGACGAAGGTGCGGTCGAGGTTTTGGCCAAACCCAAGCTGGGGGTTCGCGACTTCCTCCACGACACCTCGGTGATCCTGATCGACACCATCCGAGCGGCCGCTCAGGCAAAGCCGCGTCGACCGCGCCTGCCACCACCGCCACCGCGGCTTACCGCTGACGCCGTCTTGCCCCGCAACGCCTTGCCCCGCAACGTGTCACCCCAGAACCCGGGCCAGCCTCGACGGTTACCCTCCGGCAGAATCGTGGCCATCGGTGCCTCGACCGGGGGTACCGACGCTCTGCAACAAATCCTGGAAGCTCTGCCGAGCGATGCTCCCGCCATCGTCATCGTCCAGCACATGCCCGAGTTGTTCACCGCCGCCTTCGCGCGGCGACTCGACAAGAGCTGTCGGATCAAGGTAAAAGAAGCGACCGATGGTGACCGAGTGGTGAAGGGGCGAGCGTTAATCGCTCCTGGCAACCGCCACCTCATGGTAGTGCGCGACGTAGGCGGGTACGCGGTACAAGTGACCGACGGTCCGCTGGTCTCGCGACACCGACCGAGTGTCGATGTGCTGTTTCGCTCCGTTGCTCAAAACGTCGGTCCCTCTGCCATCGGCGTGATCCTGACGGGAATGGGTGACGACGGTGCCCGCGGCCTCGCAGAGATGAAACAGACCGGAGCGGCAACCATCGCTCAAGACGAAGCCAGCTGCGTCGTCTTCGGTATGCCAAAAGAGGCGATCGCCCGCGGCGCCGTTGACGAAGTCATCAACCTGGCGCGGATTCCGGCGGCGGTGCTTTCTAAGACCGATCCAACGCCTCTGGCTGCCAGCCTCCGCCAGACCGTAACAAGCCGCTCCTAGATATACGAATAAGCAAGAGACAGAGTCTCTCTTGCAAAGACATTCCACTAATGACAAAGTTTTCTTAATCTTCAGCGTTACTCTTCGAGCTTAATGTCGGCTCGAACCGGGGTGAGTTTTCACCTCCAAGCTTACGGTGCGTCGCAAAGGGACCTCGCCGCGACACCCTCCTGCAGATCAAAGCTCTGCTCGCAGAGAACGAAGTTTTGCGTGATGCCAATCGTTCTTTTTCAAGCCACAGGAACATCATGAAACGTTTCTCCACGATATGCATCGTCCTGATTCTTTGGCACGGTATGTTAGGCGCCGATGAAGTCCGAGCAGCCAAAACCTCAAACGCTGACACCGCTGTCCTCCAAGACCGGATAGTGACGCTCGAAAAAACCGTCGCCAACTTGGAGCAACAAATCTCGCGACTCATCAGAGCCATGGAGGGTCAGCAGGACGTCGCACTCGTGCCCATACCGAGTACGGCTGCGGCAGAAGCCGTGCCAACGAGTGCACCCAGCGCTCCTGAAGATGTGGCGGATTCGCCGACCCAGAACCTTTTGAAGAGCTTCCGCATTTTTGGCTTCTTCTCAACTCGCTACGAAAAGGCTTTCTCGGTTCCGATGCGCGAGGCAGGCCGAACCGTGGAGAGAGATCTTCCCGGAGAATTTTCCTTTCCCTTTTTCCACTTGATGGCCAGCAGCGAGCTTTCACCCAAGTATCGTGTTTTCCTGAATATCAGCGGTGACGGCGACGAAGACCTCAGTTTGAGCAACTTCTGGGGGGAATATACAAAGGGCCGCGCATTCAATGTCCGCATTGGGAAGAGCTATCGGAAATTCGGCTTGTACAACGAAATTCTAGATGCGGTTCCAACCTACTTAGGTGTGGAGCCCCCCGAGCTATTTGATTCAGATCATCTCCTCGTGTCCCGTACCGCCAATTTGATGTTACACGGAAAAACGCCTATCAAAAACGGCATCTTCGGTTACTCGGTCTCGTTGGATGACGGTGAAGGTAGTCGGCCTGACGACTCTTATCCGGTCAGTTTCGACCTGAACTACACCTCACCCTCTGATGCGTTCACGATAGGCACTTCCGCCTACCATTCTATTGGCAGGACAAAGTCCGGGGTTCGGGTGGGAGAGGGATCACCCAACGGCGGCGTGTTACCTTGGATGGAGAGCGATCGCTTCGACATCTTGGGCGGTTATGTCGAAGGTCGCCTGGGGGCTCTGACTCTACAAGCTGCATATTGGAGGTCGTCACATGATGGGATCCGAAATCCAGCCGCAACCGTTGAAGTCATCGAGAATACCGATCTGAACGATGGCCAGCTGTCACGGTTCTTGCGTGACGTCGGCTCTCCGGTCACGGAAGCCAACATCGAGACCCGGGCGATCTATGACATTGAGACCTGGTACCTGCGTGCCGGCTACTCGGTCGAGACACGAATTGGTGAATTTGTTCCTTACATCTTCTGGGACTGGTACAGCAACCCAGAAACGATCGCGGAAAAAGATTTTGGCGGCGATAACGAAGCGGGCCTGGCAGACGACGGCGAATTCCACAAGCCGACGATAGGCCTGGTTTACCGGCCAATACACAAGCTGGCTATCAAGCTGGACGGTAGCAGTCACATCTTCAGAATGAATGGTGAGCACGTGAGTTTCCCAGAGCTCCGGCTCGACTTCTCTTTCCTCTTCGGCCACTAGCAGCCCTGTTTGATTAGAACCTTCCGAATATTCTCGAGGATTTCTTGTGGCTGCACTTGGAGCGTTACTGGCACTGGCCGAGCGGGGTGTTCCGTCAACGGGCGCGCGAGGTGGAAGCACGGCTGCCGGAGTGGGGCGGTGAGCTCTACCAGACTCTCAGGAGCGACACGGGACGCGAGGCGTTCGAGGCCTGGAAAGCCGGGGGCGACGGCGCGGCGCGGCGCTTTTCCATACTGGTAGAAGGCGATCCGGTGGCAGGCGCACTGGCGTCGGATCCGGCGCTCCGCTTTGACGATGCGGCGGAGATTCTGCTGTTGCTGGAGAGCTTGGGGTAGGAAATCTGAGCTCTGGGAGGCCAGAAGCGATATCGACCAAGCCGGCAAGATGCCGGCGCTCCCAGCAGGTGGCATCTCCTAGTCCCGCCAGGGACTTTATCGCTGAGCGAGGGGCTTCAACCCCTCTTGGACTGGCCACTGGCCACATCACTTGTGGCCGTGATGCTTGATTGTAAATACTGGCCACGCAGCATGTGGCCGTGACGATCCATTTGGAAATACTGGCCACACAGCATGTGGCCGTGATGTTGCATTTGGAAGTACTGGCCACACAGCATGTGGCCGTGATGTTGCATTTGCAAAATACTGGTCACACAGTATGTGGCCGTGATGCTACATTTGTAAATACTGGCCACATCGCTCGTGGCCGTGATGTTTCATTTATAAATACTGGCCACATCGCTCGTGGCCGTGATGTTTCATTTTGTAAATACTGGCCACACCACATGTGACCGTGACGAAACCACCGCAAATCCTGCTTCCACTCACCATGGTCGTACCCCGATCCGCGCATCTTGCCACCTCGCGTCGCATCCGGTAGCTTTCGTGCGATGGAACAGGACCGCAAAACACGCCTGACAAAGCGCAGGCTCCAGCGCAAGGCAGCGCGGACGCAGGAGAAGCAGGCACCGGGAGATCTCGAGACCGTCCGGGCTTTCGTCAACACGGTAGCCCGCGGCAAACAAGCCGACGAGTTGGCGACTCCAGCGCTGGTGGGGACCTGGCTCGAGGACCACGGCCTGCTCGCCACCGGCGCCACCCTCGATGAGACGGAGCAACAACGCGCCCTCGACCTGCGCCGTGGACTGCGCTCCCTGATCCTCACCCACACCGGCGGTGAGGCCAACCCGAACGCCCTCGAAGGACTGGCAGCGGCGGCGGCTGACGGACGGTTCGCGCTGCGCTTCGAAGGTGGCGTTCCGGTTGGCTTTGGCCCCTCCTCGCGCAACTTCGACGACGCTCTCGGGGCCCTCGCCGCAATCGTCGTCAACGCTCGGCTCGAAGGCCACTGGTCACGACTGAAGATCTGCCCCGAGCGCGCCTGTGGACAGGTCTTCTTCGACACCGCGAGATCAAGAGGCGTTTGGTGCTCACCACAATGTGGCGACAGGCATCGGGCGGCGACTCACCGCCGACGACGACGGTGATCCGAGCCCTCTCCTCACGCCCCTAAAACCTTGATTCCACGTTAGATGCGAGTAAGTGCGAGCACTTTATCGCAGCCCTCGATGTGTCGTCGTTGACTTCGGGATCCTAGACTCGTACTACTGAAGAGGTCGACGATGCGCATTCAACTCAAGACTCATCGGCTGGTCGCAGAACTGGCTAAGAAACCGATCAGCTTGAATCGGTGGGCGCAACGTTTTGGTCTGTCGAGTGGTCATCTTTCCGACCTGGTCAACGGTCGGCGTCGGTATCCGGCGCCGAAGACTCGGCGCAAGCTCATGGATGGACTCGATCTGCCCTTCGAGGCCTTGTTTGATGTCCTGGAGCCTGCCGCTCGTCAGCCTCGCCCACCAGCTCCCAAGAATTTCGTCGACGCGTCCCAAGATCGCCCCATCCCCAGTCATCGATCTTCGCGAGGTTCCGACGAAATGCAAACCCTCATCAGAGACTTCCAATACGCCGCCCGGGGACTCCTGCGCAGTCCCGCCTTCACCCTCGCCGCCGTTTTGACTCTGGCGATCGGCATCGCCTCCAACGTGGCTTTATTCTCACTCGTCGACTCCATTCTGTGGCGCCCGTTCCCCTATCAGGACGGCGAACGCCTAGTGACCGTGATGAGCGCCAACACTGCCCGGGGTCGCGGCTGGGGAGGCTTGTCGTTCCCGGACAGTCGCGACTTTGACCAGCAGTCCAAGCTAGTCAGCGGGCTCGCCGCCTGGGATTGGGAGCCTTATGGACTGAGCGGCGGCGAGCAACCCTTGAGGATCGGTGGCGCCCGCGTCTCCGCCGGTTTCTTCGAGGTGTTGGGGGTTGAACCGATCGCCGGCCGTACCATCCAGCCAAGCGACGATCGCCCCGAAGCGCCGCCGGTGATTGTGCTCAGCGAAGGCCTCTGGCAATCGTATTTTGGCTCCGCCGACGTGGTGGGCACGTCGGTGCTGGTGAATGCGAAGCCAACCACGATCATCGGCATCATGCCGCGGGGTAGCGAATACCC
Source organism: Acidobacteriota bacterium (assembly GCA_029263355.1). Lineage (GTDB taxonomy): Bacteria > Acidobacteriota > Thermoanaerobaculia > Multivoradales > J023 > JAAELT01. The sequence continues at coordinate 1,663 of JAJCXQ010000330.1, read as the reverse complement.
CGACCTGACCCGCCTGTGGGTGCCCCTAGCATTCGACGAGGAGATTGCGCCCCGTGGCAGCAACTTCCTCGGCACCATTGGCCGACTGCGCCCCGGCGTCGAGCTGGCGGAGCTCGACGCCGAAGTCAAAACCATCGGCCAACGGCTGGTCGACGACCATCCCCAAGCGAACCGCGACCGTGCCTATCGCGCGATCTCGTTGCGCGAGAACCTCACCAGCGACATCGAGCCGATCACTCTGTCGATGTTGGGCATTGTGACCTTCCTGATGTTGATCGTCTGCGCCAACGTCGCCAACCTACTGCTGGCACGGGGTGCAACCCGCGAGCGTGAAGTCGCCATCCGCCGAGCGATGGGTGCCTCGAGCCGACGACTGGCCCAAATGCTGTTGTCCGAAGCCTTACTGCTGGCCGTGATCGGTGGTGTGATCGGTTTCGGTCTCGGCTGGCTTGGGATGATCCGTTTGGAGTCCGCCTTCGTAGTCGAAATCCCACCCTGGGTCCAGACTTCGATGAACGGGCGGATCGTCGCCTACACATTGGGGATCACCCTGTTCACCGGGTTGTTGTTCAGCCTGTTACCGATGTTACAGAGCTTCCGGCTGCAACTCTCGGGCGCCCTGCGCGAGACCGGAGCGCGTCAAGGTACCGGCGTCCGCGGCGGCCGTCTGCGATCGTCCCTGGTGGTTTCCGAAGTGGCGCTGTCGCTAGTTTTGCTCGCTGGCGCCGGGCTGATGGTCAAGAGCCTGCTCGACTTGACCGCGGTTGACCCCGGGTTCGAACCGCGCCGCAGCTTGACCGTCGGGCTGGATTTGCTGAGCCAAATCGACGCCGAGTCCGAGGAACGCTCCACTCACTTTGATCGCTACCTGCAGCGTTTCTCAGCGATCCCGGGTGTGGAAGCGGTCGGCGCCATCAACTATTTCCCACTCAAGGGGCGATCGAGCGCTACCGGCATCACCCTCGAAGGCCAAAGCTTCGACCAAGCGAGCCAGGACGTGACTCCCCAAGTCAGCTTGGTGACGCCGGACTACTTTCAAGCGATAGGGATCCCCCTGCTGCGGGGATCAACCTTCGAGAGATTGCACTCGATCGATGGCGCCAGCGAGGTGGTGGTCAGCCAGGCTCTGGCGGCGGCACTGTGGCCTGGAGAGGCGGCGATCGGCAAGCGCCTGCGCATCGGCTTACGCCCCACCGATGAGCCCAACTGGCGGACGGTTCGAGCGGTCGTGGGAGACATCCACCATCACGGCCTCGACAACGCGCCCCAAGCTCACATCTACCTGGCTTACGCCGACTACGCCCCAGCTCGGATGACCGTCATCGTGCGCCACGCCGTCGACGCCGTAGATGCCGACCACCGTGCCATCACCTCCGCGATCCGCGAGGCTGCTGCCGAGATTGATCCACACCAGCCGTTACACGAGATCATGACGACCGAAGAAGTCATCGAGACTTCGGTCTGGATATGGCGCTTCTTCACCAACATCGCCTGGCTGTTCGGCGTCATCGCCATGTTACTGGCAGTGGTCGGCATCTACGGCGTCATGACCTACACCGTCTCCCAACGCACCGCCGAAGTCGGCATTCGCATGGCCCTGGGCGCCAACCACAGACAGGTCATCTCCTTGATGCTGCGTCAAGGCAGCCGGCTCATCCTCCTC
>JAJCXQ010000329.1 GCA_029263355.1 Acidobacteriota bacterium | reverse complement strand
TGGCTCGAGCCGGTGACGGTACAGACGATGATGTGATCGAAGAAGATGTCGCGTTCGGCCTCTTGGGCCGCCACCTCGCGCGCCCAATTGGCGAAACCCAGGCCACCCAGAGGGTGATCCGAGGCGCCGGCTGGGATCGCGTAGGGTTTGCCGCCGGCTTCCTCAACGGATTCGAGAGCACGTTTCCAACTGTCGCGGATGCCGATATCGAAGCCCGCCGGATCGACTCGAATATCACCCCCGAGAATGCGGGTGAGTTGGATGTTGCCGACTTTGTCGTAAGCCATGTCGGGCCAATCTACCCAACCCTCTTGCACCGTGACGGCGCCAAGTCCGAGGTGGCGGGCGACGCCGGTCACCTGGCGAGTGTGGTTGGATTGGATACCACCGATCGAGACCAGGGTGTCGCATCCTTGGTCGATCGCTTCCGCCGCCAGGTACTCGAGCTTGCGAACTTTATTGCCGCCGTAAGCGATCCCGGAGTTGCAGTCTTCACGCTTGGCCCAGATCTCGACGCCTCCCCCCAGAGCTTCACTCAAGCGAGGTAGGGGATGAATCGGTGAGGGGCCGAAAAGTAAGGGGACACGGCGGAAATCGTCGAGGCTCACGGGTCGCTCCTTTCGGGTCGTGGCTCTTCCTTAGGGACTAGATGATCGTATATGAATCCAGTCATGTGATGAGGCGGCTGTCGCCCTCAGAAGCTTCTTCGATTAAGACCTTTCTCGATCAAGCAGTTGGAAAGAAAAAGCCCGGGCGACTCCGTCGCCCAGGCCAAGGGAACTCAACTCAAGCTGTCGGCTCTACGAACCGATCGGTGACGCGACCGCCGCCGCAGGCGACTCAATGGATCCCGGTGACGGATTCGCACCGTCTGGGGGAGGCGCCGGGTTGTCGTTGGCCGGCGGAGTCTCGGTCGCATCGTCAGCCGACGTCGACTCCTCTTGCTGCGGACTGTCGTCCGTCTCCGAATCACTGCTGCGCGGTTTCATCCAGGAACCTTGGGTGGACGAGCTAGATTTCTCAACGTTAGAGAAGTGCCCTCCAATTACATCTCGGGCCAGCTGGCGGGTGATTTCGAGGAGCGAGCCAGCGACGTAGTGTGGCGGGTCCGATGGCGGGGTAGGGACCTTTACATCGTCATCTTGTTGGAGCTGCAATCAACCTGCGCCCAGGACATGGTGCTGCGTTTGTTGGTCTACACCGGGTTGTTTTATCAACTGCTGTTGAAAGAGCGTCCACTGCGTCGGGGCGAAAAGCTGCCGCCGGTTCTGCCGATCGTGTTCTACAATGGAGACCCTGAGTGGTGGGCGCCGTTGGAGATGTCGGAGCTCATCGAGTCGGTGCCGGCAAGCTTCGCCAAATATGTGCCGTCGATGCGCTATTGTCTGATCGACGAGAAACGTTGGCCGCTCGAAGATCTGGAAGCCCTGCTCGACAATGTTGTTGCGGGTATCTCCAGGGTCGAGAAGAGTCTCGACGACTTGGTCTCGATGGTGAGTCGGTTCAACGAGTGGCTCGATCAGCCAGGTCAAAGCACACTACGTCGCGATATCCTGGCTTGGCTTACGAAGGTTGTTTTCCCAACACAGTTACCGAGTATCGACATTCCAGAGCTCAGTGATCTCGACGAGTTTCAGACCTATGTGGAGGTAGAGATGCAAACCTGGCCAGAACAGTGGAATGCTGAGGGGCGGGAAGAAGGCTTCCGCCTTGGCCTGCAAGAAGGTATCGAACTAGGTCGTCAGATCGCTGGCGGGGTGGCGATCCTCAGGCGGATGATGGAGCGCAAGTTTGGAGGCGTCAGTGAGCGCGTCGAAAAACACTTCTCGACGGCGTCAGCGGATCAACTCCTAGTATGGGCTGACCGACTCCTCGACGCTGAGACGGTTGACGATATCTTTGGTAGTTGAACCGAGTCCCGGAAACCTTCTGCCAAAACCACACAACCTTTCCCGTCGTAGATGGTTCAAACCATGCTGCACATCGAAGAACACCCTCTTGCGTCGGCCCGGCCGGCGACGTTGGCTGGGCTCGTCAGGACGCTGTTCCTGGTGTCGCTAGTGTCTGTCCATTTCGGCTGTGCCGACTCAAATCCTTCCTCTGAAGCTATGACCACATCTGAGACGTCAGGGTCGACGACCCCAATTCCACGCGGGACACCCCCCGACTTTTTCCTCGGCGGCATCCAGGTCAACGAAGCGTCCCACGAAGGATGGTTCGATGCGCTGCAGGCGCAGTCGATGAATACGGTGCAGGTCACCGATTACGCCAAACAAGGTGATTGGGATACCGATCACATGTGGTGGGCCGACGAGGCGCCCTGGGTGTTGAAGGAGATCCGTGGCGCCAAACAGCGTGGCCTAGCGGTGACGTTTGTCTGCCGCGTCGCGCTTGATCATGCGTACGAGCGCAATGAATTCCTGTGGCATGGCATGATCATGCCCAAGACCGAAGAGCAGCTCGCCTCGTGGTTCGAGCAGTACACTCGGTTTGTGGTCAAGTGGGCCAAGGTCGCGGAGCATGAAGGGGTCGACGTGTTCATGATCGGCAGCGAGATGAACGCTTTGGCGACAACCCTGCCGGCTGTCGAGCCACCAGCGCTCGAGGAGTACTTCCTCAACGAAAAGAAGCAAGCGGGCCGGCGGGCAAAGGTGCTGGCCCAGGAGAAGATCATCTCGCAGCGCAACCTGGAGCTGTCGGAACGCGAGGGCTTCGAGACGGTTGACGCCTACATCGACGCCCGTATTGCGACCGAAAAGGCGTGGGCCGAAACCGTCACGGGCGGCGACGTTCAGTCGTTGGTGACCATCAATCGCAAGCGGGCGCTGTTGAAAGACTATTGGACGGGTTTGATCGCCGAGGTGCGGGCGGTGTACTCAGGGTCGATCGGTTACGCCGCCAATTTTGATCAATATCACGAGGTCGGTTTCTGGTCCGAGCTCGACGTAATGGGTATCAACGCCTACTTCGAGCTCCGTGACCGGGTATTGCCCGACGAGACCGAGGATCTGCTCTACCCGTTGTTGGTCGACGGTTGGAGCAAAGTTCTCGGCGGTATTGCCGAGTTTCGTGACACCCAGCAGTTGACCGAGAAGCCGGTGATCTTCACCTAGATGGGCTTCACCTTCCGCGCCAAGTCGACGTTACGCCCGTGGGCCCACGAGGGGTTTTCGCTGATCCACAGTCCGACGACTCTGCCGGATGGCACCCCCGGCGAGCCGGAAGAATTTGTCATCGTGTGGGAGGACCAGCCTGCCCGCTACGAAGAGCGTGCCTGGGCGGTGCGTGCGCTGTGGCAGGCCCATAGTGAGCTCGAGCGACCGTTTCTCGAGGGTATCCTCTATTGGAAGCTGTCGAGCCACGACTATCATCTCGACGACGAGTACTTCATGGTCCACGTCGGTGAAGGCACCAACGATCCGATTTTGCCTGAGCTGCGCCGGTTCTTGGCGTCGGCGGAGTGAATCGAACCTGGCATGGCGATTTAAGCTTACTCCATCGTCACCCAGGTCGCTCCCCAGCCACCGGCTTCACCGGGAGGATCGCCGTAACTGACGACCCGCGGGTGACGCTCGAGGATGGAGCGCACCATGCGGCGTTGGACACCGGTCCCCTTGCCATGGATGATGCGCAGCTGGCGCAGGCCTTTGTCGTAAGCTAGCTCGAGATACTCGGTGACCAACTCCTTGACGTCAGAGGGCGGGAAGGTGTGGAGGTCGAGGACGTCGCCGATCTCGAGCTCAATCGGTTCGAGCTCTTCGAAGCTGCTCTCGTCGTCGGGCATGACAGGGTCTCCATCGCGGGTTCAGCAAAGTGGATTTGCATCCGGCGCCGGATTCAGGCAGGGTCAGCGGATGGCTGCAACCTATGTTATCGGCGATATCCACGGCTGTTTCGATACGTTGCAGGCCTTGTGGTCACAATTGGGCTTCGATCTCGAGCAGGATCGTTTGTGGTTGGTGGGGGATCTGGTCAATCGTGGACCCCAGTCGCTGGAGGTGCTGCGCTGGGGGCGAGATCTGAGTGCGCGTCTCGGCGACCGGTTGCGAGTGGTGCTCGGCAATCACGATTTGCATCTGGTGGCCCGCCATGATGGCGCCGCTTCGCAGCGCTCCAAAGATACGCTGGAGGCAGTGCTCTCAGCGCCCGACCGCGACGAATTGGTCGCCTGGCTCGCCAGCTGCTCGCTGGTATACCGCGAAGGTGACGTCTTGTTGGTCCATGCCGGGCTGTTGCCGCAGTGGACGCCGGAGGAGGCAGAGCGAAAAGCCCGCGAGCTCGAGCCGGTGCTGCGAGACCCAGCCCGTCGACGCCGACTCTTGGAACGTGGCGTCAAGTTGGCCGAAGGCAGTCCCTGGCGGTTGAGGCGAGACGATTTGTCGGTCTTGGTCAGCCTGCGGATGTGCACGGTCAAAGGCCGGCCGTGCAAGTGGAAGGGGCCGCCGGAAGGTGCGCCAACTGGCTGCCGGCCGTGGTTTCAAGCGCCGGGTCGGATGAGCTCCGGTGTGACGGTGGTGTTCGGGCACTGGGCGGCGCTAGGTCTGCATTTGGAGCCCGCCGTCATCGGGTTGGACAGCGGTTGTGTGTGGGGGCAGCGATTGTCCGCTCTGAGACTGGAAGATCGGACGTTGTTTCAGCAAGAAAGCCTCGAATCAGGCTGATTTCGCAATGTTGTTTGCAAGGTAGAGTCCTCAAGATAGGCTGTCTCGAGCTCGAGGGCTGGCTTCAGAGTTTTGTGACGTGTTGCCCAGACGTGTCGCCCAAACGCGTCACGCAATCGTGTCGCGCAGTCGTGTCGCACAATCGTGTTGCGCAATCGCACCTCACGGACTGCGGGTCTTCCATCGCTGTCCCTCTGGCGTTACAATTCAAACCTACCGTGATGATTGCGAGAGTCGCTTCGAAGTCCTTGGGAATCCAGGTCGTCGCGTCGCTATTCAGTCGCATCGCACCCTCGATCGGGATGAAATGGTCGACACACGAGCTGGGTCGTGGCGTCGTTCGAACATTTGTCATTGTCTTGTATGTGCCGTCGATCCATGGGTGAGCCCAGCGCGGTGTGCCAGTTTTTGCAGAGCCCAGCTCCGAGGAGACGTTTTGTACGCGAAGCCTGAAGTCACAGAGCACTTGCAGTTGGTCGAAAAGGTTGCGGTCGGTGACTCCGGTGACCCCTCCGCCGGTCTGCGGGGTGAGCCTGGCTCCAGCCGTGCGACGGATGGCGCGTTGATCTTCACGATCCACGATGGACGCCAGATTCCGTATCACCTGTTTGGCGAGCGTAGCGCCGAGGTGTTGGCTCAGCCCGAGATCGCCAAGGCCTATGTGAGAGAGCGCGACTGGGGAGCGAACCTGGTGGCCCGTCATCTGGCGCGGGAGATCGGCGCGGCGAGCTTCTCCAGGATCAATTTGGCTCGGGTGGTCATGGACTTCGGCCGTTTCCCGGGGTGCTCGTCGGTTGGAGAGGAGTACTTGCGACGACATGCGTTATTCCCGCCGATTGAGCACTGCCTCTCGGAGCCAACGCGTTACGAGCTCTTGTCGCAGTATTACGATGCCGCCTCACGGTCCTTTGTCGATCAGTTTGCGCGGCGGCAGCTATCGATCGCAGTGCACTCCTACGACCCATGTAATGCGACGGGGACCGAGCGTCCCGAGATCAGTTTGGTTGCCCGGTCGTTGGAGTATCAGTGGACTTCGACGATGCCGCCCTACATTTTCGATCCCCTGTTCCCGCCCGAGCTTTGCGAATCGACGTGCCAGCGACACTTGACCTACCGGCTGCTGGCCGATCTCGAACAAGAAGGCTGGCGGACCGCTTTGAACTACCCGTACATCATGCCCGAAGGATCCGTCGAGATTCGGGCCCAGGTGTGGTTGTTTTTCTGTTATCTGCGGGATCAATTCCTGGCAGCGTTTCCGGAGTGCCGCGAGCAGCCGGGTTATCAGCGGATGTGGCAATTGCTGCTCGACGTCACCAGGCGTTCGGGTGAAGCCGAGCGGTTGCGAGGTTACCTGCACCGCTACCGCGAGCCGCCCAAGGGTTCGAAACGCCTATTTGCCGAGGCGCGTCGCGCCTACGGTGCGTTGACGCGGTTCCTCAGCGAGAACCGCAAACGGCTGCTGGCCGACTATCGTTTCTCCGCAAAGCGCATGAGTTGCCTGGGGATCGAGATCCGTAAGGATCTGTTGGCCGAGATCGATCGCGATCTGTGTTTCGTTCGCTTGCGACCGGACGCGGAGCGAACGGCACGCCGAATCGCTGCGTGCATGGCGCCCGCAGTGAAGTCGTTTCTGAAGGATTTTGAGTCCGCCGACGAGCCGGTGGATGTGTTGAGCTCGGAAGATGCCGCTCGACCGCTTGCTCCCTCTGTTGTCGTATGATGCTGCCGAATGCGTACGCTCTACCACGAATTCGAGTCTCTAGAGCATCTGCTGGCGCAGCGCCTGCTTCCAGGCGGCGGCGCGTTGCCGATTCGGTTTGTGGTCTTTGGCGGCACGGGGGCGGTGGGTGGTGCGTCCGTGCTCGAGCTGTGTCGCATCATCTTGATGTCGAAGGACCTGCGTAAGCCATCGCTCAGCGGCAAGATCTACGCGACCGGCATCGCCGACAAAGACATCTCCAATTTCGCCAGTCGACTGTATCTGGCCCTCGGCGAAGAGGTCGAGATCGAGAAGATCGAGCCGCGACGACACTATCGGCTCGATGGCCGGATCGATTTGCATTTTGATCTGTTGCAGTTGGAAGTGCCGCACGACCTCGAGGATCGAGTTGCTCTGCGGCAGGCCGATGCCCGCGCGGCAGGTTCTGGGGAGATGGACTTGGAAACTGCCTTGCAGGCGGAATTTGCTGCCCAGGATTGTCCATTCCTGAATTTTGTCGACGCCCTCGATTGTGATCTTTTGCATGCTGTGTTGGTCGCTATTCCGTTGCCCAGCGTCGCCACCTACGCCTTAGGCGCGATCGATCGCTTGCTTGCCAAGCAGGGCTTCGATCACGCCGCCCAAAAGCGCATCAAGAAAGATTACCTCCGAACGTTCATCCGCGGCCTGGCGGTGATTCAACAGCGTCATGCCCGCCACGTGGTGATCGCCCACACCACTGCCGTCGGCGGGATGTATCGGGTAGATGGTGGACGACCGGAGATCCGACTCGGTTTCGCTCACAGCGCCCTGGGCAAGAAGTTGGTGGACAAGAAGTACTTTGCCGAAGAGCTCACTCAGCTCTACCTCGACCACGGTTTCGACGTGTTGGAGACCGCTGCCGCCATCGGTATTGATGCCGTCGAGTTTCGGCAACATCTGCCTCTCGATCGAGCGGTCCGTCGTTTGCTGGCGGAGCGGACCGAGGGAGCGGCACCGTCACCGATCGCGAGCGGCGATTTGGAAAGTCCGCACATCCTGCTTTATCCCAACGTCCGGATTCCATTGGAGCTCAGCCCACAGGTCGAAAGTGCTCCTGCCGAAAAAATCATGTTGGATGAGGCCGGTGGCGCCAGTCTTGATGAAGACGCCGTTGACGAATCTGCTACCGGCGAAGCTGCTGTCGACGAAGCTGCTGTTGATGCGGTCAGTACCGCCGAGGCTACTGTTGACGAGGACGGACCTGCCGAAGACAGCGCTGATGAGGCCATCTTGGATGGGAGCAACTCAGACGATTGGGCAGAGTTCAGCGTCGACGCCAGCGTCGACGCCGACGCGGCGATCGATTTTGGTGCTGGCAAGGAGTTGATCGTCGAGGCCGCGATCCGGTCGGGTGAGAACGGGATTTTCTCAGTGGGCAACTGCGTCGCTCTTTACCACGTGATGAAGGTGGCGATTCCCGAGGAGTTGGCGATGGTTCTCGTGCGCCATGCGGTTTTCGGACCCGAGCGGCGTGCTGACTGGTTCCACGACAAGTTCTCCTATTACACCGAAACCGAGAACTCGTACTTCGCTTTAAAGTTACTCGACAGCTACCCCAGGTTGATTCGCGCCCACCATGGAGCCTTCGGCGTGCAGGCTTATCAGGCGCTGGGATCAGCAACCCACCAAGCGCGTATGCACGAGCTTGGACTGTTGTTGCTGGTGTTGCGACTGCGTGAGCTCGGCAAGAACTTCGAGAATATACCGGAGAGTGATCTGGTTGACGGTTTGGCGGATCTCGACGAGTTCTTCTGGAACCACACCCAGATTCCAAGTTTCGAAGACCTGGAGGGGCTGAACGGCGTTGAGATGGCGAAGCTCTTCGGACAGTTGTGCGAGATCGACTCGATGGAGTCAGCGGGGGCGATGTTGGGTTTCGACCCGCGTCGACACGGCATCCGGCAGCAGGGTCGCGAGAGGTTCCTGGCCAGGCTGGCAAAGCGTATCAATCGTCATCTCCAGATCATCACCTCGCTCGGTATCCCGATCCTGTATCGCAGTCCGCAAGATGGCGAGGATCGGATCCTGATGGGACCCTACGTTGCGCCGGTGGATTGCGCGATCGCCAAGCGCCGCGATCTGGATCGGATTTGGGGTGAGCAGGCTGAGCAGCATGGGGTGCCAGCCGAAGTGGTCCGCGATTGGGTGATCGCCAACAACGGTTTTGTCGACCTGCGGCCTTTGGCGATCGGTACCATTGCGACCGAGCCGGGACCTGCTCTGGCGGACCAGGTTCAGACGATGCACAGCCGGGAACAACTCGAAGCTTGGTTGTCGAACCAACAGTCCGGCGCGTACTTTACAACTTGTGGCGCCCTGGCCCTCGAACTACGCGTGTCGCGTTTGGGTCATGCGGTGTGCCAGCGCAGAATTCAGCTCGGTACCCGGGAGACTTGGAAACATCTGTTCAAAGAAGATCGCCAGGGTCGCCATCTCATCTCGCCTGGGCTCGTCGAGACCGCCCGTATGTATTCCGAGGGCTTGGGCAAGATCACCGGCACTGAAGCCTTGTGGCCGCCGTGGGGATATTGAGGGAAGGTGAGGGGTTACCACTGAACGACTGTTTCTCGTATTGAGGGGTGCACTGGACGGTTGGGAAAATATGCGATCCAACTATGAATAACCGAATGCCCATTGCCGTAGTTTGTTGCATGGAAACGTTCACCACTTCGGCAGGGGCGCGATGAGCGAATTTTTAGACGCGGCATTCACGATGCCGACGACAATCTTCAGTGTGTTGCTCATCCTCGCTTCAGTCTACTGGGCGACGGTCCTCTTCGGCCTCATGGACCTCGGCATCGTCGATGGTATTTTCGAAATCTTCGAAGGCCTTTTCGAAGGCTCTGCCAGCGCTGTTGAAAGTGCGGCAGAAGGGGTTGCGGAGGGTTTGGTCGAGGGCGCTGGTGAGCACGGCGGTTGTCTTGGTTTGGCAGGTGTCCCACTGTCGATTGTTGGCACCGCCCTCGCCGGTTTTGGGTGGTTGTTTTCCTATGCCGGCCTGAGCTTTTTGCCGGCGGTGGCCAGCGGAACGGCGGCGTTGGTTGGCGTCGGCGTGGGCGCCACGGTGTTGTCGATGGCAGTGACCGCGGTCGCTCTGCGTCCGCTGCGCAAGCTATTTCGATTCGCGCCCGTGACCGGCAAGCGAGATCTGGTCGAGAAGATCTGCACCGTCACCACGTTGCGAGTCGACGAGAAATTTGGCCAAGCCGAGGTCCGAGACGACGGTTCGACGATCCTGATCCAGGCCCGTTGCCTGCACACCAATGATTTGTCCCGAGGCTCAAAGGCGCTGATTTTCGAATACGACCCCAAACACGAGGTGTTTTATGTCTTGCCGGTGGACGACGAGCTCGCGGAGCTCTCCGTCGCCGCCAGTATGGAAACGAATTAATCTCTTTTAAACGGTCCGGCTGTGGCAGCAGTAAAACGGACCTGAATCTCGCATGAGGAGATATTGATGGCTTTTGGCATCGTCAAGGTTGAGCAGGGTACGGCTCTTATCGTCAGTAACGTGATCACCGGCAAGCTGACGGTGAGTTTCACCGGCGGGCTAGTGATTCCGGTCATTCACAAGGCCGAGCGCATGGATATGACCGTCAAGACGATCGAGGTGGATCGTAGCGGTTCTGACGGTCTCATTTGTCGCGACAATATCCGGGCCGACATCAAGATTACCTTCTTTGTTCGGGTCAACAAGACCGAAGAAGACTGTACCAAAGTTGCCGGAACGGTGGGTTGTACCCGAGCCTCTGATCAGAAGATGCTGGAGCATCTTTTTAGTGCGAAGTTTTCCGAGGCTCTCAAGACAGCCGGTAAACAACTCGACTTCGTTGATCTTTACACCCAACGTGAAGATCTGCGCGATCGCATTATCGAAGTCATCGGTACCGATTTGAACGGTTATTCGTTGGAAGACTGTGCGATCGACTATCTCGAACAAACACCCCTGACCGAGCTTGATGAGTTCAACATTCTCGATGCGCAGGGTATTCGAAAGATCACCAACCTTACGGCCATTGAGCACGTCAAGACCAACGAGTTTCTGAACAACGAAAAGAAACTGATCACTAAACAAGACGTTGAGGCGGCGGAGGCGATTTTCGAGCTCGAGCGTCAGAAAGCTGACGCCGAATCCAAGCAGCAGCGCGAGATCGCTACCGTCCGCGCCCGCGAGCAGGCTGAGACCCTCAAGGTGCAGGCTGAGGAGAAGCTCCGAGCCGAAACCGCGCGCATCAAGTCCGACGAAGACATCGCCGTCCAAGAAGAGAACCTCAAACGTCAGGTTGAGGTGGCGCAGAAGAACCGCGAACGGGTGGTGGCGGTCGAGAACGAGCGGGTCGAGAAGGACCGCCTGATCGAAGTGATTAGCCGCGAGCGTGAGACCGAGTTGCAGCGCATCTCCAAGGACAAAGAAGTTGAGCACGAGAAGCGCGAAATCGCCAACGTGATCCGTGAGCGGATCGCCGTCGACAAAACCGTGGCGCAAGAGGAAGAGGCGATCAAGCGACTGCGGTTGGTTGAAGAAGCGCAGCGCACCAAAGAGGCGATGGTGATCAACGCCGAGGCCGAGGCCCAGGAATTGTTGGTGAAAGACATCAAGGCGGCGGAAGCGTCGGAGGCCGCCTCCAAACACAAGGCGCGCGAGCAGCTGATCTTGGCCGAAGCTGAGCTCGAGGCGACCGACAAGTTGGCCAAGGCCAAGATTCGCTTGGCTGAGGGTGTGCAGGCCGAGCAAGCCGCCAGTGGACTCGCCGACATCCAAGTCAAAGAACGTGACGCCGACGCCGTCGAGAAACTGGGTATGGCGCAGGTGAGAGTCAAGGAAGCTGACGCCGACGCGACCGAGAAGATGGGCTCGGCCCAGGCAGAGGTGCTGCGCCGGACCGGTCTCGCCGAGGGTGAAGCGATCCGTGAGAGATTGGTCGGTGAAGCCGCCGGCTTGGCCGAAAAAGCCGAGTCGATGAAGGCCCTCGATGACGCCAGTCGCGGCCATGAAGAGTATCGACTGCGTCTCGAGGCCCAGAAAGAGATCGAGCTTGCCGGCATCGACACCCAGCGCCATATCGCCGAAGCCCAGGCCATGGTGGTCGCCGAAGGTCTCAAACAGGCCGACATCGATATCGTCGGCG
>JAJCXQ010000328.1 GCA_029263355.1 Acidobacteriota bacterium | reverse complement strand
ATCTATTTTGTTGTCGCTTTAATTTGTGAGGTGTTTGAGCCGTGCCATTCCGCGTTACTCCATGAAGCCGGCTTCTGAGTCGTCGTGGGCAAGGGCTCCGCAGGCGTCGGCAAATTCAATCTATGGAGGATCTTTTAAATGTTTCATTTTGCGGCCGAGGTTTCCCCGAGACGTTGCGTTGGGTATATGCCCAACGCTGGTAGTGCTGTTGGGTCGATCACTTTATTGCGAGGTCAGAGGCGAGATTCCAGGCGACGAAGTGGGAGTGTCCTATTGACGCTTTTGTTAGGTTTGATGCTCGCTGTGTGTCCTGCGCTCGCCGAAACGAACCTTCCTGAGACGACGCTATGGCTGGCAACACCCCAGGGTGTTGTGGTGATCGAACCAGCCACCGGCCTTAGGCTCGAGATTCCGGCAACCGCCGATGCGCGAGCCGTAGCTGTGGATGCAAAGCGTGGCTCGGTTTGGGTGGCGACCGACAACAGCTTGTCACGCTTCGATCTTGCGGGCCGATTGTTGTGGCGGCAGGAGCTCTCAGTTGCCAAATCGGAAGCTCAAATGCTGCAGGTGGTGCCTGAGGATGGCTCTGCGTGGCTGGCGCGAGGAGACCAGCTCGAGTCGTTTGGCGCAGGCGGACAAAGTCTCCAAAAGGTTACGTTGAACTCGCCGGTACGCGGTCTAATGTTCGACCCGGAACGTTCTGAACTGTGGGTGGCAACCGCCAACGGGCTGACCGCTCGCGATGCGATTGCCGGTTATCCAGTGCGTTCGCTCGAGACGACATCCACAGGCGCCAGCGGTGATCCGCAATCGTTGTCCCTGGACTCGGGGCACATGTGGCTGGTGAGCGGCGAGCGGCTGATGCGTTTTGATGTCGAGGGGGCTCGTATCCTGGAGCGTGAGACCGCTGCCAGCGCCGTGTTGAGTGACGGTCACAGCGGCGTCTGGACAGTCGATAAGACGCGCCTGATCTTATTGGACGCGCAGGGTGAAGAAGTTATTGTGTATCAGCCCTTCGGGGAGGAGGGTGAGGTCGCGGCTTGGGAATTCGATCCCGCCACTCGCTCGTTGTGGATCACTGACGGGCATGAGCTGGTGCGCATCAGCGCTTCAGGTTGGGAGCTCGACCGACACCTGTTGGCTGACCACGAAGATGCCCTTCGGGTGTTCGATTTTGCCATGTTGTCGGTGGTGGATACCGAGCCACCCGTCGTCGAGATTCTCACTCCGGCGGACGGCTCGATCGCGAAGGGGCGTGCGCGGCTCGAAGTGAAATATCGCGACGACCGCTCCGGCGTGCGCTCGGGCAGCTTGCGGGTCACGGCCAACGGAGTGCCTGTGGACGCGCAGTGTGTTGCCCGCGCTGATGGCGCCAGTTGTCAGCTACCAGGGTTGCCGGTCGACCGAGCGGTGCGACTGGTCGTGACCGTCGCCGACGAGATGGGTAATGAGTCCGAACCCGCCGCGGTTGGGTTCAAGGTCGAGACGCCACGAAAAGACGGCGAAGAGGGCTCGGACGCGGACAGCTCTGGAGAATCCGATCTCAAGCTCCCGTTTGATCAGCCGGCATACACGCCAGTGGTGACCCCGCGCGGCTTCCGTCCCAATACGCCGTTTCTTTCCGCCAGTGAGATTGATCACGTGGATACCGCCTCCGGCAACCTGGTGGTGACGATTCCTTTGGGCCAGACTTATCAGGTCGGGCCGATCCTCGAGTACCAGGTGCGGCCGGTTTACAACTCCAACCTCTGGCAGCACATCGAAGTCGGCTGCCCGGTGGGCGGCTGTTCGCCGCCGCATACGCCGATTACTTTCGCGTCGACCAACTACGCCGCTAACGCTGGCCTCGGTTGGGAGCTTCATTTCGGCCGCCTCTACGCGCCAATTGCGCCGTCCGGGTTGCCGAGCTTCGACTGGAAGCGCTGGCCCAATCGGCCGACCGACGTGGCAGATCTCAACGACCGTTGGATGTATGTGGCGCCGAGCGGCGCGGTGACCTATCTCCATTCGCTACCGGGCCGTAACAACGGCACGCCGTCTTTGCCGGTGCGCTACTCCAAGGGTGGCGAGTTCACCCGCATGCGTCAGAAGTCGTCAACCGAGATAGAGGTGCAGATGCCCAACGGCCTGGTCTCGGTGTTCCACCGTACCGGCGCCAAGGAAGGCACCGAATTCTGCGGTGACGGTGTCAGCGGCTGCTGGCGGCTCTACGAGACGAAGGATCCCTATGGCAACTATATGCGGGTCACCTACAACCTCAACGCTAGCATCGAGACTTGGACGATTCGGGACTCCACCGGTCGCCAGCATACCGTTACCTTGAGCCACGGTGACGGTGATACCGCTGGTGGCGACGGCTCACCACCGTACTGGACGCCGGATCGTGATGAATGGGGCGATCTGCGTAAGGTGGTCAAGAAGGTTCAGCTTGCCGTCTTCGGGTCGTCGCCGGCAACCTACGACTTCACCTATGCCACCCGCACCTTGCAGCGGGGCAGTCCACACGATGGTCATTTGCTGCCGCCAGCGGTCAACACCATCCGGACACGGGTGCTGAGTCAGATTACAGTGCCGCATTCACGACCGTGGCAATTCACCACCTACACAACCTCTAATCCTCACTACAACGGCCGACTGATCGAAGTCACCGCGCCGGCCCAAGGTCGTATCGCCTGGGAATATTCCAACATACATTGGGACGTACCGACGCGCTGCACCTACAGCAACAACGTCGATCCAGCTGCGATCGAGTTCGACTACCGCTATACCGGTGTGCGCCGGCGCATCTCCAAACTGCCCAATGGCACGGTGGAGGGCATTTGGACCTATGAGAGCCAGCTTAATCCTGGGCACAGTTCGATGGTGCTCTACGGACCGTTCTGCCGCCGGGCGGACTATCGCAAGACAACCGTCAACGCACCGCCGGACGAAAATGGCAAGCACACCCGTACGGTCTACTACAACTCGGTAGCGCAGGGGCCACGGTTTCCGAACTCCAGCATCTCGATCGACAATTGGCAGGTCACTGACGGCGGCTTGCCTTTCGCCAAGAATTTCACGACCGGCAGTTCGACATCCACCCGGCGGTTCCTGTCGCGCCAAACGTTCCATTGCACGGGCGGCGCGTGCGGAGGCGCTAAGCGCTCGACCTATGTTCGCTACGCCACCGAGTATCGCAACCAATGCAACAAGAGCCTTGGTGACAGCGCCGGCTGTTACCAATCCAACCCATTGCTGGTTGCCGAGAGAACCGTGTTCAACGACGACGGCTCGCGCTATATCGACGTCGAACACTTGGACTACAACGGTGCCGGCAGCTTCCGGCGCACGGTGACCAAAGACAATTTCTCAGGCAACAACACCCGTACCGACACGACCAACTACACCGCCACGGGTACGACGGTGCGAGGGATTAGCGGCACTACCGGTTACATCTCGATAGGGACGCCGTCAACCTACCTGCCCTCACCTGCGTCGAAGTGGATCCTGCATCCTTACAGCAAGCAGACTGCAACCGAAGGGGGCCGCACCTACGTCACCGAGTTTCAGTTCAACGGCAATGGCTCGATGACTTGCTCGCGACGCTGGAAGAGCCCTGGCGGTCGAGGCGGCAAGGATCTGGTGGTCAAGCTTGGCATCGGCAGCCAGGCTGGAAACGACAACGGCTTGCCGGTGAGCGAGACGGTGGCGGGAGGCGAGTGGGCGAGCCTGTCCACGAGTTCTTCGTGTGCCACCAACGGATCGCCGTCGAACGGCAGCAGCTATCTGATCCGGCATAACTACCAGCATCTGCAACTGGCCCGCACCTACATCAGCGGGTTCCCGGATTGGTATCGCGCGACAATCGACCGCGATACCGGCTTGCCGTCGGTGACTTACAACGCCGCCGACCAGAGCACATCCCATCAATATGACCAACTCGGCCGGTTGACTCGCAGTACACCAACCGCCTCCCTCGGCCAGACGAGGACCGAGATTGTCTACCGCAATCCGGCCGGCGGTAATCCATCGATCGAGACCCTGAGCAAGAGTACCTCGGGCGCCACCCTGACCAAGGAGATCCAGGTTTACGACCACTTCGCACGGCCGATACGCAACATCATGCGCCGGCCGGCGGGCGACTCGTCGTACACCGAAACCGAACAGAAGACGTTCTACAACGCGCTCGGTTGGGTGGCCAAAGCCACGACCCGGCAGAACAAGAGCAGCGTCAACACCAGCCTGGCGACACGCTACACGAATTACGACGCCTTCGGCCGGGTCGGCAAGATCACAGCGCCGGACGGGCAGGTGGAGAACCGCACCTACAGCGGCGTGCGTGTCTCCCGCAGCACCGTGCAGGTGCGGACCTCGGTGGGCGGCACCACCTCGGTAACCACCACCACCTCCGCCGACAGCCGTGGCCGAACCGTCCAGATCAACAATCCGCTCCACAACACGCGGTTCACTTTCGACCCCTACGATGCACAGATCAGTGCCCGGCGTACCGGTAGCGGCATCGACCAGACGCGGCTTTACGATTACGACGCCCGCGGCCTGTTGATCCGAGAGCGTCATCCTGAAATCGGTACCAGTGGCAATGGCTATGCGACCTACAAACCGGATGCTTTTGGTAACCGGCGCACACTACAGGACGCTGGCCGAAACCTGACCTATGTCTACGACAACAGCGGTCGCCTGATCGAGATCAAGAATACTTCCGGTGGCAGGTCTTGGCGCAGGTGGGTTTGGGGCACCGCGAATAACGGCTCGGACTACCGCAAGGGTAAGGTGATCCGCGAGATCCGTCACAACTACCCATACGGCGGTGCCGACGATTGGTCGATTTACGAGGAGTACGAGTACCGCGGCAAGCTCGGTAAAACCTCGAAGAAGACGACGCAGCTGCAGCATCTCAACCGCCCCGGCGCGGACCGCTACAACGTCTTTTTCTCGCAGACCTTCGAGTACGACCAACTCGGCAACACAACTCGCTACGGCTATCCCACATGCGAGACGACACCGCAGAACGGCCGACGTCTCTGTGACGACGGACCCAACGACGTGTTGGCGCCAGCCCATTCGGTGACCGTCACTTACAACCAAGGTAAAACTCGGCGGGTGAGCTCAGGCCTCGGGCCATGGGGTGAGTACAACTACCACCACAACCTGCAGATGTCGCGCCTCGACTACTCGAATACCGTCGACGGCATTTTTGATCAGGGCACCAACGGCATGGTGCGGCCGCAGCGTATGCGCTACAGCGTGGGTGTCACCGCCCGCTTCGACACCGGTTCTTTCAGCTACGACGGGGCCGGCAACGTTTGGGCAATTGGTAACGATCGCTACACCTACGACCAGGCCAGTCGCCTGCTCTCCGGCACCGTGTCACATGCGGGTCCTGGCTTTAAGAAGGAGTTCACCTACGACGCGGCTGACAACATCGGGAGCTTTCGCCAGAACAGTGGGCCATGGTCAACCTATCAGGTCAACACCGGCACTAACCGGATGCAGAACGGCCTGGGTTTTGCCATCCAATACGATGGCTCCGGTAACTTGACCCGAGTCGGCTCGCCGGCAGTGTTTGCCATGGAGTACGACGCGCTCAACCAGCAGGCGCAATTCGACAACTATGTGCCGGGCCAGGAGTCGATCCATCTCCATGCCTTTGGTCCAGGCGAATTTCGCCTGATCACCTTCGACGGCCATACCGCCGAACGCACCTTCAAGTTGCGGGATCTCTCAGGGAGAGTACTGCGCGAGTACAAGGTCAATGGTTGGGGCCCTTATGTCGACGCCAACCAGCAAGGGGAGGCGTGGACCTTTGAGAAGGACTTCATCTACGGCCCGAGCGGCTTGATCGCCACGCGTGCCCAGGACGGCAGCGAGCTGTTCTTTCACCAAGACCACCTCGGCACAACCCGCGCGATCACCAACAACCTGGGTGTCAAGGTTGGCACTCGTAACTACTACCCGTTCGGCGAAGCGGTGTCCAATAACAGCGGCGCCGACGAACCAACGGTGAAGTTCGCAGGCCACGAGCGTGATGCGCACAACCTGGCTGATTACATGTTGGCGCGAACCTACTTTTTTCCCTTTGGACGTTTTGCGTCCACTGACCCTGCCGGGGATGGCTGGAACCGCTACGCGTACGTCGGCAACAACCCGATCAACGTGGTGGATCCGGACGGTCGTTTTGGGCTCGGCGTTGCCAAGAAACTGCTCAAGTTGGCGATCAAAGGCGGTGACGTCGCCGCCACCTTCGCCGGTGCCATCGCT
The DNA here is from genome assembly GCA_029263355.1 of Acidobacteriota bacterium. Lineage (GTDB taxonomy): Bacteria > Acidobacteriota > Thermoanaerobaculia > Multivoradales > J023 > JAAELT01. Next base: position 3,558 of record JAJCXQ010000328.1, on the reverse strand, counting down.
GACTTCAACACCGTCACTAACGCGAACGCCAGCTTCGGAGATCGGTTGACCGCCGGGCTGTCTCTTGCCACCGAGATCGCCAGTCCAATCAGTGCCAGGGATGCGAAGGCTGGAATCGCAGCTGGAAGGAAGGTCGCTGGGGAGGCGTCGGACGGCATCGTGAAACTGTGGAAGGCACCGCAGCGAGGGCGCACTGGAGCCGCCCAAGAGGTTGTCGACGGATACGACCCCTCACGGTATCCTGGAGATGGTCCTTTCTTTTCACGTGACAAGGGAACTGCTCAAAAGTACCAGTATCACTACGAGAACGGCTTACAGGAAATTAACGTTCCGCGATCAGAATACGATCGACTGACCACGGAAGGCGTGATCAGACGCGATGGCCTAGAAAACCAGTCGGTCCACGTTCCGGCAACAGGCCTCGAGGCGTTCAACGAGGCGATCAAGTCCGGTCCGTCGAACCGATATCATCTGCAATGAACCGGAGGTACACGTGACTGAGGAAACGTTGGAAGGAACGGTGACCCGAGTTGAAGCATACGGTCTTTATGCAGACACTCCGAAGGGTCCAGCTATCGTGCTGCTGCCCGATATCTCGAAGGAGAGGATCGTGAGTCTCTCAGACCGGTTTCGCCCAGGAGACTCTGTGAGATTACGCATCCTCTACTTTGTCGAAGATCGGGGCCTTTATAAGGCATCGATGCTCGAGCTGTTCTGAAGCCGTGCTTGCCTGGCTTTATTGTCGAATGCGACGATAGAGCCAGGCTTTTGCGCTTTTCCAGTCGCGGCTGACCGTGGCGTGGGTGATCTTCAGGACCTCGGCCGTCTCTTGGATCGTCAAACCGGCAAAGAAGCGTAGCTCCACAACCTGGCCTTGCCGCTTGTCGAGGGCGCTCAGTTCGTCGAGTGCTTCGTCGAGGGCAACCAGGTCGATTTTCTGTTGCTCGAAGACGTCAGCTGCCTCGTCGAGGCTGACTTTCTGCGCCCATCCGCCGCGTTTGTCGGCCTGATGGGCACGCGCATGATCCACTAGGATGCGCCGCATGATCTGCGCCGCTACGGCAAAGAAGTGCACCCGGTCACGCCAGCGCGCGCGAGTCTGGTCGACCAAGCGCAGGAAAACTTCGTTGACCAGGGCCGATGGTTCGAGAGTGTGGCTCGGCCGTTCGCGGCTCAAATAGCCTCGTGCCTGGCGTCGCAGCTCGGTCAACACTACCGGCATCAGCTCTCCCAAAGCCTCTTGGCTGCCGTCGCTCCAACTTCGCAGCAGCAGCGTGACGTCGCCTTTGGGTGTTGAGCTGTTGTGTTCCATGGTGTGCAGGCCCGTAGCGTTGGAGTCAGTGCCAAGTATAGAGCGTCGGACGGCGATGAACTCCTGCTGAGAGTTTTCGCCATCAGAGGTGCACCGCGGCTTACAGGAAGTCGGCTCGAACGTCGATCGGGGTCTCGGCAGCGTTGGGGGACCCGGATCGAGCGTAAATCGGGGTCCCTGCAGCGTTGAGGAACCCGGATCGATCGTAAATGGGGGTCTCGGCAGCGTTAGGAGACCCGGGGCGAGCATGAGACGGGGTCTCTGCAGCATCAGGAGACCCGGATCAAGGGTAAATTGGGGTCTCTCCAGCATTGGGAGCCCCGAATCGAGCGTAAAGCGAATCGTGGCTCAGCCGAGGTGGAGGATTATTCTGCGGCGTCTTCGGCCGCCGCCACAATCGGTGGTTGCGGATCAAAAGGTTGCAACTCGCGGCCACTGAGCGCCGGGTGATCCGGCAGGATCCGCGTAGCGCGAAAGACGGCGTGGGTGAATTCGTCAACCGGGTGGGGCGGAGAGCCATCGGGTAGCTTGACGACGCCTTGTCGGGGATCCCAAAATTCCCACACGATCTCGCCCTCAGGAGTCACTTCGAAGAAGCGGCCTTGTGGCCCGGAGCAGATCAAGGTATTGCCGTTGGGTAGGCGCTCGGCGCCCGAGATGAACGGCGCGAAGAAGAACGCCTCGGCGGTTCCGCGGTAGGACCAGGTGGGTTCCGCCGGTCCGAAGGCGCCTTCTTCAGGTACGACGTAGCTGCCGTCGTCGGCGGTTGGAGGTGTGATCTCGTAGACCGCGGAATAGGGGCCGGTGTCGTCTTTCATGTCGTTGCTGAAGACGGTCAGGTTGCCGGCGCCGGGAGAGCCTTCGGGAATCCAGCGGGCGTCGTGTTGGAAGAACAGCTGTCGCGCGCTTTCGTCGCCGCGGCCATAGGCGGCGGGATTCCCCCAGCGGTACAGGATCTCACCACCCTTGCCCCAGCGGCCGCCGCTGCTGCCGGCGGCTTCTTCGGTTGTCGTGCTGTGATCGATGATCCAGATCTCACTGAAGCGCGGCACGCTGAGAGCAATCTGGTTGAGCTCCGCGTTGTAGTCGATGCCGTTGGTGTGGAAGAGATCGGACCTGAGGTCTTCTTCGGTGGTGTCGTCTGAGACGTAACCGAGAGTTTTGAGGTTCTCGAGCTCTTCGGCCGTCGTCTCCTCGGTGAGGTCGGCGTTGACGTCGATGCGGCCGAGGTGTTCTGAGGGGTCGCCGTAGTTCTCGAGCCGCGGATTAATGTTTTGTATCAGGTGGTCCCAAGCATGCCATTCCCAGACGATCTTTCCGTCGGTCAGCCCCTGCGGCTCGATCTCGACGATCATGTCAGGCCACATCCCGGCCTCCGGTACCTTGTCCGGGTCTCGACCGGCCCAGCGCGAGTCTTCAGCGCTTTTGTGCTCCCAGGCGATCGCCAACACGTTGCCGTTCGGCAGCCTCGCGATATCGTGGTGCAGCAGGTGTTGGTCGCTGGCAAAGCGGAAATTCCACACCAGCTCACCCTCCCAGGTGAATTCCTGAATTCTGCCGCCTTGGCCACCGCCTTCGAAGCGTTCGACATCCGGTTCACGAGCGGTGCGCAGAAGGTTGCCGTTGTCGAGCAGGTAGATGCCGCCCGAGGGTGCAAGCTCTGCCTTCCAGGTATGGACAACCTGCCCTGCGTTGTCGATCAGATAGGTGGTGTCGGACAAGATGGGCCCGAACAGGGTATAGCCGGGTTGTGCTGAGGGTTGGTTAGTTCGGATCCCACGCGGCTCGTTGGCGCCGGCGAGGTCGAAGTCGGGCTTTGATCCGTCGTCGGACGGGGTCTCGACGTTGGCGTTGTCTCCTCCGCAAGCTGCCAGGGTCAGTAGAAGGAACGCCGAAAACAGGGTAGCCAGCGTCTGTCGAACCTTCGATTCCGTTTCGTTCTTCAGCATCTTTGCTCCAGCAGGTTGTTCTTAGCGGATTCTATCGATGGTTCTAGTTCACGCGCTGTGATGCAGGGCTCCAAAATCACAAACGCCCCCGAGGGCCGGGGGCGTTGCAGCAGACGATGAGACGGACGGAGCGGGATCAACCCCAGAAGTCGTCTTCGCCTTGGCCGCCCAGGTAGCTCTGCTCTTCCTCCATCCAGGCGTCGTAGTCCGCCTGACTGTGGATGGTGGCGAAGCCGCGCATACGGTAGTGACCGAGGCCGCAGAGCTGGGAGCAGCCGATCTCGTAGTTGAACTCGT